>JAPLDG010000209.1:27473-29962 GCA_026391845.1 Bacteroidota bacterium | reverse complement strand
CAATGAAAAAAACCAGGCTGTCATCGCGGGAATAATTTCAATTAAAAAATTGTAGGATGACTGGATTGCATAGCCGAACAACTTATGAAGTTCAATGTATTCCCAAATGAAGTCCCCGATTTTGTACAGAATCAGGAAAATAAAAAAGAAAAAAAAAGTCTGATACTCCTTTTTCCGGCTCACCGAATAAAGATTTTCTTTGACTTTCCTGTACGCCGAAATTAAATCCGGGTGTTTTCCGCCTGTTTTCATGTGCTGTTTCAAGTTGCTCCGGTTCTTATTGGCAGTCAGATGTGCGTAAGGGATTAGGACCGCTATGCAATAAAAAGGTTGAAATAGTTTTCCGAGATATTGGCCCAGGAATAATGTTCCTTTGCAATGTCAGCCATGGCTCTTCTGTTTTCCAGGAGCTCTTTGTCTGTCAGGTTGGTAATTAAATTCTGAAGGGATTTGGCTGAATCAAAATAGTAAGCCTGGTTGAGTGTCGCCGCCCTGTTGCTCTTGGTATCATAAGCCGCCACAGGAAGTTCAAGAGACATCGCTTCCACCAGTGAAGGCGGGGTTCCGCCCGCAGAATGGCCGTTGATGTACAGCGCGCAATTTGCCCGAAGTTCGTTTAACTTTTCAGGTTGATAGATGGCCGGTAACATGTGGATGTTCTGAAAACCGGAATACGCGGAGAGTAGCGTATTACTGAAGGTTGAGACCCCCCAGTTTCCGACAACTACCAATTCCCTGTCTGGCAAAGCTACAAATGCTTCCAGCATGAGATGAACATTGTTTTCCGGTTCTATCCTGCAAACGGTGAAGGAGTAAGGTTTTGCAAGGTACGGCTGGCTCCTCAGAGTCTCCCCGGTCAATGGAGTTTTGAACGCATGATCGCCTCCATAGGCAATCACCATGCTATCTCTATGATACCGCTGTTTGATATATTCGCTGATTACCTGATTGTCAGCTATGATGGCATCGGAATTATAAACAGCTAGCCGTTCAAGAAACTTAAGTACGGTTTTTCCGGTCAAATTCCATTTATTCCGCTGCCACTCCAGGCCTCCAAGATTGATCAGGACTTTTTTCCCGGGAAAAAACCTGAGAAACGGGAAAACAACTGCTCCGGAGGCTCCCAGAAACAGAAACACATCGTGACCGCCAAAAGCATGAATGGTGGCAAGTATGTCATAAGGAATACTCTGAATTCCGTTGGGTTTCAATGGCAGATAAACCAGTTTAGCGCTTTTAAACCGCGGTTCACTGGTTTCGTATGACCTGCTGCTGCAATAAACGGTGAATTCAACCCTGGAGCCAAGACGGGTGACGAGGTGCTCGGCGAGGGTTTCAAATCCTCCATATTTTGCCGGGATACCGACAGTGCCGATGAGGGCAACCCTGATTTTCCCGGCTTGTTTACCTACTGCTGCCGACATCAGGTGAGATAATTTTGATAATAGGTCTCAATGTATTCCTTTAACGCGGTTTGCCAGTCCCGCATGATGTTGATGTTTCTCAGTTCCAGCTTTGTATTGATCAACCTTTCATTTGGCGGCCGGTCAGCAAAATAGATATTTTGAAAATAATCTGAATGGACAGCGGTCAATTTGATCCGGGTCTCCAGATTTAAAATTTTCAACAGGTCAACTGCTACTTCATACCGGCTGGTCTGACCGCCACAAACCATGTTGTAAAGGCCCCAGTATTCCTTTTCCAGCAGCAATTTTACATTTTTGGCGAAATCATGTGTATAGGTAGGAGTTCCATCTTTGTCGTCAACGATAAAGATCTCCTCCGCCCCCTCCCTGATCTGCTTCATCAGTTTTTGAACGAATTTCTTGTCTTTGGCAGGGCCGGCGCCCATCATCCAGCCCGCACGGCAAATGAGATACTTCGCGGCATGCTCTGCCACAAACCGTTCACCCATGTATTTCGAGCGGGCATAAACACCCAGCGGATTGGGTTGATCCCAATCATCGTAAAGATCCTTTTTCCCGTCAAAAATACCGGCCGTACTGATATAGAGAAGCGGAATGTTCAACTCATTGGCACATTCAATTCACAATATTCCAGGTCGGTATAGGCTCCGAGGTGAAACAGATAATCGGGCCTGAACTCGAGAACATCTTTCCGGTAAGCTTCATAATCGCGAAAATCAAGAAAACTCAGCCATTTCTCATTGACATCTTTATCGGTACATTTCAACAGATAATCGTTTCTGAACTGGATGTAAAATGCTTCACCCAGCATGCCTCCGCATCCTGCAATATAGATCTTCTTCATTGTTTTATTTCTCTGTTCTTAATCTCTCTGTTTTTAATGAAAACAGCAGGGTTTCCGGCAAAAATCGTATAGGGTGGTATGTCTTTGGTTATCACCGAATTGGCCCCGATGATTGCCCCGTCGCCGATCGTTACCGGTTTTGTAATGACTGTATTCATGCCAATAAACACTTTGCTTCCGATGGTGACCTTCCCGCGGTACATGTGGTCGAAATCATC
>JAPLDG010000209.1:22397-27446 GCA_026391845.1 Bacteroidota bacterium | reverse complement strand
TCAGTGATGATCGTTCTTTCCCCGACAGCAATATCTTCCGGAAAGAGATCATCAAAAAAAACATCAGCCCCGATGAAGGTCTTAAAGGGTTTTGAAATCCTGACGCCAGCCATTTTATGAAGCCATGCCCTCAACTCCGCCGGAATGAACGGGATCTTCCGTGCAATAAAGAATAGAATTTTCCTGCCAATTCTTTTGATGGGATATACCCGTTTTACTTCACGTTTTTCCATATTAACTACCTGGATGTGTTATCTGTACGCGACCGGATCAGCCTGGCCGGTACTCCGCCGACAATGGACCAGGGCGCTACATCGCGGTTTACAATGCTTCCGGCGGCTATGATGCTTCCCCGGCCGATCGTTACGCCGTCGAGAACGACCGAACGCGTGCCAATCCATACATCGTCTTCAATGGTAACTCCCTTCCGGATCGTTCCCTGTTCAATCATCAGCTTCTCAAGGCTCGCAGTATTGTGATTTTCAGAGAAGATGGAAACGTTGGGGGCAAACATGATGTTGGAACCTATCTTCACCCGGCCCCGCACCTGAATAAAGCAATTCTGGGCAATCCCCACGTTGTTTCCGATTTCGAGACCTTCACCCAGCTCGCGGATCACACCGGTGCAGTCGATGATGGTGTTTCTGTGGATCGAGACATTGTTCCCGATGATCACCCCCTCTTTGCAAAGGGCGTTGATTTCAACCTGGTCGCCGATCATCACCGTACGGCCGAGGGTGATTTTATGCGCATGTTTGATCCTGCAGCGCTTGCCGACAAATAGCAAACCGCCCGATTTTTTCACAAAGAGTTTCAACAGGAAACCCCTGAACATCTGGCAGAATTTCTCAAAAGCAATGATGAGCATGTCTTTCCGGGTGAGACCTGGATCGACCGAATAATTTTGCCGGCCTAATTTGCGGATGATCTTATTTACAATCTGCATTTCCGTTTTTTTATGGGATGGTTGTCAGGATTGCAGCGATTCGTAGAGTTCCATTAATGAGGCGTAGTGAGACTCCGCATTGAAATTCCGGAAGGCGAATTCATAAGAATTATGCGATAATTCTGCATATTCCTGATCTGTAATCGCATTGGCTTTTTCAACAGCCTGCCTGATGGACATGACAGATCCCGGATTAAAAAGATAACCTGTTTCACCTTCTTTCACCAATTCAGGGATTCCTCCGATGGAAGCTCCCAGGACGGGTTTTCCAAGCCTGAATGCTTCAATCACAGAGAGCGGATTGTTTTCATACCACTGAGAGGGAAGCATCACGAATCTGGATCCCGAAATATAAGATTTCAGCTCCTCGCCGGTTTTATATCCCAGGAGCGTAATATTTTGTGTTTGGTGCCCGGTGATATAAGTTTGGATGTCAGCAGCAAGTTCTCCATTTCCGATGATCAGGAGTTTTGAATCCTGCATTTCGCTGAAGGCATCCAGAAGGGTGAGAATGCCTTTTTCCTTTGACAATCTGCCAAAGAAAAGATAGTAATCTCCCCTGGCATGGATCGGTTTTTCTTTGTCGGAAAAATCGATGAAGTTGAAAAGGACCTGCGACTTTGCGGCGAAAAATGGTTTGTACCTGGCATGGATGTTCCGGGAAAATTCGCTGACAAAAATATACCTGGACACGTACCTGTTGTAGTGGTAGAAGATGTCGCGGAACCATGATTCGGAAGAAAAAATCAGGCTGTTGAAGAGGTTTTTATCGGTGGAGAGTGTAATCTGATTGCATAATTTCAGGATGCAATGCGCATAATTCCCGCCAGCGCACTGCTCGCAGATATTGAATGAATTATCCATCAGGGTGAGTACCGGGCACAACAATTTATAGTCGTGGATCGTCAGTACCACCGGAATTTTATTCTTTTTTAATACAGGCAGGATCGAGGATGTCAGCCCGCCTCCATATAACAGGTGTATATGGGCTAACGCCGGTTTTTGCTCAGTGATGAGCTGCTGCAGATTGCGTTGCGCTTCACCGGAAAAAAAATAGCGGGGAAAGGATTTTAGTTTTGCAAAGACCGACTGGTGTTTAAAATCGGGATTGGAGAGAAAGTACCGCGAATATTCTGAGGGGAGGTTTTCCGGGTTGTTGATGGCAAAATAGGAAACTTTGTGTCCGTGTTCGGCCATTAAGCGGCCGGTGTTCAGATAAACCTTATCTGCCCCGCCCCGGTTGTAATGAACGTTGTTGATTAACAGGATATTCATTGTCTCTGTATGAGTGAATCATAAAGGGTTTGATATTTTCTGGCAGTTTCCGTGACACTGAAATTCTGTGTCACGAACTTTTGAGCGGCATTGACCTTTTCCTTTGCACGATCGGTTTCAATATCCATGATTATCTTTTCTATCTGCCTGGCGCAATCGTCACTGTCGCCTGAAATGAAGTGGTATCCATATGCACCCTGGCCAATAATTTCCATCGGACCTTCGATGCCCGATACCAGCACAGGAACCCGGGCTGCCATTGCCTCTGCCACCGTGAGTCCGAAACCTTCAAAAAGGGATGGCTGCACCAGCAGATGATAATCCCTCAGGTGACTGTAAATATAATCCCGGGTGCGTAATCCAAGGAAACCAACAAAAGCTGAAATCTCCAGTTCAACGGCCAGGCGGCGCAGGTAATCCAGGGATGGCCCGTCGCCGATAAAGTCAACCCTGATGTTTGTTTGATGATTTTGAATGAGTCTGGAGAGCGCTTTCAGCAGGATGTGCTGGCCCTTTATTTCATGATCGAGGCGCCCGACCTGCACGATTCTGAATACTTCCTGAGAAATCAGCCTGGGTTCCTGAACAACGATTTTTTCCGTAAAAATGCCATTATATATTACCTCGGATTCTGGTCCGCTTCTGGTCTGCATATCTTTTCTAACTGCCTGGGAGATGGAAACAAGCTGATTATATTGGTTAAAATTGTCAACCGGGAACCTGATGCCGTGGACTGTAAGAACCTTTATACCTTTAGCAAAGATGATATAGCGGATTATCGTATGGTCATGACAATGTATTATGTCAGGGCGTAATCTTAATAAAACCAGATTGAGGAAGAGAATCTTTATTACGTTCAAACTCCCCGGTTTTCGGCCAATCCGGGTTACGGTAATTCGTTTGGATAACTTGCCAATCAGTACCGGATCATAAAGATCATTGATGATAACAAGACTGACTTGGTTAGTTCGGATCTGTTCATTCATAATGTCAACCAACATGGTTTCAGAACCGCCCGTATTGAAAGCAAAGAAAACATGAACAATATGCATATGTTCTTAAGGAAAGTCGTGCCTGTGTGACTTGTTAAAATATCGTTTCAGAGGTTCAGGATTGATTTCATCCTGCCGACAAAATGTCCAGGTAAATAGTTGTTTGTCAGGTGTTTTTGGAGTTTACCTATGAGTTCCAGTCTTTCCGGCTCATGCTCAAGATAGTATCTTGCGATCTCATCGGCCTCATGATAATTTTTAATCGAAGGCACCATTTTGTTGAAAAATGTATCCAGATCATTGGTCCACTCGGGTACTGGCAGCACACCGGAACCGATGCATTCGAACACGCGGAGATGAATCCCGTTGAACATGCCCGGATTGTTTTCGACCGGGTAGATTTTTGCACAATTGACAACCGTGTTGATTTCCTGGATGGAAAATGCGCGTTCTTTGAGTATGAAATTCGGTTTCAGTTCGGGGAAAAATTCCAGCCACCGAAGCCACTCGTGGTCTCCATAAATTTTGAAATTGAACGACGCGAATTTGCTGTAAAAGAGGGTCCGTTTGTATCCTGAGCCATCCCTGTAATTTCTCCCGATAAAAACCAGGTCAGAACCATAAGAATTCCGGGCAGCTTCATCTGGTTTGAATGCGAAACTGTCAGCCGGATTTATACCCCAGTTTGTATAATTGTCCGCTCCAGAACGAATCGGGCGAGACGATCAGGTCGGCATAATAGAGTATGGCCAGGTTATAATCGCTGGTAGCAGAATACAGTGGATTATCCCCGAGGATGAAAACAATTTTGGTTTTCCCCTGGATACTTTTCAGCGTTGCGGGCAGGAAGTACTGATTATTGTATATGATGATGAGGTCAGGCTTCTCATTCCTGATGATTGTCAGGTATTTTTGGTTTATCGATTCAACGTAACGTGGCTTATAAAATCTGGTGACCTTTTCGGGAAAGCCAGCAGTTTTATCCATGAAATATTTGACTTTCTGGCCAAAGAAAGTATAATAATCCACAATCTTCGCTTCATATTGCATGGATTCAAAACCATACCGTATGGTAGAGCCAAGCGTGTAATATTCAGGAATAAAGATCAGTGCTTTCAACCTGATTGAGGAGTGTTTGTGGTGGCTGGTATTGAATTGTTTTGTTTCTCAATCAGAGCGATCATCATGAATGGGATCAGCCAAAACTGCCCCTGGCAGATTCCCGTAGTTGAAAAAGAGTATAAAATATTTAAAAACATGAAAAGAAAACTGATAAATGCAATGTTGTTCTTCAAATTTCGCAAATAGAAACCTGCAGTGGTAACATAGATATACATGTATAAAATTGTTCCAATAATTCCAAGCCTCATGAAGAAGTAAGACCATGCAATATCCCCGATATTAACCTGAGAATAATATCCGGTTGACTCATCATAACTTTTAATTTTAAAGGTGTTCTTCTTGTATTTATCTTCGGGAATAAACCCAAGTCCAAAGAAAATACGATCAATAGATGCAACTGTGTAATTAAGGCGTTCCTCGGCATGAGCCAGTCTGAAAATAAAAGTATCCCTTCCATCCCATCCAAATTTTGAATATTTTCCTGACAGCACGTAGTCAAAAGAACTTGTAGCTTGCTCAATACGGGCAGTGAATATGGGATAAATCGGAATGATTATAATAGATGTGATAAGTACGAGTTGAAAAATCCATGTACGTGTTCTGCTATGCCAGTGGAACATAGCAAGCATTAAAGTCAAGGTTATGGATATCAGTGATGATCTTGAATAATTCAGGAGAATTACACCGAAGGAAAGAAAAATAAAAAGGAACTTG
>JAPLDG010000209.1:11189-22353 GCA_026391845.1 Bacteroidota bacterium | reverse complement strand
AATAATGCATAGAGCATGAAAAACAGAACATAGAAGGGAACGCCATTATACCTTTTTACATTATACTTTCCGATCTCTGTTTCCCCTACGTTGCCCCCAAACAGGATTGCCTGTTTTGTTATAATCTGAACTATAAAAATAACAGAAAGCAATAGCGTAATGATGAAAAGGATTTTGATAATTTTTTCAATATCCTCCTGACTGAAACATTTGAACACAAAATAAGATAATAAGAGAATAAAGTGACGTGACGTTCTGAATATATTGTCAAAACTGTCCTGTACAATAAAATAATCATATCCCACTGCAGTCAGTAAAAACAGGTAAAACAGAAGAATAGACCGGGCAACTTTGTCATTATTGTTGAAGCTTATCTTTCCGGAAAGAACCTCCATCACGAAAATAACAATGATATATATCAGCACAAAATCATAAGGATGGATTGAATGAAATCCAAAATCAAGAAGGGAAGGATCAATGACCTGAAAACCTTCATTTACAATGAAAAACAGGAAAAAGAGAGAAGTCGATTTCTTGTTCAGAAAATAGAAAAGAAACGAAAAAAGTAAAGCGAAAAAGAACATTGAAATCTATGGGTTTTTATAAGAAATCTTACCTGGTAAGGTTTAACAGTTATGGATGAAAAATTCCCATCACCAATGAGTCAATATACTGGCCACGAATAAAGAACTGCTCCCTGAGGGTACCCTCAACAACAAACCCGGTTCTTTCATAGAGTGTGATTGCTGCCTTGTTTGATGCATTTACCTCCAGTAAAACCTTCCGCAGGTTCAGTACCTGGAATGCATACTCAAGGATAAGTTGCAGAGATTCTGAGCCATATCCTTTACCCTGGTTTATCTCTTCTCCGATGTAGATCGAGAAATAGCAGGTCCTGCTGATCCAGTTGATTCGGTTCAGGAAGAGATATCCAGCGAATTCACCATCAACGGCTCTCACGATGGCAAAATAGATTGTGTTGTTGTCTTTGCTGTTTAAAACATGATCGAACCAGTTTTTCTCCTGATCCCTGGTAACCGGAAAAGGATGAGCCATTGCAGCCTCTCTGATTGCAAGATGATTTCTCCACAATAGTGTTTTTTCCAGGTCCCCGGCCTCGAGGGGGCGTAAAATGATTTTAGTTCCTTTTAACATGATTTTGGATTTTAGGCTGATAATTCAATGCAATTTTTTAATCTGACGATCGCCTGTTCTGCATTCAGGTGCGCCTCTTCCCGTGAATTTCCGCGACAGATTACAAACCCGCTTCGTTTCGCGCTGTTCGTTATCATGGGAATGGTTTCTCCGGGCCGAATGGATACAGAGACTTTGATAACTCCCGGGGAAGTGAAAACTTCATCGAGAGGCATGACTTTCTGCACTTTCATTCCGGCAGGCAAACCCAGGTATTGTATTTCGGAACCATGACGAAAGGGGATGCGAATATCAGGTTCAATCCCCAATGCAACCTGGATGGCACATTTTTCGATGTTGCAACCGGTTGAATGGAAAACCAGATAGGATGAAATGTAATCGCCACCCAGCCTTGCCCCGATCTCAACAAATTTTACTCCCTGAGGGGTTTTCTTCAGTTCGGCATGGGTGATGCAATGATCCAGCCCCAGTGCAGTAATTCCGTTCTTAACAATGGCAATAATTTCCTCTTTGGTGTCCGCAGGAAGACTAGATGGTTGAATATGAGCCATTTCTACCGTGTAGGGATAATCGGTGATCACCTTGTCGGTAATTTGCACAACGGTCGTATTTCCGCGGCATGTCACACTTTCAACACTCACCTCAGGCCCTTCCATAAATTCTTCGATGAGGATTTCGCCGGTTGAGGAAAAGGAACGGGATTCGCCGATGAGCGCAGAGAGTTGATCCCAACTGCCGACCTTGTAAACGCCCCGGCTTGAAAAAGCATCCGTCGGCTTGATGATCAAAGGGAAACTAAACCCCCTGAGTGAGGATTCATGAAGCGTTTCATTGTACCCGACCAATATTCCCCGGGCACAGGGCACTCCGTTCTCAAGAAAATCTTGTTTCATCAGGAATTTATTCCTGGCTTTTCGAACAGAATCCACGGATGGAAATATGAAATGAAGATCTTCTGCCAGCCGTGCCATCAGCGGCAGCGGGTTTTCCATCTGGCTGGTTACAATTCCCTCTACTCCATGAAGCAGAGCGATTTCTCTGGTCCGGTTATAATCTTTGGCTGCAACGACTTCAAATACATCCGCTGATTCCCTGCCCGGAGCATCCGGATTCGGATCGATGACAACCGTATGAAATCCCAACTCAACTGCGCTTTGTATCAAAGTCAGCTGATTTTCCCCGGCACCGAAAATCATGATCGTTTTCTTCATCAAATCACTTTGTTCAGGAAATGATTTCAGTGATCGGAGAGCGCCAGAAATACCTTTTTAACCGCGGTGACAACATCCCGCATTTCATCATCCAGCAGCGACGGATAGATGGGGATCCGGATCAGGCGCCCGTAAAAGCGCATTGCACCGGGAAAATCGGCATCAGTGCCCAGATCCTGATAATATTTGTTCCGGTGAAGCGGTGTATAATGAACATTCGCCATAATCCCTTCTGCATTCAGTGCATCCAGGATCCAGAACCGGTGTTCCGCAGGTACAAGCAGGTAGAAAATGTGCCAGTTGGATTTGCTGTTTTCGGTAATTTTAGGCAGGGAGAACATCGCGTTTCCGGATAATTCCCGGATATAATAATCAGCAATCTGCGCTCTGCGGGCATTGTTTTCATCAAGTTTTCTCAGTTGGGAAAGGCCCAGTGCGCCCAGGATGTTCGATTGTACATAGCTGTTTCCCAGTGAGATGTATTCATAATACCCCTTTTTGGTGTTATCTGAAAGGAAGGAGTATTTATCCGTTCCCTTTTCGCGCATGATCTTAATTTTCGCGGCCAGTTCATCGTCATCGGTCACAATGGCACCACCTTCTCCGGTAGTCATGTTTTTTGTACCATGAAAACTGAACGTGCTTACTGCGGCCTGATTGCCGGTTTTTTTACCGTGGTACAGCGAACCGATCGATTGGGCAGTATCATGAACCACATATAGATCGTGTTTGCGGGCAATGGCATTGATGGCATCCATATCGGCAGGGTTACCGGCATAATCGACCGGGACGACTGCCACTGTTTTTTTGGTGATGTACTGTTCCAGTTTTGCCGGATCAAGATTGCCGTTATCGGGATCTACATCTGCAAGAACAATTTTTAATTTGTTGAGCAAAGGCCCGAGCGCGCTGGAGGTATAGGTGAAATCGGGAACGATGACCTCTGAATCTGGTGCAAACTCCCTGGCCATAAAAGCCAGGTCGAGCGCCGTTGTGCAGGATGTAAGAAAAAGGGCGTGCTTCACACCGAGGTAGGTTGCCAGGTTTTTTTCAAATTCCCGGCATGCCGGCCCATCCCCGCTGACAAACGTCGATTCCACCGCTTTTGAAACGTGTTCAATATCGGTAGGATGGATGGCTGGTTTGTGAATGATGACAGGCGTTTTCCTGACGGGCACTCCCCCGTTGATGGCCAAAGATTTTTCTGAAGTAGACATGGGTGAAATTATAGCTCTGTGGATAAATCAAATAATGCGATAATGGGAAAAATATTCATAGAAGGAGTAAACTTTGATCATTTCATCAATGCCATCTTCAATGGTTTTTGCCGGAATAAATCCAAGGTTCCTGATTTTAGAGAAAGAGACCAGAAAATGCCGGAGATCTTTGTCTTTCATTTCCGAATCGATGATCGTAAATTCAATTTTATTTTTGATGGCCTGTGCAATCTCCAGCTTTGTATAATTCAGGTGTTCACCTCCTGCATTGAATACCTGTCCCTTCATTTGGGAATAATGGTCAAGCGTAAAAAGATAACAGGCTACTGCATCGTCAATATGAATGAAGGTGCGTTTGGCAAAACTATCGAAAAGTACGAGAACGCCTTCTTTCATTGCTTTATATACAAAGTCGTTCACCATCAGATCCATGCGCATTTTCGGGCTTATCCCGAAAACAGTCGCAAACCGAAGACTGATTGCGTTCTCTCTTTCCTGTATTATCTTTTCGGCTTCATATTTTGTCATTCCATATGTACTGACCGGATCCACCATCGTATCTTCTGTGCATGAACTGCCCGATTTGCCATAGAAGGAGGTGGTTGAGGCATTGATCAGAATCTGTTCTTTTGACAGGGTTTCCAGCAATTTTCTGGTTGCGTCCACATTGATAAGATGAGCCGAATGAGGGTTGGCCGCACAGGCTGGGAACCCGCTGATCCCGGCAAGATGGAAAATGGCATCGAAGGTCTGTATGTTTGGAACTCCGTTGCGGATATCTCCTTTAATGACTGTCAGGTTTTTGTGTGTTCCGATATGCAGCAAGGATTCGTAACCATACATGAAATTGTCAAAAACTGTTACTTTATAGCCTCTTTCCAGTAGCTTTTCGGTTAGTTTTGTTCCTTTGTATCCGGCGCCGCCTGTTACCAATATATTCATCATGGGCTTGTCTCTTAGTGGTTCCTGCAAATAATGCGTTTATTTTGTCTATGATCTTTTCGAATCGATGTACTGTTTATATACCGATAAAATCCCGTCATGAAGAGAATAGTGGGGACTCCAGTTGAGTTCCTTCAGCATGGATACGTCGAGCAGCTTTTTTAAAGTACCATCAGGTTTGGAGTTGTCCCAGCGGATATCACCGGTGTATCCTGTAATGGACCTGACCAGGGATGCGATTTCAGCAATGGTCTGGTCTTCGCCGGTGCCGATGTTGATAAAAGCCGTGATGGGTGAGGCGTGACGCGTGACACGTGACGCATGACGGGTGATGAGGTCTTCGGTATTTAGCTCTTCCAGGATTTTTACACAGGCAGAGGCCATGTCATCCACGTGAAGAAATTCACGGAAAACCTGGCCGGTGCCCCAGAGTGTTAAGGTGACGCGTGACGCGTGACGCGTGACGGAGGAGGCAGACAGGTTGTCCGG
This sequence comes from Bacteroidota bacterium, assembly GCA_026391845.1. Lineage (GTDB taxonomy): Bacteria > Bacteroidota > Bacteroidia > Bacteroidales > FEN-979 > CAIVAT01. The sequence continues at coordinate 17,339 of JAPLDG010000209.1, read as the reverse complement.
GTTGAGGCTGATTCCGTACTTTTTGAGAATGTTTAGGATTTCGACTTCTGTTGAATTTCCGTTGATTCCTTCGATCGGGCGTTTGTCGAGGTCCGTGCGGATACCTTCCCAATTGGCTGTCTCGAGACATTGCGCCAGATGCATCTTGCGGATAATGGCAGGAAGCACGTGAGAGGTTTCGAGGTTGTAATTGTCATTGGGACCATACAGGTTGGTGGGCATCACCGAGATGAAGTTGCACCCATATTGGCGGTAGTAGCTTTCGCAGAGCTTGATTCCGGCGATCTTGGCGATGGCATAAGGCTCGTTCGTCTGTTCCAGTTCACCGGTGAGGAGGTATTCCTCTTTCAGGGGCTGCGGTGCATTTTTTGGATAGATGCAGGAACTTCCCAGAAACAGCAACTTTTTTACCCCGTGAAGATATGCCTGGTGGATGATGTTCGCTTCAATCATCAGGTTTTCATAGATGAACTGGGCGCGGTAGGTATCGTTGGCAAGGATTCCACCAACTTTAGCCGCTGCGAGAACGATATATTCCGGTTTCTCCGCCTCAAAAAAATCAGCTACGGCCTGCTGACTGGTGAGATCGAGCTCCTCCAGCGTGCGGCCGATGATGTTTGTGAATCCCTGATGGCGGAGTTTACGGCTGATGGCCGAACCAACCATGCCCATGTGCCCGGCGATATAAATTTTGGATGTTGCTTCCATTACTCGAAGTAGTTTAGGGTATTGAAACCGTTTTCTTTCAGAAATTTCTCTTTTTGCATCAGCCTGAAATCGGATTTGACCATCTCGCTGATCAGCGCATCCAGGTCATATTCCGGGACCCAGCCCAGCACGGATCTTGCTTTCGAAGCGTCGCCGATGAGCAGTTCCACTTCGGTGGGCCGGAAATACCTTGGATCGATCGCAACAACCTCTTTCCCGATGATGTGTTTAAAATCGACATTCTCACTGTCCATGATGATTCCTTTCTCTGCAGCGCCAATACCGGAAAATTCGATGGTAAGCCCTAGTTCGCGAAACGCTTTTCTGATGAATTCCCTTACCGGGGTGGTGATTCCGGTGGCAATTACGTAATCGTCGGGTTTGTCGTGCTGCAGAATCAGCCACATGGCCTTGATGTAATCTTTGGCATGTCCCCAATCCCGCTGCGATGATAAATTACCCACATAAAGCTTTGCCTGCAGGCCCAATGCAATCCGCGCTACCGCTCTTGTGATCTTCCTGGTTACAAACGTCTCACCCCGGATGGGCGATTCATGGTTGAACAGGATTCCGTTACACGCAAAAAGGTTGTATGCTTCGCGGTAGTTTACCGTGATCCAATAGGCATACAACTTTGCCACGCCGTACGGACTTCTCGGATAGAACGGGGTTTTTTCCGTTTGCGGGATTTCCTGTACTTTCCCGTACAGTTCCGATGTTGAAGCCTGGTAGATCCTGGTTTTTTCCACAAGTCCCAGAAGTCTGATCGCTTCAAGAATTCTCAAGGTGCCGGTACCATCTGCATTGGCAGTATATTCAGGCGTGTCGAAACTCACCATCACATGGCTCATGGCTGCCAGATTGTAAATCTCATCCGGTTGGGTTTCCTGGATAACTCTGGTAACGTTCATGGAATCAGTTAGATCGCCATAATGCAAAAAGAGATTCTGATTCTGGGTATGAGGGTCCTGATATAAATGATCGATTCTTTCTGTATTGAACAGCGAAGATCGTCTTTTCAAACCATGAACGATGTATCCTTTTTTTAGCAGGAATTCCGCTAAGTATGCCCCATCCTGTCCGGTGATACCGGTTATGAGGGCTGTTTTTGGTGTGGTCATCTGGGGGGGGTATTTATGGTTTGGTGGTGATGAAATACGTGACGCGTGACGCGTGACACGTGACTGCCAACTGCCGACTGCCTACAAGCTCCAATATTTCATACCGCTGATTTTTTTCCGGAAAATTCCCTTCACATCAATCAGAATTCCATTTTCCGAGGTGATCGATTTGAAATATTCTTCCGTCAGGTCGAGGTAAGGTTGGTGATTAACTGCAACCACCACTGCATCATAGTCATGGCGAATGTTGCTGGTCAGTCCGAAACCATATTCGTGTATCAATTCGTCATGGCTGGCATAAGGATCGGTAATATCCACATGGATGCCGTATTGCTTCAACTCACTGATGAGGTCGGCTACCCGCGAGTTACGGATATCGCTGACATTTTCTTTAAATGTCGCACCCATCACCAGAACTTTGGCGCTGAGGATGTTTTTCCCGACTTTTATGAGCTGTTTGACGCATTGCTTGGCCACATAAAATCCCATGCTGTCGTTCACGTAGCGCCCTGCATTGATTACCTGGGCATGGTAGCGGAACTCCGCTGCTTTGTAAGTAAGATAATAGGGATCCACACCGATGCAATGACCGCCAACCAGGCCAGGATAAAATTTCAGAAAGTTCCATTTGGTACCGGCAGCTTCAAGTACATCATAAATGTTGATATTCATCCGGCCAAAAATGATGGAAAGCTCATTCATGAATGCGATGTTGATGTCGCGCTGTGCGTTCTCGATAATTTTGGCAGCTTCTGCAACTTTTATCGTCGGAGCCCTGTGAACACCGGGCTTGATGATAAGTTCATATACTTTTGCGATCTGCTCCAGCGATTCATCGTCGCAACCCGAAACGATCTTGGTAATCGAAGTAAGGGTGTGTTCCTTATCTCCCGGGTTGATCCGCTCTGGAGAGAAACCTGCCTTGAAATCTGTAATGAATTTTAATCCTGACAACTGCTCAAGAATGGGCACGCAATCTTCTTCAGTCGCTCCGGGATAAACGGTTGATTCATATACAACATAATCTCCTTTTTTCAACACTTTGGCTACGGTGCGGGTTGCAGCAAGCAGTGGCGTCAGATCAGGCAGGTTATGCTGATCCACGGGAGTAGGCACCGCGATGATGTGAAATGTGCAGGATTTCAGATCCTCAGGATTGGCTGTGATCAGAATATCGGTATCCCCGAATGCATCAGCAGACAATTCACCGCTTGGATCGACATTGTTTTTCATCATTTCCACCCGGTCGGGTTTGATATCAAAACCCACAACTTTTACCTTCCGGGCAAATTCAAGCGCGATGGGCAGTCCAACATACCCCAAGCCGATCACGGAGAGGGATGTCTCTTTTTTTAACAGTTTTTCGTAAATGTCCATATTTGTTGAGTATCAATTTGAGAATAAATCGCATGGTGGCACAGCTTCGCCCTTTCGGTCACAGGAACCATGATAAAAAAAACCAAATAATTTCGCTATTTCGTTATTGATATCAGCAATGGCGAAATAGAGAGTGTTATCACCTGGTTGAGATGATCGATCCGGATGATGACCTTTTTTTTATTTTTGATGTTGACCAATTCACCCGATAAACCTTGCAATGGCCCTGCATTCACGGTGACCTGAATTCCGGGTTGGAACGTGTCGGGCAAGCATTCAACGTTCACGTCGGAGCCTGTAATTACCTTTAAAGTTTGGATCTGCCTGTCGGGGATGACGGCGGGTTTTCCGGAAAACCAGATATAACGCACCGCGCCAGGCGTATTTAATACTTCGAAATAATCAGCTTTTACAACCTTTACAAAGCAATAGGAACGGATAACCGGCTCTTCAACAAGTCGTTTCCGATCACTCCACTGGTGCATTACTTTTCGCAGGGGAACATACGCTTCAATTCCTTTTCCCAACAGCAGTTCCATTAGCTTTTTTTCATATCGCGACCGAGTGTAAACCGCATACCAATAAGGTGTTTCCTGCAGGGCGGATAAGTCGGGATTCAGATTCGTCATGGCTTACTTTGGGTAGCAAAGATACTCAAAATAATATTTGGGAAGTCTGTCAATTTCTTGCGTGACGCGTGACGCGTGACACGTGACAAGTGACATACGTGACGTGTCACGTGTCACGTATGTCACGTGTCACGAATTCAGCACATTACGACACACTTGGCTATTCCATGGCTACATTTTTGTTAATTAACTTGTTTAGGCTTATCTTTGCACCCTTTGAAAGAAAAAATTCTGAAAATGAGTTTAAGAGCAAAAACAACGGAATTGAAAAGGCGAATGCAGGAAGCCTTTAAAGGGGGCGGCGAACAGGCCCTCGAAAAGCAGAAAGCTTCTGGCAAGATGACCGCCCGGGAACGCATTCTTGCGTTACTTGATCCCAGTTCTTTTCACGAGTACGACCTTTTTGTCAAACATGCCGGACAGGATTTCGACATGGATAAAAAATATTTGCCTGGCGATGGAGTCATCACCGGAACAGGTTCGATCAATGCCTGGCCGGTATGCATTTTTGCGCAGGATTTTACAGTGGCAGGAGGTTCACTGGGATTGATGCATGCCAAAAAGATCACCAAAATCATGGATCATGCCATGAAGATGAAGGTTCCATTAATCGGAATCAATGACAGTGGCGGCGCCCGTATCCAGGAAGGGGTAAATTCACTGGCGGGTTATGGCGAAATTTTTTATCGCAATACTCAGGCATCCGGTGTGATTCCTCAGATATCGGTCATCCTGGGCCCTTGTGCCGGGGGGGCTGTTTATAGTCCGGCGCTCACCGACTTCGTTTTTGTGGTCGATAAAATTTCAAAGATGTTCATCACTGGTCCCGAAGTGATCAAGACGGTTCTCGGTGAGGAAATTTCGATGGAAGATCTTGGCGGTGCCCGCGTGCATGCCGAAATCACAGGAAATGCCCATTTTTTTGCTGAAAGCGAGGCAGATTGCTTTGACCAGATCAAAAGACTGGTCAGCTACATTCCATGGAACAACGAGAAAAAGGCGGAGGTTTTCCCCAAGAAAGCGCCAAAATCGCGTCAGTACAAGCTGGACAGCATTTTTCCGACAAACCCCATGCAGCCATACGATGTCCGTGATGTGATCCGTGCCATCGCCGATGACAGCGATTTTTTTGAAGTCCACGAAATGTGGGCAGCCAACATTGTGATCGGCTTTGGTCGTCTCGATGGTCAGACAGTGGGCTTCGTTGCCAACCAACCCATGGTGCTTGCCGGCGTACTTGATTGTGATTCAAGCGATAAAGCTGCCCGGTTCATCCGCTATTGCGATGCCTTTAATGTGCCGCTGGTTACCCTGGTCGATCTGCCAGGTTACCTTCCGGGCGTTGACCAGGAACATGCAGGTGTGATCCGCCATGGCGCCAAGGTGTTATATGCATATAGTGAAGCCAGTGTTCCCAAGATTACCGTTATACTTCGTAAAGCTTACGGAGGGGGATATATTGCCATGTGTTCGAATCATCTTCGGGCCGATTTTGTTTTCGCATGGCCAACTGCTGAAATTGCGGTCATGGGCCCCGAAGGCGCCGCCAACATCATTTTCCGCAGCGAAATAAAAGCGAGCGACAATCCGGAGGAGACACGCAAACGCCTGATCGAAGAGTATCGTCAGAAATTTGCCAACCCATATGTGGCCGCAGCTTACGGATATGTTGACGCCGTGATTGAACCCAATGAAACACGAAATTACCTGACACACTCGTTACGGCTAGCGCAGGGAAAAATGGAGATAACTCCTAAAAAGAAACATGGGGTTCCTCCGTTTTAAAAAAATAGTGAAGTAGCGAAATAGTGAAGTAGCGAAGTAGCGAAATAGCGAAGTAGTGAAGTAGCGAAATAGCGAAGTAGTGAAGTAGCGAAATGGCGAAGTAGTGAAATAGTGAAATGGCGAAATAGCGAAATATGGACGAAAACATAGAATTTATCGATTTCAAGTACGAGGAAATTTCCTATAAAACCACGCTTACAAAAAAGTTTGCCAACAGAACTCCATATACTCCACCGGATTCGCGTAAGGTAGTGGCTTTCATTCCCGGAACTATTCTCAAGGTTTACGTTAAAGATGGCGATAAGGTCAAAAAAGGCGACACGCTTCTTGTGCTTCAGGCCATGAAGATGGATAATCATTTGCTGGCATCCCGGAATGGCACTGTTAAAAAAGTGTATGTAAAACAGGGAGAGGTTGTTCCCAAGCGACATCTGCTGATAGAATTAAAATAATCAGAATCCCATATTTATTTTAATACCCACGCAACCATTCGGCCACAACTCTTGTCCTTTGGACAAATGGCCGGCCAT
>JAPLDG010000209.1:0-11147 GCA_026391845.1 Bacteroidota bacterium | reverse complement strand
AGAAATGGCCGGCTATGAAATCACAAAAATTCGAATTAACAAAGATTGCAGATGCTCTTCGGGAACACTGCCCGTTCATCGTTTTCGCCACGCTCCCGGGAATTGATGAAGACGGGCAAGTTACTTGCCTGGAAATCATGGAGGTATGTGTGTTTATCGGGTCAGATACCGGGATATGGGATGCACTTGAGCAGATCCTTCCTGCAATTGCAAAAGTGGTAAAAACGGATTTATGTCATGTAACATTCCTGAATCGGGTTGATGTCGAAACCCGTTACAGGGCGGTTAACGGTGTTTGTTTGTTTATTCGGGAGGGTAAAGAGCACAATTACCGCCAGTTTGCGCGCCATGCCATTCTTGATTACCGGATCATGCGGGCACAGCAACGAAGAAGGGGGCTTATTGAAAATGACTGATGGGTTCAGCCGGCTTTTTCGATCTGCAGGAGCGCTTCCCCGATGGTTGCAAGTACTTCCTCGCGGCCAGATTTTGTTTCAGAAGAGGTGAGAATAATGGCAGGGAGTTCGTCCCAATGGGCAGAAAGAGCCTTCTGATATGCTGCCAGATTGGTGCTTTGCTGGGTTTTAGAAAGTTTGTCGGTTTTGGTAAAAAGAATGACAAAGCCTACTTCATTGTCGCCCAGCCAGTTCATGAATTCAAGATCAATTTTTTGCGGTTCCAGCCGGGAGTCGATCAATAAAAAAGTTAGCGCCAGGTTTTCCCGGTTTTGAAGATACGTGTGTATCAGTCCTTCAAACTTCTCCCGCTGTGTTTTGGAAAGTTTCGCGAAGCCATATCCCGGCAGGTCAACGAGAAACCAGGAAGCTGTTCCGCCAGTCCGGTTTCCTGAGCCTGGTTCCCTGGCTATCGAAGATCCCACTTTAAAATGGTTGAGCAGGCGGGTTTTTCCGGGGGTATTGGAAACTTTGGCAAGCCCTTTCTGGCCTGCAAGCATGTTGATCAGGGATGATTTACCCACGTTTGAGCGTCCGATGAAGGCAAATTCGGGAAGGTCTTCTTTCGGACAGAATTTTAGGGACGGGCTGCTGCAAACAAATTCAATCTTGTCGATTTTCACTATCTTTGGTATTTATTCCAAATATATGCAAATTATTGCAAAGTCCGCGTCATTAATTCACCTTTGGGAATCACGGGAGGTTGATTTTACCGAAATGATGAAGATCGTTGTTGATATCCGTCAGCAAATCCTGGCAATTGACGGAGACATGCATGCCGATCTCGAAAAATTATTGCTTGATAATGGTTCTCAGCAGCAGGATCTGTGGGGTGCCAATATTTATCCATCAAAGGATAAAGGTGATCAGCTTGAATTTACTTCGTTCATCAATATCCGGCCATCTCAGGGAAACCGGAGCATGGAGGTTCAGGATGCCGGCATTCAGGAATTAATCCAGCTGGTTGTTGACCGCCTGCTTGTTTAAATAAAATTATCTGTTTTGTACACACTGATTTATCATAAAAGTATGACCACTGAAAAGTGGTTTGCGTATCCCTGTTTTCAACAGTTGCTGATGATTGCGAATGAACTCAACAGAGCTCAGAATGCGTTGGAGAAAGGAGAACCTGACAATGCGATTCATGCCTGGGAACGTGCATTTGAATTGACAGATTTAACGGTGGAGGACAAAAAGAATCAAAGGATGCTCAAAGAGTTGCTACGATTCCGGGAAATGATGGGCGAGAATTTTATTTTTCCCGATGCGGTAGTAAACAGGGCATTGATGAGAGAACTGGTCCGGCTCGATCCGGCTGCGTACCGGGCGATATGCTGAGCTGATAAACTTTCTCCTGAACCCATGCAGCCCATTGGGTGTCGGTTTTTGATTTGTCGAACATCGTGCACGATATCGGATCGCCAACCATCAGGATGATGGTTTTATTGAATTGTTTTGACATTTCGTCAACGAGATAAAGCATTTCGATGTTTGCCTTGATTCCCAATCGTTTTCGCCACATCGCCAGATTGTAAAACCATTCCGAATTGCGGCCTTCAATGTAAACCGGGATGATGTCGCGCTGGTATTTCCTGGCCTTTTTGATAAAGGTGCTTTTCCACTCCAGGTCTCTGATCACGGATGAACCCTTGATCCGCTGTTTGCGGGAGACAAGACCGGCCGGAAAATAGAGAATCATCTTTTCCGAAGAGAAAGTTTCATCGATGAGTTTTGCATTTTCCGTGTTCCGCCCATGTTTGTTGATCGGAATAAAGAGCGGACGTAATCCCGGAACGTTCATCAACAGGTCATTTACCGGGAAAACGATATCCGTTCTGATTTTTCCAAGGGCCAGCATCAGCGCCATTCCGTCGAGGCCACCCAGCGGATGGTTGGAGGCTACGATGTACCTGCCATGGGAAGGGACAAGCCCTTCATGCGATCCCGGAATTGCTGACTTGAGAAATTGAGCGCTGCGTTTATCAATGATGTTTACCTTTACGCCAAATTCATTCAAAATGGCCTCTACGAATGGCAGGCCGGTTTTGTCACGGTTGCGGTAGATGTACCCGTTCACCTCCTCCTGGTGAACGATCCGCTTCAGATAGGACATCACGAATTTCGGGATGATCCTCAGCAGTTTTGGATTTTTGGCAGCAAAAAGCGCTTCAATATCGATCAGTCGTTCGGGAATTTCTGTCATGGCATCAGGCAAAGTGCAAAATTACGAAAATTGGCGCCGGAAATTATTATGTCAGTTATGGCGGATAATAATTTTATCATCATAAAATAGTTATCTTTATATCGTAATTAGTTATGCCGGACATCGCATACAATTCATCCATCATATTGTACCATGGAACCTATCATAGCGCCTGTCGATAAAAAGTTGCTTGAATCAGAATTGATTGACAGCACTTTTTTGCGGAATACCAATAACGGAAATAACAAAATCTATGTGTTTACAGCGCACGATTCACCGTATCTCATGCGTGAATTGGGCCGTTTGCGTGAGATCACCTTCCGTGATGCCGGCGGCGGAACCGGCAAAAGTGTGGACATCGACGAGTTCGACACCATGGAGGTGCCCTTTCATCAGCTCATTGTTTGGGATCCTGTGGAAAGTGAGATCACCGGGGGTTACCGGTTTATTCACGGACGCGACATACAGTGTGAACAAAACGGATGCATGCACAGCGCTACCGCTGAACTGTTCAATTTTTCCAACAAATTTATCCGCGATTATCTGCCGGTCAGCATCGAATTGGGACGTTCGTTTGTTCAGCCCAACTATCAGCCACTGGTCAATTTCCGTAAAGGGATGTATGCCCTGGATAACCTCTGGGACGGGCTTGGCGCCATGATCATTGAAAACCCCGATGTGAAGTATTTCTTTGGAAAAATGACCATGTATCCCGATTACAACCGAACTGCCCGTGACATCATTCTCTATTTTCTGCGAAGGTATTTTCCGGATACGGAAACATTGATTTTACCAATTGAACCGGTAATTTGTGAAACTCCTGACCGGGTGATTGCCGAACTTTTTTCAGCCAGAACTTTTGAGGAAAATTATAAAATCCTCATACAGACTGTACGAAGCCATGGCGAGCACGTACCTCCGCTTGTCAATGCCTATATGAACCTGTCGCCTACCATGCGCACTTTTGGTACAGCGATTAACCATGGTTTCGGGGAAGTGGAAGAGACCGGCATCCTGATCCATATTGAAGACATCTATCCACGGAAAAAGGAGCGTCACCTGAAAACCTACATTCAAAGGCTTTCATCGCTGAAAGGGTTGCGATGGAGGAGAAAGCGGTAAGAGAATTATTTTGCCGCAGGAACAGCAAGCGCGTTGGCTTTGCGCATCAGCTTGCTTTTCAGATTGGCCGCTTTATTTTTATGGATCACATTTTTCTTCGCCAGCTTATCAATCTGCGAAACCACTTTTGAAAGATCCTTTACAAGGGCTTCCGGTTCTTCGGTTTCACGTAATTTTTTAACTGCATTACGCACGGTGCGGCCCTGATAACGGTTTTGGGTACGTTTGGTTTTTGTGTTCCGGATGCGTTTTTCTGCGCTTTTGTGATTGGCCATGATGATTATATGTTTTCAAATTGGGGTGCAAAGATACAATTTTTTGGCAAAATCCCAAAGGGTTGTAAAAAAATACAAAGCTTTTTTCCGGCTGCCCACAGCCCACAGTCAGCAGTCCTCAGTCAGCAGTCCACTGCCAACTGCCAACTGCCAACTGCCAACTGCCAACTGCCCACTGCCAACTGCCAACTGCCAACTGCCAACTGCCAACTGCCCACTGCCAACTGCATACTATCTACTAAATGAAAAATTACCGGAAAGAAACAACCGTAATCCCAGCGCCTCCTCCCTCGAGTGGTGCATCGCGGGCTGATTTCACCTCTTTCTGGGAACGTAGGTAATCTCGTGTCACCTGCCGGAGAACGCCATTCCCTTTGCCATGGAGTATCTGAACCTCCGGGATGGAACATAAAATAGCATCATCGATGTAGCGTTGCAGCAGTGCAAGTGCTTCATCCACCCTGCTTCCGCGCAGGTCGAGGGTGATCGAAAAGTTTGTGAGTTTGGTATGCAGGTCGTCAAAATACGACTGAAAGCGGTGAGGTTTCGCTTCACTGCCGATTAAAAATGATTTCGGATTTCGGATTTCAGATTTCGGGTCTGAGATTTCAGATTTCGGATTTGGTATTTGAGATTTGAGATCTGAGATTTCAGATTTGAGATTTGAGATTTGAGATTTTGAATGTTGCACTTTGCTATTTGCATTTTGAATTTCAATTCCCGGCTCCCGCAATAATTTCTCTTTCAACTCAGATAATTCCACCCGGATCTCCTTGGTCCGTGATTTTTCAGCTTGCGATTCGCGGATTTCCTTGATGGTCTTTTCTATAATTTTATTAGAATTATCCAGCAGCTGCCGCGCCTCAGCTCTTGCTTTTTCAATGATCTCCTTCTTTTTCGAGTCAAGATCGGCGTTAAGCTTTTCGTATTTATGGATCAGTTCTGCGAGAAAATCATCGGCGACCCGCAACTCAGTATTTTTTTGATCTATCTCCTGTTTTTCGACTTCCAGATTTTGCAGTTCACGGTCGAAGTCAAGCTGGCTTTTGCCTGTTTTTGACTTTGCATGGGTCAGTACATCATTGGGAAACCCGATCGCCTGCGCGATTTCAAGTGCAAATGAACTTCCTGGTTTTCCGATTTTCAGCTGGAAAAGTGGCTTTAATTTTTTCAGGTCATAGAGCATGGCGCCGTTCACAATGCCTTGTTCACGGGCAGCAAGAAGTTTCAGATTGGAATAATGGGTTGTGACCACCCCCATGGCCGATTTTGCATTCAGCGCTTCAAGCGTGGCTTCGGCGATGGCGCCCCCGAGCGAAGGATCGGTTCCGGTACCCATTTCATCGATCAGGAACAGGGAGTACTGATCGATGTTTTCAATGAAATATTTCAGGTTGATGAGTTTGGAAGAATAGGTACTCAGATCATTGTCAATGGATTGTTCGTCGCCGATGTCAATAAATATTTTATGGAAAACACAAAATTCAGAATCCTCCCGCACCGGCGGTAACAGTCCGCACTGGAACATATACTGCACCAGACCAACGGTTTTCAGGCAGACTGATTTACCCCCGGCATTCGGTCCGGAGATGATTAAAATGCGCTGGTCATGATTGAGGGCAATGTCAAGTGGTGTAACCTCTTTTTTTTGCTTCTGATGCGAAAGAAACAACAGGGGATGGATGGCCTGATGCCAGGAAAAGAGATCGGTTTTATGGTCGCTGCTTCCTGCGCGGGAATGACCAGAACCCTCTTTCCGGGCTGGTGGATGGTGGATCGGGTTGATGCCTTTGACCGAGATGGCAAACCGGGCTTTAGACCTTACGAAGTCTATCTTCCCGAGGAAATGGTAAGCGTGAACAAGTATGTCGATTTCAGGTCTCACGGTCCTGGCAAATTCAATGAGAATCCGCACGATCTCCCTGCGTTCGGCGTAGTCGAGTTCCCTGATTTCATTGTTGGTCTCGAAGATTTCAGAAGGTTCGATGTAAACGGTGTGCCCTGTTGCCGATTCATCATGTACGAACCCCTGGATCTTGCGTTTGTGGGTATTGATCATGGGAATAACCAGCCGCCCGTTCCGGATGGTCACTTCTGCCTCATCAGGCGTCCAGCCATTTTGCCGCGCCAGTTTAAAACTCTGTAAAATTTTGTGTTCAACCGACGACTGAAGCCTTGATTTTTCTTTGCGGATCCTGTTCAGTTCCGGCGAGGCCGAATCTCTCACCTCCGATTTGTCGTCCAGGATGCGTTCAACCTGCGATACGATCGATTGAAGCAGGGGAATTGCCGCCAGGGGAGAGAATCCTGTTTCGTGTTCCCCTGAGCCATTGGCCAGGGAGTACAATGCGGGGAACTTCTCTTTCCGCTCGGCAAGAAACAGCAGCAGTTCGGAGATGGTCAAAACAGAGAGTTTGAGTTCTGAGAGCTGTTCCGTCTCCATATAAGTACCCGGGATTCGTATCCTGAGCAGTTCAGGAATGAGATCATAATAATCCTGTGCCGGAAACTGATCTTCGAATTGCAGGATGGCCTTCAATTCAGATGTCTGCTGCAGGGAAGTATGAATCTCAGAAGCATCCGTCGAAAATGCCATTTTCATCACCCAGACCTGGCCGAGCGTGGAGAGGCAATAGTCGCTGAGGATCTGACGGATCACGTCAAACCCCAGTTTTTGTTCAAAATTGGGTGGGAAGTTAGAACTCATCGGTGTCGATTACCTGCTTTTTCTTGCTGCCCTTTGACGGACCTGGCGTGTTTTCATCCCCACAGTCCAGATCAACGTTCAATGGTTTTTTAGGAGCGTCGAAATCTCGTTTGGAATAATGAAGCGCCGGGTCGTTGTAAATGCGCTGCATGTATAGTCCCCAGATCGGCAAGGCCGTATTGGCGCCCTGTCCCAGGGTAATGCTTCTGAAATGGGCCGCACGATCTTCGCATCCAACCCAGACACCCGTGACCAGATCGGGGGTAATCCCCATGAACCATCCGTCGCTTTGGTTCTGAGTGGTTCCTGTTTTTCCGGCAATCGGACTGTCGAGGCCATATTTATACCGCAAACGAACGCCTGTCCCCACGTCCACAACACCCTTCATGAGTTGTATCATCAGGTAGGCTGTCTCTTCGCTGATGACCTCCTGAGATTTTACATTGTATGTCTGGAGCACGTTGCCATTCTTATCTTCGATGCGGGTGATGAAACTCGGTTCAATGTAAACTCCCTTGTTGGCAAAAACGCTCATGGCGCCAACCATCTCATATAAACTGATGTCACAGGATCCCAGAGCAATGGAATAAACCACCGGAATGTCGCTGGTTACACCCATTTTATGTGCCATGGCCACCACCGCCTTGGGTGAATATTTGCGGATCAGCTGCCCGGAAATCCAGTTGTTCGAATTGGCCAGCGCCCATTTGAGGGTGACCTGCTGACCGAGTCGTTCGTCACTGGCGTTTTCAGGCGCCCAAACATCCCCGTTTCCCAGGTCGATGATTGGTTGAACATTGGGATACAAGGAACAAGGAGATTCTCCCTCCTGCATTGCAAGTGTATAGAGGAATGGTTTAAATGTGGAACCAACCTGCCGTTTGCTGAGTTTGACATGGTCGTACTGAAAGAAACGATAGTTGATCCCCCCAACATAGGCTTTTACCTGACCGGTAAGCGGATCCATTGACATGATCCCCGATTGCAGGTAAAATTTATAATATCGGATCGAATCCAGAGGTGTCATCACGGTATCGATCTCCCCCCGGTAAGAGAAAACCTTCATTTTTGTCGGGACTTTAAATTCCTGGAGAATCTGTTCATCGCTTTTCCCGCTGGTTTTGTAGTGATAATAGCGGTCTGTTCTCCGCATGGCCGAATGGAGAAGGTTGTCGGTCTCTTTTTTGGCTGATGCCCCTTCAAAGGCAAAAGGAGCATTTGCAACGCCTTTCCAGTGTTTGAAGAAGGCAGGTTGCAACTCTTTTCCAAGATATTCGAGCATGGCTGATTCTGCATGTTCCTGCATCCGGTAATTGATGGTGGTGTAAACTTTGAGTCCGTCGCGATAGAGATTGTAGGGAGTTCCGTCTTCTTTGGGGTTTTGAACACACCATTCGGCCAGTACCATCCGGAGATATTCACGGAAATAGGTTGCAGTACCGGTAGTGTGATCCTGAAGCCGGTAGTTGGTCATATCGACCGGGATCGATTTCAATGAATCAAATTCCGCAGAAGTGATATAGTCATATTTCATCATCTGGTGCATCACCGTGTTGCGGCGTTCAAAGGCACGGGCAGGATTGCGAACGGGACTGAACCAGGTAGGCGCTTTCAGGATTCCGATGAGCACGGCAGCCTCAGCAATGTCCAACTGTGAAGGTTCCTTGTTGAAGTAGGTTTTGGCGGCTGATTTAATGCCGTACGACTGGCTCCCAAAGTCAACCGTGTTCAGGTACATCGCCAGGATTTCATCCTTGGAGTAGTTTCGCTCAAGTTTCACGGCGGTAATCCACTCTTTGAATTTGATCAGCACTGTTTCGAGGGATGAACGATCCTGTTTGCGGGGAAAGAGGTTTTTGGCCAGTTGCTGGGTGATGGTTGAACCAACTCCTTTTGATGAACCGGAAGCCATCCCCCAGAAAACCCGGAAAATTGCGATGGCATCGATCCCGGAATGATCTTCGAAACGGGCATCTTCGGTGGCGATCAAGGCATTGATCACGTTGGGCGAAAGCTCCTCATAGTGAGTATTGGAACGGTTCTCGATATAGTATTTTCCCAATAGTTTCCCGTCTGAAGAGATCACTTCGGTGGCAAGGTTGCTTTTCGGGTTTTCAAGTTCCTCGAAAGAAGGCATTTTCCCAAACAATCCGAAGGTTATCGCGACAAAAAACAGGATGATCAGTCCGACCAGTGCGAGAAATGACAGCCAGAATCCTTTCAGGTATTTTTTTATTTGCGGGTTGTTGGCAGAAGGTGCTGGCATTTTGCTGCAGATGAGGAATTTAATGACGAATGGGTTATTGTTTTTCGATCCGTAAACCGATATCGTTGATTCCGTTTAAATCAGATACCCGCATCGCCTGTTCCATAACAAAACGGTAATTCCCGGCTTGTTTGAACCGGACATTTTTCTGGAATAAAAAGCGGCTGAATTTCACGCTCCCCATCCCTGATCCCAGCCAGCGTCCATCATAATCGGCCAGGGTAAGTTCGATGGTGTCGCGGGCGATTTGTCCGTCGGGGAAAATGGTATTCATAAACAGAAACAGGTTGCTGTATTTATATTCCGGGCCATTCCGAACATTCAGGTAAACGTTATATCCAGCAATCAGGTCAGTAATCGGCACATTGAATTGCAGCATATTGTTCACATTCCACACCCCTTTTTTCAGGGGAATGTGTTCCTCAAATACCCGTTTGGAATCACAGGAAAAAAATACCATAATCAGCAGAAAAAACAGGAGAAGCGTTCTTTTTTCCAGGCTCCGGGTCATGATTTGATGGGTAGAAACGGAAAATTTATAAATGGTCAAAACGGGTAAGGTCATCCTGAACTGCACCGCTTTCAAACGCAGTTTTTTTCTCAATTGGTTTTGAAAAATCTTCAAGCTTCTCGGGGGAATTTCCTTTTTTATTTTCCTCCAGAATGAAATTTACCTGTTCGACGGGGATTGGTATGAGGTTTCCAAGGTCGTTGATATAGGAATACCAGAGAATTTTTTGGAAGATGTCTGTTTTTTGATGCACGGCATCTCCACGTTTCGTTTTTAATCTGACCTCCGTATTTGGCATGCCTTTCATGGCATCGACATAGGTGTCAAACTCATAGTTGAGGCAGCATTTGAGTTTCCCGCACTGCCCGGCAAGTTTTTGGGGATTCAGCGATAGTTGTTGTACCCTGGCGGCATTGGTCGTTACCGACTTGAAATCGCTCATCCAGGTGGCGCAGCATAATTCCCGGCCACAGGAACCGATCCCTCCAAGGCGGCTTGCCTCCTGTCTGGCGCCAATCTGGCGCATTTCGATACGAACTTTGAATTCCTCAGCGAGAAGTTTAATCAATTCACGAAAATCTACCCGGTCTTCGGCCGTGTAGTAAAAAATCGCCTTGGTGTTATCTCCCTGTATTTCAACGTCATTGATCTTCATTAACAATCCAAGGCTGTCTGCGATGCCACGTGCGCGAAACATGGTTGATGTTTCAGATTCCACAGATGCGATCCATTTTTCAATATCGGTCAGACGAGCTTTCCGGTAAATTTTTTTGATATCATCCGGGGAGGCCGGCAAATGTTTTCTGTGCAACTGAAACCGAACCATTTCACCCATCATGCTTACGAGCCCGATATCATGTCCGGGAGAGGCTTCCACAGCGACGATATCTCCTATGGCCAGATCCAGATCAGGCGGGGAACGGAAAAAATCTTTCCGGCTGTTTTTGAATCGCACTTCAATGATGTCCATCTGAACCATATCCGGATGCTCAGGAATGTCTTTCAGCCAGTCATGAGAATCGAATTTACTGCAGCGATGCTGAAATACCGTTTCATTCTTATGATACAGTTTGGGTGACTGGCAGCATCCGCGACTTAAGAAAGGGTTGTCGGGCAATTTGGCCTGTCTGAATTCAAAGACGTCACTCTCTTCAAAAGTCACCTCCTGAGGCTGTGTTATTTCGGTTTCAACCGGTGTGTTTCCGTTATTCTCCATATTCATTAAAAAACATCACAAAGATACAAAATTAGGGTTAAGCAGGCACGCTAAATTAAGCAGTCAGAAAACCCTTTGCCTTCTCAAGAGCAGCGGGAATTCCTGCCGGGTTTTTTCCTCCGGCTGTCGCGATGTGAGGCTGGCCTCCGCCACCTCCCTGAATCTCTTTGGCCAGTTCGCGGACAATATTCCCGGCATGCATTTTTCGCTCCCTGATCAGATTTTCTGAAAGCATCACCGTGAGCGTTGCCTTTCCGTCTGATTCGGATGCCAGAACCAGGAAGAGATCGGGGATGGATGCATTCAGTTCGTAGGCAAGATTTTTAACGGTTTCTGCATCCAGGTCAACTTTGGCTGTGAGAAAATTGATTCCGTTGTAATGCTGCACCTGC
>JAPLDG010000098.1 GCA_026391845.1 Bacteroidota bacterium | reverse complement strand
TATCAGAACACCGGGAATCCCGTCAGCGCATCATGGGTAACCAACAACGCCGTGTTTGCCGCGATCGGAAACCAGACCTACTGGAATTCACCCGACCTGGCCGACCTCAATGGTGATGAAAAACCCGACCTGGTATTTGGCTCAGCAGCCGGACCGCTCAATTATTACGTAAACACCGGAAGCCCTTCGGTGCCGGCCTGGCAGGTAAATACAACGTTGTTTGGCGGAGTATTGGATGTGGGTGGTGCCAGCAATCCATATTTTTTTGATTTTGATTACGATGGCGACCTCGATCTCTTCAGCGGTAGCCAGCTTGGCAACATCAAATATTACGAAAACACGGGTACAGCCTCAGGCCCTGCCTGGACAGAAAACAGCGGCTATTTTACCACCCTCAAACATTCCATCTATGGTGCGGTGGCAATTGGCGATGTTAACGCCGACAGTCTTCCCGATGCCATCGTGGGCGATCTGTCCGGTAAGCTTTATTACCACCGGAATACAGGAGTTGGATTTGTGCTGGAGGCTGGAGCACTTGGAACGGTGGCACTTGGAGGCTGGTCTTCGCCGCGCCTGGTCGATCTTGACCAGGACGGTGACCTGGATATCGTTGCAGGGAACGAAGCAGGAAAATTAAACTACATCAGGAATACCGGATCTTCAACCAATCCTGTCTGGACTGTCATCCCCAATTTTTTCGGCACCATAGATGTCGGGAGCAACTGCGTTCCGGCCATTGCCGACCTCGATATGGACGGCGACCTTGACATCATTACCGGAAATATATCAGGGGATGTCCGGTATTTCGAAAACACCGGCACCAGCTGGGTTGAAAACCCAACGCCGGTCCAGGGAATTTCGGGAGGCCAGAATACTGCCCCGGCATTTGCCGACCTTGATGCCGATGGTGATTACGACCTTACCCTGGGCAATTATGACGGGACCTTTGATTATTTTAAAAATAATGCAATCATAACGGGTTCAGGAAAAACACCAGTCAAACTACCTGCAATTTCCCTTTCAGCCAGTCCAAACCCGTTTTCAGAATCAACTGTTCTTCATTTCGAAATGGGTTCAAAGGCTGATGTATCGCTGCAGGTTTTCAATATCGGTGGAAAGGTGATTTTTTCGGAAAATTGGAAAAACATGGCGCCGGGCAATCATTGTCAAACGTGGAATGCCGGGGAACTAATGCCGGGAGTGTATTTTTTCCGTTTAATAACTGGCGAAAACGCAGAAACCATCAAGGTCATCAAACAGTAATTACCTTTATGAAACACCTGTTCTTTTTGCCATCCTGGAAGCAGTAGGAACCTCTCTGTGGCTGTTTTATCTGCGAAGAACAAATTTCTTCGTCGACGTGTAGTCTTCGGTCCTTAACTGGTAGTAATAGATCCCATCGGAAAGCGCGTCACCATCAAACTGCAATGATTTAATGCCGGGCTGTTCAATGCCATTCACCAGGGTTGCAATCACATTCCCCAGCACATCGTAAACTTTCAGGGTTACAAAACACCGTTCCGGAATGGCAAATCCGATGCTAGTCAAACGACCAAAGGGGTTTGGAAAGTTCTGGTCAAGTGAAAATCCATCTGATGGAGATGGATCCTGGCCGATTCCGGTAAGGGGCGAGCCAATCCTTGTTTTATAAAGTTTCCCGGTATAACCGGTTCCCCCT
>JAPLDG010000307.1:27280-52364 GCA_026391845.1 Bacteroidota bacterium | reverse complement strand
CCATTTGCAGAAAATCCGACATCTTTGGCTATGAAACCGAATATCTGCAGTAAATCCAAACCAATGTGGTTTAAATGTCCGCCATTGGAAAATATCATGAAAATTGTAAATCAATCATTGTAAATCGTAAAATCGTAAATTCATCCTACCTTTGCACTCCAAAAAAATATTTTATATGCTCCGGACACACACCTGCGGCGAACTGAACATGGCCCATGCCGGCCTGGAAGTGACCCTTTCCGGCTGGCTCCAGCGCTCGCGCGACATGGGCGGCCTTACCTTCATCGACCTGCGCGACCGCTATGGAATTACCCAGTTGGTATTCAACCTCGAAGTAAACAGTCAGTTATGCATGGAAGCCCGCAAACTGGGCCGTGAATTTGTGATTTCCGCCACGGGAAAAGTAGCAGAACGTAGCAACAAGAACCCGAAACTGCCCACGGGAGATATAGAAATACTGGTCGGAAGTATCACCATCCTGAATGTTTCCAAAACACCGCCCTTTACCATTGAAGACAATACCGATGGCGGTGAGGAGCTGCGCATGAAATACCGTTACCTCGATTTACGGCGCACCGTGAACAGGAAAAACCTTGAGTTGCGCCACAGAATGGCCATCGAGACCCGGAACTACCTGAATAACCAGCGCTTTCTGGAGATCGAAACGCCTTACATGATCAAATCAACGCCCGAAGGCGCACGCGATTTCGTAGTGCCTTCCCGCATGAACCCGGGGCAGTTTTATGCGCTGCCACAATCGCCGCAAACCTTCAAACAGCTGCTGATGGTGGCGGGGTTCGACCGCTATTTCCAGATCGTACGTTGCTTCCGCGACGAAGACCTGCGTGCCGACCGGCAGCCCGAATTCACCCAGATCGACTGTGAAATGGCCTTTGTCACCCAGGAAGATATCCTGGATACCTTCGAGGGACTGGCCAAACACCTGTTTAAATCGGTGTTGAATATCAACATGGGCGATTTTCCGAGGATCTCCTATGATGAAGCCATGACACGCTACGGCTCCGACAAACCGGATATCCGCTTCGGCATGACATTCACTGAGCTGAACGACCTGATGAAGGGGAAGAATTTCAAGGTGTTCGATGATGCTGAACTGGTCGTGGGAATCAATGCGGCAGGATGCAGCGAATATTCCCGCAAACAGCTTGACGAGCTTACCGAATTCGTTAAAAAACCACAGGTCGGTGCATCCGGACTGGTTTATATAAAGTATGGCCTGGATGGCGTTGCAAAATCCTCTGTAGATAAATTCTACTCCCCGGAAGAGTTGATGACAATCCTCGGAAAGTTCAATGCCAGTCCGGGCGATCTGATCCTCATCCTCGCAGGGAAAGAAGAAAAAACACAGATTGCGCTTGGCACCCTCCGCCTTGAGATGGGGAAACGCATGAAACTTGTTCAGCCTGGTGATTTTAAACCTTTGTGGGTGGTTGACTTTCCACTCCTGGAATGGGATGATGAGACCCGTCGCTTTTATGCAAAACATCACCCATTTACCTCACCGAAGCCGGAAGATATTGCTTTGCTGGATACCGATGCACGGTCTGTTCGTGCCAATGCTTACGACCTGGTAATCAATGGCACTGAGATCGGCGGAGGTTCCATCCGGATCCATAATAAGGATTTGCAGAAAAAAATGTTCTCCGTATTGGGCTTTACCGATGAAGAGGCTGTCGATCAGTTTGGATTTCTGATGAATGCGTTTGAATATGGCGCACCGCCTCATGGCGGCATCGCATTTGGTTTTGACCGCTGGGCCACCATCTTCGGCGGAGGAGACTCCATTCGGGACTACATTGCCTTTCCGAAAAACAACTCAGGCCGCGATGTGATGATCGATTCCCCTTCAACCATCAAGGAAGAACAGCTGAAAGAACTGCAAATCAGATTGGTAAAGTAACTAATCTGCTGCTCCGGGATCAACTGATTTCCGATACCGGGATCATCACCTCTTCGTCGGGGTCGCGCATGGCGTTGATGAGTTTGCAACCGGCAAAATTACCGAGGTCCTCCACACGGATATCCCGTTCAAAAATCCGGCCCTCAGCCACGAGCCGGTTCCTGCAGGTGCCTTTTAACAGCGGCTGAGCGGGTGTATGCCAATTTTGTCCATCGAAAAAAATCAGATTTGACATGGAAGTATCGGTCAACAGACCGTCTTTAACTATCATGATTTCGTCCGATGTTTCCCGCAGGCGAAAAAGAGATTCGAGCAATGAACGGTCTGCATATTTCAAATGATAATCAATATCTCCGCAGTTGACCATCTTCAGCGAGCGGATGATGTGCTTGTCGTACATTTTAAAACTGACATGATTAATCTCCCTGTCATAGTAAATGTTGCATCGGACAACACCGGCTGAAAACTCCGATGGAACTTTTATTTCGGGTCCGGGGATCAACGGAACGGATGATTTCCAGATCTCCTGCCTTGCAAGGTTCATGCGCAATTCATGCCACCTCATATGCTGTGGGATCCCGTTTATTATGCAGATGGTTTCAAACAACAGGGACATACACTTTTTTTAGCATCTCTGCATACTCACTCTTCATATCACTCAATGCGGTAATTCCTCCGCCGCTTTTAAACACCAGGCCGCCGGTCGTCTCCTCAATGAAACGTATCGAGACTGCCGAAGTCAGGGATTCTCCGTTAAAATAGCCAAATATCCCGGTATAAAAACCCCGTTCGTACGACTCTGTTGCCCGGATGATTTCAACGGTCTTTTCTTTCGGGGCGCCGGTAACCGAACCTGCAGGCAGCAAAGCAAACAGGATTTCTCCCAGATGATGCCGGTAGCCTTGTGGCAGTTCCCCGCAAATTTCTGAACTCATCTGAAGCAGATCTCCCCTGTTTGTGTGTATCCGGTCAAGGTACCTGAACCGGGTCACCCGCACATCCGTGGATACCATGGAAAGGTCATTCCTGATAAGGTCAACAATCGTATTGTGTTCAAAAACCTCCTTTTCGTCAGCCAGTAATATTCGTCTGGCATCGGGAATGTCAGCATCAATGGTTCCTTTCATCGGACAGCAGGATATCCGGGATCCCGATATCTTAACAAAAATTTCAGGAGAAAAAATGGCGAAGCGACCCGGAATAAAAAGTTTAAACGGGGCGTCGCTGACATTAAATATCCCTGCCAGGGAATAATTTGACTGAATCGTGGTTGGAAAAGTAAGGTTAAGCAGGTAAGTATCGCCTCTTTTCAGATGAAATAAGGCCTTTTCAAAACTCTTTTTATACGTTTCTGTACTGACCGGAAATAAATCGAATTTCAGCTGAATATTTATATCCGATTCTACCGTGTTTTTATGTTCACCAATATCGTATTTAAATCCAATGTTTTCAGCATCTTCAGGTGATAATACAAATCCGTTTTCTCCGGTATAATCAATGGCGAATAAAAAAGGCTCACCACGCCCGGAAAAATGATTAATTTTATCGATGATTTCAGCACGTCTGATGAACATGGAACAGAAGTTTAAATTTGGGTGTTACATTAAATTCCTTCATCCGTAATTCATAATTTTTAATTTTTAATTTAACAAATCATGTTCATTTTACTTCTCAATAACCATGACTCATTCACCTGGAACCTTGTTGAGCTATTGCGTACAATAGGCAAAGTTAATGTTAAAATCCTCAATCCTGAACAACTAAAAATCAGTGATCTTTGCCTGTATGACCGGATTATTTTTTCACCCGGCCCCGGACTTCCCCAGGAACAGCCCGCCATGTTCGATATCCTGAAAACCATTGAACAGCTTTGGATTAATGGCGTTAAACGCATCCCTGTATTTGGCGTTTGTCTTGGACTTCAGTCAATTGCATTGCATTTTGGAGGATCATTGTTCAACCTGCCTTCAGTTATGCACGGTCAGCCAGGAAAACTAAAAATCCTCTGCCCGGATCACCCGCTTTTCAGGGGAATTCCTGATGCGTGCACCGTGGGGCTTTATCACTCCTGGGCCATTGACCCGGCAACCCTTCCCCATTGTTTTGATACGCTTGCCATCACACACAATGGCACGATCATGGCCCTGTCCCATCAAACCCTGCCCATCACCGGTGTCCAGTTCCACCCAGAGTCAATCATGACCCCAACCGGAAAACAAATGATCGAAAACTGGCTGAACACATGACGGTAAAAAGTCCACAGTCTGCAGTCTGCAGTCCACTGCCAACTAGCCCTCTGCCAACTGCCAACTGCCCACTGCCAACTGCCAACTGCCAACTGCCCACTGCCAACTGCCAACTGCCCACTGCCAACTGCCAACTACCAACTGCCAACTTCTTCCACTACTTTTCCTATCTTTGCATGATGCAAAAAGTTGAGATCACAGCCCCGGTAGGATCATGGGAATCCCTTACAGCGGCTATCCAGGCAGGCGCCGATTCAGTCTATTTCGGTGTTGGGGTGCTGAATATGCGCGCAAGGTCAACTGTAAACTTTTCGTTGCAGGATATGGTGAAGATTGCACGCATTTGCCGGAAATCTAATGTGAAGACATACCTCACCCTCAACACCATCATTTATGACGGTGAGTTACCGCAGGTGAAGCGCCTCATCAACTCGGCAAAAAAAAACGGCGTGAATGCCATCATCGCTTCCGACCATGCCGTGATCCGGTATGCCCGTTCGGTTGAAATGCCGGTTCATATGTCCACACAAACCAACATCACCAATCTCGAATCCGTGAAATTCTGGTCTCAGGTTGCAGATGTGATGGTCACAGCGAGGGAATTATCTCTTGAAAAGGTTGCTGCGATTACCAGGGCTATCAAACGTCAGAAAATAAAAGGTCCGTCAGGGAACCTGGTGCAAATCGAAGTTTTTGCGCATGGCGCTCTATGCATGGCAGTTTCCGGAAAATGCTACCTGAGCCTCGATCATAACAATGCATCGGCAAACCGCGGCGCCTGCGTCCAGATCTGCCGGCGGCCATACCAGGTCACAGATATGGATACCGGTATTGAACTGGAAATTGACAATGAGTACATCATGTCTCCCAAAGACCTTTGCACCGTTGGTTTCCTTGATAAAATTGTTAACGCAGGCGTTTCCATCCTGAAGATCGAAGGCCGTGGACGCAGTCCTGAATATGTTAAAACAGTTGTTTCCTGCTACCGGGAAGCTGCAAATGCGGTAATGACCGGGGATTTTACCAGGGAAAGGGTCGATCAATGGACCGAAAGACTGAAAACTGTTTATAACCGCGGATTCTGGGATGGCTATTACCTCGGCCGGAAAATGGGTGAATGGGCTGAACAGCATGGATCGGTGGCAACCTTGTCCAAAGAATACATCGGAAAGGTTACCAACTACTTTAAAAAACTGAAGGTTGCCGAGATAAAAATGGAATCCGGGCAGCTTAAACCCGGAGACAGGATTTATATCCAGGGTCCGACCACCGGCTCCATCGAACTCACCGTTCCTGAGATCCATGTTGACCTTATGGCTGTTGAAAAAACAGTAAAAGGCGACCGATGCAGCATCCTGATCGATACATTGTTGCGCCAGGCTGACAAAGTTTATAAGATTGTTCCCAACTGAAAATGCGAATCTAGGTTTGAAGTTTGTTTAATTAAAATGCCGAAGTGATTCCGTATCCCTGGAACAGCTGTCCTGAACAGCATTTGGTCTCTTAATTTTGGAATTTTCTCATATTTAGACAACATTGAATTGTCTAATAAAATATAAATAATTTATAATCAGTGTTTTAAAATATATTTTTTCTCTGGCACGATTCTCGTATTATCACCGGAGAGAAAATGATGTATATTTATAACATATTATAAACCCTGTATTATGAATAACCAAAACTATTTCAAAATATATCTTACGCTTGCTGTTTCACTGATCATGATTATTGCTTCATCGTGCCAAAAAACAGCTGTTGATGCACCTGCTCCATCGGATGCGACATCCTTTAAAACAATGAAAGTCCCTGCAGGATTCATGTTTGAAACCGTCAGGAATGTCGGAGTTCAAATAACAACCCAGGACAACTCAGATGCGCCCGCTCCCAACATCAGGGTCAATATTTACACTGATTATCCCGAAAACGGAGGTCAGATCGTCCTGAGCGGCGTAACGGATGCAAGTGGAATTTTCAGCTCAGATTATCGTTTCCCGCTGATCTACGATTCATTGGTTGTGGGAACTACAGCCATCGGATTTGTCAATTTTCAGAAATTCAGTGTCACTTCCGGACACCTCGACTGCAAATTAGGGGGAAAACAAGGCCCTGCACTGAAGGATGGCGAAACAGGTTTCTTTAAATCAACCAGCTCTGTTTTCGTCCCAATGGGTACCTATAACAGCAATGGTGTTCCCACGTACCTCACTCCCACCAATGATCCGGTTGATGCGGCCACACTGAATGATATCAATGCGACGCTGCCGGAATATATTGCGTCCCCCACCAGCCATCCGCAGTATTTTGTTTCCGGACTTGAGCGGAATCTTGTTCTTGAAGATGCCTGTGATGTTTGGGTTACATTTGTACATGAAGGCGCCGGATACAGGAATGTTCTCGGTTATTACAAATACAACACCAGCAATCCGCCGGCAACTCCGGCAGCAATTGACAGCATACACATTATTTTTCCCAATGTTTCCTACAGCGGCAGCGGCGGGGGTCTCGCTACCGGGAACAGGGTATATCTTGGAGCATTTCCTCCGGGAACAACCATTGCATGGGTGCTGATGGCAGATGGCTTTCGCAATGGCACAGTCACCAGCGGATACGGAATGTTATATTCTGATAATCAGCTAAACCCCGAAGCTGTCGCAGCTAAAAAACAGCATACCATTTTACTGAACGACATCGGCCGCGGAAAGTTCCTGCTAAGTTTTGAAGATCAACGCCGCGACGGATCCACCGACAATGACTTTAATGATGCGATTTTTTATGTTAAAGCAAACCCGATTACCTCTTTGGTTACTGTAAATGTCCCCCTTCCAAATTACACACAAACTGATACAGACAATGATGGCATCTCAAACAATTTCGATGATTATCCCAATGACCCGTTAAGAGCTTTCAACAATTACTTTCCCTCTGAAAACAGTATCGGAACGCTTGCTTTTGAAGATTTATGGCCGGCACAGGGTGATTACGATTTCAATGACATGGTGGTTGATTACAATTTTAATCAGATTACCAATGGCCAGAACAAGGTTGTGGAGATTAAGGCAACCATTATCCTGAGAGCCATGGGTGCAGGTTATATGAATGGTTTCGGAATCCAGATACCCATTGCATATTCGCTTGTTTCCAGTGTAACAGGAACAGACCTGCAGGAAAATCTGATTACCCTGAACGGCAACGGAACCGAATCAGGACAGTCAAAAGCTACCATCATTGCCTTCGACAACGGATATAAAGTTCTCCCGTTTCCAGGATATCCTTCAATCGGTGTGAATACTACACCAGGTGCAACCTATGTTAAGCCCGATACCATGAACATTCACATTATGCTTACGACCCCCACGACACTTTCGGCTGTTGGACAACCGCCATACAATCCTTTCATCTTTGTCAACAAGGTTCGCAGTCATGAGGTTCATCTTCCTAATCATGCACCTACCGATCTGGCAGATATGTCGCTGCTGGGAACTTCACAGGATAACAGCAACGTGGCAGCGGGCCGCTATTATGTTACGAAAAACAACCTGTCCTGGGGCATTGATGTGGCTGGTCCCTTTGATTATCCCATTGAGAAGGCTGAAGTAACACAGGGTTTTCTTAAATTTATACCCTGGGGTGAATCTGGTGGACAAAGCTATTATAACTGGTACCAGCCATTACCGGCATACAGAAATACACAATTGATCTATTCGCACTGATATTGTTACAAAACCTCCACACGCATACACATTTCAGCGACGGATCCGACGCCCCGCTGAAATACATTGAAACTGCCCAGGCCGATGGACTCAAGTCCATCGGCTTTTCTGATCATTCTCCTTTGCCGTTTGAAAACACGTTTGCGCTGCGGGAAGATCAGGTTCGCGACTATTGTAATACCGTTCTTTCGCTCCGTGAGCAATTGTCAGACACGACAAACCCATATTTCTTGCCGAAAATCGATCTCTTTTTAGGGATGGAAGCGGATTATATCCCCGGAGTCGGACACTCCTTCTCCCATTTTCTTGAAAATTATCCACTTGATTACATCATCGGTTCTGTGCACCTGGTGAGAAACAGCTCCTCTTCCAACCTCTGGTTTATTGACGGACCTGATCCGGCCACATATGATGATGGATTGACCGGGCTTTTCGGCGGCGATATCCGTCGGGGAGTCACTGCATATTACAATCAGGTCAATGAGATGCTGGCTACCTGCAAAATGGATATTGTAGGTCATCTTGACAAGATTAAAATGCACAACGGGGGGAGGTACTTTCAGGAAACGGATCCATGGTATATCGGGTTGATCAATGAGACACTTGACATGGTAAAGCAATCGGGCGCTATTGTAGAGGTAAACACGCGCGGACTCTATAAAAAACGATGTGACTCTCTTTTCCCCGGGCCGGCCATATTAAAAAAAATCCATGCACTGAAAATTCCGGTCATCATCACTTCCGATGCCCACAAACCCGGGGAGATAACGATGTTATTCAATGAAACCGCTGAACTTCTGGCCGGGATCGGATTCACGGAATCGATGAATCTCACCGCAACAGGGTGGGAAAGTGTATCTTTGCTTTAATATTTATTGTCATGTTTATCGTAAAACGATTTGGTTTCACTGACACAGAACTGGCTGAACAAGCTTTCGCCATCCGGAAAACAGTGTTTGTTGAAGAGCAGGGCGTCGATGCCACGCTGGAATATGACCATGAGGAAGAAGCTCATCATTACCTGCTTTTTCTGGGAGAAAAAGCCATCGCCACTGCCCGCTGGCGTGAAACAGACAAGGGGATAAAACTGGAACGGTTTGCGGTCCTGCCATCATTCCGCAACCGCGGGATCGGTGAAATCATCCTTCAGGAAGTCCTGAAAGATGTTACTTTATCAGGGCGCCTGATCTACCTGCATGCACAGGTCAACGCAGTTTCGTTTTATGAGCGGAACGGGTTCTCCAAGGATGGGCCCATGTTTACTGAAGCCGGGATAAACCATTTTGTTATGAAGCGTTTATAGCGACTCCCTGCATTTGATCATCTTATCCGAATAATTCCGCAATTTCCGCATGTGACAAGTCTTTCAACGGGTTTCCTGAAGGAAGGAATGTATCAGACAGGAGTTGCTTCCGTTGCTGCAAAACCAGCATCTTCTCTTCAATGGTTCCGGAAGTGATGAATTTGTACGCGATCACCTTCTTCTCCTGCCCGATGCGATGGGCACGATTGATGGCCTGCATCTCCGCCGCAGGATTCCACCAGGGATCAAGAAGCATCACATAGCCTGCTTCGGTAAGGTTCAACCCGACACCGCCGGCTTTCAGGGAGATCAGAAAAAACTGGTGGGCCGGATCTTCCCGGAATTTTTTAACCACCATGCCACGATCGGTCGTTGCTCCGGTCAGCAAAGAATAGGGTATTCCACAAACTTTAAAATGTTCGGCAACCAGTTGCAAATGCTTCACGAAAGAGGAAAAAACCAAGACTTTATGTCCCTCCTCACGCAAAGTTTGAGCAACCCGGACAATTTCTTCAAATTTTCCGCTGCTCCCGGCATAATCCGAATCGGTCAACCCGGGATGGTTGGCCATTTGCCGCAACCGGATCAATGCTGTCAATACCAAAAGGGATGTTTCTGCCGATCTGCCGGATTCAAGTTGCTGTAAAACTTCATTTCTCACCGCCGACTTCTCTCTTTCGTAACATGAATGTTGCTCCTCGGTCATCTCACAATACAGCTCCTTGATTGTCAATGGAGGAAGGTCAGGTTCCACCTCCCCTTTGGTGCGGCGCAAAATAAATGGCTTCAACAGGGTTTTTAAACGGTCAGAAGCCTGATTGCCTGAAGCTTCTATAACATACCGTTTCTGAAATTTTGTCAATGGCCCGAGCAAACCAGGGTTGAGAAACTCAATCTGAGACCATAAATCGGTCAGGGAGTTTTCGATTGGTGTGCCTGTTAAAACCAGGCGGTGCAGGGAGTGTAACTGACAGACTGCCCTGCTGATCTGCGCTGTTGGATTTTTGATCATCTGACTTTCGTCGAGGATGATGTAATGAAACCGGTACTGCGTGAAGAGGTTAAGATCGTTTCGCAGTGTTCCATAAGTGGTCAGGATCACATCTGCCGATCCGAAAAAACCGGGAGAGGTCATCCTCTGGAACCCGGTATGCTCCAATACCCTGAGAGAGGGTGTAAAGCGACGAATCTCATTCTGCCAGTTGTGGATCAGGGAGGCAGGCATGACAATCAGGGAAGCGGCATGAGGGGCAACGTTGCAGGATAATAACAGGGCTAATGTCTGAATCGTTTTCCCGAGGCCCATATCGTCGGCGAGGATGCCGCCGAATTTATTTTCATACAAAAACATCAGCCATTGCAATCCTTCCATCTGATAAGGGCGCAAAGTAGCCTGCAGGGTTGCCGGAGGGAGAGCGGTTTCAGCCTGGCCGGGATCCAATTCCCGCAGGCGTTTTGACAGCAGTTCATCCTCCTTTTGCCCCAGTTCCCTAATCAGTTGAAGATGGTGGAGCGGAAGTCTGAAATGGCTGTCAACAACCACAGAAAAATAGATCAAATCGCTGTACCGGGTAAACCATTCTTCGGGGAGGACGACAATTTCTCCTCCGGGCAGCGGAAACTCACGGATCCCGTCAAGAATATACTGCCTGAGCTGGATAAACGGAATTTCAAGATCGCCGAAACGAACCAGGGCTTTAACATCGAACCAGTCTTCACCCGGTTCCACCCTGATATCAGCTGAAATACGGCCGGTAAAAAAATTCACCGGAGCCCGCTCGGTCACGATTGCTATGTCTTTTTCCCTGAATACATCAGAATTTGTATTCAGCCATTCAACGAGCCTGTACATTTCCAGGATTCCGCCTCCGGAATTACCTTGCAGAGAGAATACATTCCCGTTGACTAACAGCAGTTCCTGAGAGAAACACCGGCTGATCATACCAGTTTCCCAGGCAGTGTCCCGTTCGGTTTTAAAAAACACAACCCCGTCATCATCCATTTTCAGGTCAATGAAAACCTTCTGCGATTTTCCTGCCATGATCCGTTTGTCGCCATAACGGAAATAGATAACCAGTACAGCTTTGCCCTGCCAGTCAAATTCGGCGGATAATTCCATCCTGCGGGTGGGGGTCAGGGTCTGGACTTTGAATCCATTCGCTATTACCTGCCCGGTTTTCAGTGTATTCAGGATAAAGGTTTCAAAGTATTTTTTCTCGGCCGAAGATGGAATCAGGATGGCTTCTTTACTCAGGAATGGTTCTATTTTCCTCCCGTCGAAACCTTCCGGAAGATGCAGCAACCGGTTCCCTGCCTTCAACCAGCAAGGGTTGCGGCCAATGATTTTATTGTCAGGAGATTTCAGTAAAATCTTTTGTTCGAGTTGAAAAAGTTCCAGTACATAATTTGAGCCCTGGGGCGTTTTTGTGAAGCAAAACCAGGGCTCAGCGGGTTCTCCGCAGGTTATCAGCCGGTTTTTATGATACACCCTCGAAGAATCTTCCTGAATAAACACCTGAATTTCCTGCTGAATTGCAAGGCGGAGGATCTTATCCATCTGCCGGTCGATGAAAGGGCGGATATGCAGCAAAAGAATTTCCTCCGGGATGTTTTTGAAAAACTCCTTCATTGAAACCCCTTTGCGGGAGAACCGACGGTGGATTTCCGAATCTGTGAACGTTGAAGAAACAGAGATGATCTCGTTGATATGTTCGGATTTTCCGGGGATTGAACCATGACCGGCTGTCCAGCTCAGGCGGTTTTGCAGCACAAACCAGCCTGCAGGATCCGGGTCCACCTCCCAGGGGAATATCATGGTTCCGAGCTGGCGGTGGCGGGTAATCAGCAGGATTGTATGATCGTTCGCTCTCAAGCCAGCCATCGCCCGATGAAAAATCCAGCCAGACTGACAACGGTTGTCAAAACCATCCCCCAGACAAGATCAACCAGGGTGATAATCAGCGGCCAGTCCTTAACGGTGGCCAGGTTGGTAAGATCATAGGTTGCGTAAGTGATCAGACCAAAAAGAGCTGCTTTCACCAGCATAAGGGGCAAAGCGTTCTCTTTTAATCCGGGAAGTACTACAAAAACAAGAATCCCGAAAATAAACAGGAGATAAAAAATCAGGGCAGCGTACCAGTTTATATCGGGTGACATGATAAAACCCAGGTGTTTTTTGTAAAAAGTCCGGGAGATCACACCCAGCCAAAGCATGTCCACCGCGAAAAAGACGGTCAATGTGGCAAAATAGAGTTTAAGATAATAAGCCATGGGATGTAATAGAGGGAAAGTTGATGTTTTTCACGCATCAAAGTTAATACTATTTCGTCCGCCGGTGGTGGTATTTCCGGAAAAATCCCACCCTTTCGCTGTTTCGCTATTTTCTGAAATATGTGTGAAACATACCTTCTGCTCCGGATTCGGAATGACACTCAAACCCGGCAGCACTCATCTTTTCGATCATCGGAGCCGGAGGGAAAGGCGTAATAATTTCAAAGATATCTCCCGGTTGCAATGCTGCACATTCCTGCTGCACCTGCTCGAGCGGATGAATGCCCTGAGCCAGCATGGGCCTGGCATCCAGGGAGATTTTGATGTGTTCTTTTTGTATCCATTCAGGTTTGTTCATTGTTCAGTCCTCCTTATTGAGGTTGTCTCAAATGGCGAATTTCACCGCAAAGACGCAAAGACGCGAAAATAAATATAATTGATTTTCA
Source organism: Bacteroidota bacterium (assembly GCA_026391845.1). Lineage (GTDB taxonomy): Bacteria > Bacteroidota > Bacteroidia > Bacteroidales > FEN-979 > CAIVAT01. Next base: position 39,468 of record JAPLDG010000307.1, on the reverse strand, counting down.
ATTCTTTGTGCCTTCGTGTCTTGGTGGTGAGGAAAGTGAATGAGGTTTTTGAGACAGCCTCTTGATTATTTTTTCCGATATGATAAAAGTCTCTGATCACCGCTGATCTTTCGCTTTTCTGTAAGATTCTGCGATATTTCCATCGTTCCCAGGTATTCGCCCTTTTCATTGCGGAGGGCAAAATATTCAATGTGGATAAACTTCTCTCCCATTTGTATCCAGAAGGGAGCGCTGTCGGCTTTTCCACTTTTGAAATCAGCAACAATCTGGTCAACGATATGCACGCTTGAAGGTGGATGGCACAGGCGGACATCGCGGCCGAGGATTGCCCGGTTCCGGTCGAAAATGCGTTCTTTCCCCTGGGAAAAATACTTCACTTTGTCATTGCGGTCAACAAAAGTGATATCGGCAGGCAACGTGTTCAGTATCGCCAATAACTCCTCTGATGTGAATTTTCCGCTGGGAAGATTGATGCTTCCATCTTCCGCTGAAGTTTCCTCCATGGATTCTATTCCCTGAGGCGTCCAGGTGACGGCAGGATCATAAAGGCAATAGCCGATTTCATTGGTCTGTTTATATATTTCATACCAGTCTGTTTCGGTCAGCTTATCCAGGGACATGGGCAGGAGAATCTCCTCTTCCTTCATGATCATATCCGTGATGGCCTTTACCGCCGGATTCAAATAGAGTTCAACCTTCATCTGCATCATGTCCAGCGTAAATTCACCGGGCATGTTCAGCGCGTTGATGGCATTCTTCAGCAGATCGCGGGTTTCATCATGTTTGCCCCACATCACCTTCGGCGGACCCGTGATTCCATAATTTTCAAGGTAGGGAAACAGCAGGTTTTCCTTGCGCCGGTAATGCTTATCCACATCCATCAGTTTATTGAAAAGTCCTTTCACGGTATTAACATAGAGGTCGCTTCCATGGCCGGAAAACTCAGTTTCCAACCCGATGAAGTGTTCACGAAGTTCGTTCGCTATTTTCTCCATTTCCCGGTTTTCCCTTTTAAAGGTATCTGCCGGATGGCCTGGCGCCACAATTTTCATTCCTGAAAGGTCGATATGACCATCCAACGCCTGGCTGTGAATATCACAAAGCCTGAGAACTTCCGATTCTGGAAGGCCTTCACCGATCAGCTCCTGTTCCACCTCCACCACCTCTCCGTAAGGGATTTTTGTCAGCAGTTCGACCATGCGGGCACGGATTGCTTCAGGAGCCACTCCTTCGTGCAACTGGAGAATCATATGCTTGAGGAGCTCTTTGCGGCTCTGGGAATTATTGATTAGTTCGCTCATTTATCAGAAAATTTAATTCAAAGTGCAAATTGCAAAGGCAAAAGGCAAAAACCGGTAATAGCATAGGTCCTGAATGTTTTGCAATTTGATTTTGCAATTTGACTTTTGATATCTTTGATTTATCCTTTTATCATTGTCAATACCATCTTAAACTTTTCCAATGCGTTTACGGCATGGGGAATTCCGGCCGGCATGATGATGGCTTCGCCGGGTGATAATACAAACTGCACTTCGTTGATGATAACTTCTGCCTTTCCCTCAATAACCTGCAACATGGCATCGTAAGGTGCGGAATGGGTGCTCAGGCGCTGTCCCTGGTCGAACGAAAACAGGGTTACTGTTCCAACAGGTCGGTCAATGACACGTTTGCTGATGATTCCCTCAGATGAATAATCCACCTTTTCGGGAAACCGGAATACGTTTGAATGTTCGAAAATGCTTTTTTCCATGGTTTTAAGATTTATAGGTTGTTTATGTCCAATCCTCCTCAATCACCTCCCCTTGTATGCTTACAACGGCCTTTTTAATGGGTATGTTGCGTCCGGCATTGGTTCTTGCGGTTTGTGCCATATGCAAAAGACCTCCGCAACAAGGCACTTCCATCATCACGACGGTGAGCGAGTTGATCTTTGTGTCGGCAATCATGGATGATAGTTTCTGAATGTAGGACTCCTTGTTGCTGTCGAGTTTTGGACAGGCAATGGCAAGCGATTTTCCCTTGAGGAACCGCGAATGAAAATTACCCATGGAAAAAGCTGCACAGTCGGCTGCCAGGACCACATCTGCATTTTTAAAGTAGGAGGCCTGAGGGTTGAGCAGATGCAGCTGTACCGGCCACTGACGGAGTTCTGAAATGGATTCCTGTAACAGCGCCGGGGCGCCTGCCACTTCGACCGGTTCCGTTCGGAAATCTTTGGCCATTGATCCTGGGCATCCACACTCTCCATGTGAATGCTGTTCTGATTTTTCGGGATTCATCATGATGTTGTTTTCTTTCAGATAATCGATTGCTTGTTGTAAATATTCAGTTTCGTTGTGATCACGCATATGTTCCAGGTGTGCGAGGATGGTGTTTCTGCCTTTCGGAACCATCATTTCCATTACTTTTCGTTCATCATACGGCGCTGCTTCACGTTCAATGATTTCGATGGCGCCTTCCGGACAATGGCCGATGCAGGCGCCCAGGCCGTCACAGAATAAATCGCTGATCAGCCTTGCCTTTCCATCAATGAGTTGCATGGCTCCTTCATGGCAATTGGGAATGCAATTGCCACAACCGTTGCATTTTTCTTCATCAATTTGAATGATATTGCGCTTCATGTTTTATAGGTGTATTTAGGTATCTGATTGCCTTATTGAAGATAAAAAAAATCAAAGGTACGATTGCAATGTCTGTTCGTTTAAGAATTTCTTAAATTCCGCAGTCAGTTTATTCACGACGGTCCCCATCAGGCACTTGTCAAAACCACACAGATCATACGACATCGGACATTCGCCTACATCGAGGTTCCCTTCAATGGATTGATAAATATCAAGCAAAGTAACATTTTTTGGTTCCATTTTCATGGAAAATCCACCGGAAGGGCCCCGCACCGACTTGAGCATATCATTTTTAACCAGCCGTTGTAAAACTTTTGCGATGTGATTCTTTGAAAATCCTGTAATTTCGGCGATCTTTACCGCATTGATTCCATTTCCTGACCTGGCAATTAAAACCATGCTGTGAATTGCGATGGATGAGGCCTCCGACAGGGCAAAAATCTTGGACATATTTATTCAGGTATTTGAATACGCAAATGTATTTACAATTTTTGAATCTTCAACAAAAATTTAAAATATTTTTATTTTTCTTCTATCTTGTTGTAAATCTGTATGATTAAAGCATTAATAAAAGCATCTGATTTGATTTTTTGATCTGAAAAAAAATGAAGCCTGTTTATTTAGTAACACTGTTTTGGGTTATTTCGAGTTTCTGCTGGTCGCAGAATTATCCGATCGGTCATCGCACAAATACATATTACGATTCAGACCGGGGAAACCGTCCGATCCCCACAGAAGCATATTACCCAGCCTCATCTGCTGGTGAAAACACACCTCTTTACTCCGGATCATTTCCGGTAGTTATCTTTGGCCACGGATTTCAAATGGCGTATGATTCCTATGCCTATTTCAAAAATGCTGTCGTATCCGCCGGGTACATCGTGGTTTTTCCAAAAACAGAAACTTCTCTGTCACCCAACCATGCTGAATACGGTGCGGATCTTGCCTTTCTCGTGGTGCAAATGAAATCGGAGGGATCGAACGTGACCTCTTCGTTTTTCGGGCATATTGACAGTACTTCAGCGATCATGGGGCACTCCATGGGGGGCGGCGCTTCATTCCTGGGATGCAAAAACAACTCAACGCCTACCGCAATGGTCACATGGGCGGCTGCAGGAACTGTTCCATCTGCCATTGCTGCAGCACGGAACATCACACTGCCTTCCCTGGTATTTGCCGCCGATCACGATTGTATTACACCGCCGGCATCAAACCAAATCCCGATGTATGATTCACTGGCAAGTGATTGCAAAGTGCTTATCACTATTAAGGGTGGAGGACATTGCTACTTCGCTGATGCCAATTTTTTATGTTCTCTGGGTGAAGTCGGCTGTACGGCTTTTCCAATCACCAGGGAACAGCAACATTCGACCACCCTTGATTTTACAAAACTTTTTCTTGCCCGTTATCTGAAAAACCAGGCTGATGCATGGACAGCTTTTCTTGATTCTCTGAGCAACTCCCCCCGTATAACCAGTCAAAAATCGTGTACAACAACTTCTGTCGCTCCCGGATTAATGCCTGAGCCTTTCAAGATTTTTCCGAATCCCTCAGGAGATGTTGCAACACTTTCCGGGAGCTGTTCCGGGTGTGAAAATGCTTATGTCAGGGTGTCAGATATTTCCGGCAGGGAGATCCTCTCTTTCATCCTTGTTCCCGAAAAAAACCAGTACCAGGCTGTTTTTGGCATGGATGCATGGAAAAGAGGGGTCTATTTTGCTGAAATTCGAAATTCTCAGGAATCCAGGGTTATTAAAATAGTAAAAAACTGACCGAATTACGTAATATGGCGAAGATCATCACAAGTCTGCAGAATCCAACGGTGAAAAATGTGCTTCTTTTGGGTGAAAAACCTCGTGCGCGCAAAGAGCAAAACCGTATTGTGATTGAAGGTCTGCGGGAAATCAGGCTTGCCATCCTGAGCGGATTCAAGATCACCGATCTGTTTTATACTTCGGCATTGATCTCAGATTCTGACCTCCACTCTCTGGAGCTTCAGCACAATCAGGTTGAACCAACCGAAATATCTGCAGAAGTTTTTAACCGTATGGCCTACCGCAATGATAGTGGCGGACTCATTGCACTTGCCGAACCGAGAAGGCTTTTGTTCAGCGACTTAAAACTGCGAATCAAGCCTCTTCTTCTGGTTTTGGAGACGGTGGAAAAGCCCGGAAACCTGGGAGCCCTTTTACGCACTGCTGATGCAGCTAATCTTGATGCGGTAATCATTTGCGATCCGCAAACCGATATCTATAATCCCAATGCAATCCGTTCAGGCATTGGTTGTATTTTTACCATGCCGGTAGTAACCTCCACTTCAGAAGATGCCATTGCATGGATGAAAACGATGGGGATTAAAATGTTCGGAACAGCGCTTACAGCTACTCATTTTTATCATGAAACCAACTTCGACCAGCCGGCCGCGGTCATCATGGGATCTGAAGCAAACGGGTTGAGCAAAACCTGGCTTTCAGGAGCTGATGACCTCATCAAAATCCCGATGAAGGGAAAAATTGACTCCATGAATGTATCCGCATCCGCGGCCATTGTGATTTTTGAGGCCATGCGGCAACGAAATTTCGGGTAACAACCCTCGCCTTTAAATGTGAGTCTATCTATTTATATTTCTCATCGCCGGGTTTTAACTCAATAAAGCCTTTGGGCATCTTGCTTTTAAAGTCGATCAGGTTGCCTGTAACCGGATGGCGTACGGAAAGATAATAGGCATGAAGCCGGATGCGTCGTTCATACTGTGAATCAGCGCCGTACCGCCGATCGCCCACCACCGGGCAATCCATTTCCGACAAATGAACCCTGATCTGATTTTTGCGACCGGTTTCCAGTTCAACTTCGAGCAGTGCATAATCCGGTGTCCGATCCATCACCCGGTAATGGGTGATCCCCAGCTTGGCGCCTTCCTGAACCTTCACAGAATAAACCCGCTGATCGTGTCCTTCAACGAGCCAGCTGCGGATCGTGCCTTTGTCTTCTTTAGGCTGGCCCTCCACCAATGCATAGTACAACTTTTTTGTGTCCATCCAATGGTTTTTAATCTCCTCCTGAAACTTTTCGCTTTTGGCAAAAAGAAGGATTCCGGACACCTCCCGGTCGAGCCTGTGAACAACAAACAAACGCTCCTTCCCTTTCGAATTTTCCTTGACGTATGCCTGCATCTGCTGGTAAAAAGAGGTTCCTCCAAGCCCCCGGTCCCCGATGGTAAGCAGTCCGGCCGGCTTTACCGCAACCAGAATGGCGTCATCCTCAAACAGTACCTGATAAGGTGGTTTAACTTTGTTAATCTTTACGGCCTGCTTGATATATTCAACGGCATCTCCCACCTTCAGCATCACCGCAGGGTTGGTTACCATTTTCCCGTTTACCCGCACGTTACCATGCACGATCTTGTTTTTCACGGTTGTCTTTGATGCGGTTTGAAGTTCCTCAAGCAGATGGTCAAGCAGGGAAATCTCTTTTGTTATCTTTATTTTCATGGTTATTATTCTGCTGGCAGGATGCCGGTGTGACAGCCTGCCCGATTATGCCGCATGATTATTTATCATAATGATACCGACAGCTGTATATCAATATTTCATTGCCAATAACCTGATAAACCAATCGATGCTCCCGAGCAATACGCCTTGACCAAAGCCCTGCTAAATCATATTTCAGGGGTTCTGGTTTTCCCAGTCCTTTGTTCGGGGTTCTTTGAATATCATTTATCAGCTCGTTTATTTTTTTAAGCGTGTTCTTGTCTTCAGATTGCCAGGAGATGTAATCTTCCCATGAATTCTGAGAAAATATAATTCGCATTATTCTTCGATTAATCCCTTATGAAAAATTTTACCGTTTTTCATTTGTTGAACAGACTCATACAGCCGGTCAGCATTTGCCTTTGAACTAAGTAAATGTACCGTTTCAAGTATAGAATTATATTCATCCAATGAAATAATAACGGTTCCGTTGCCAGGCCCCCTTTTGATAATTAACGTTTCATTATTTTTCTCCACATCATCAAGATACTGCTTAAGTTTTGTTCTGAACTCCGTGAAATTTGCCGCTCTCATTTTTAAAATTTTTAATGTTATTATTAGCGTACAAATATAAGTACTTTTTAAGTAACCTTTCAAACCGTTTATCATTATAATTTCACCGAAGAAGAAAACTCATATCCGTTTTCGTTTTAAGATTTATTTCAACCTGATTCCCATCACAACCGGTTCATGATCAGAGTAAGCAAACCCCATCGGAATGGTGGCCACTCGGGTCACCTCCACATTGGGTGAAACCACAAAAAAATCGACGATGGTTGTTTTTGTCACTCCCTTTTTATAGGGCATGTCAACATTTCGGTTGCTGGGACGCAATGGATCAAAAATGAATTGCCAGCCTGGTAAAAAGCCGGATTCGATCGGGGGTTCAATGCTGGTTACCTGATCGCCTGACGTGATGGAAGCTGGGTTGAACCCACGGGGATTGCTGTTCCAGTCGCCGCCTGCAATTACATAATTACCCTGATGAAATTCTGATTGCAGGGTGGAATCGAGCGTAAAAAGTTCTCTTTTACGCAACGCCCCGGTGGAATCAAAAGCAGAATTATGCGTATTCACAATGACCAGATCCTTGCCATTGTCCAGTCCAAAACGAAGCATGACATAACACCGTTTCAGAAAAGCAAGTCGTTTTGGCCAGGGGAAAAAAGCATCATAATACTGCACTTCGGCTGATGAAGGTTTGTATTGAGTATAGGTCGCCAGACCGGCCAGCACTCTTCCCATCGGATCCTGAACAGGTACCGGGATATAACGACAATCATAATTTGCAGCATAGACCATGGAAAACGCCGGCAGCAATTCAGCAAGGCCGGTAACTTCATCTGCATGCCACGATCTTTTAGCGTTGACATCTATTTCCTGGAGAAAGATAAAATCGATTGTATCATTGGCTTTTACCTGCTTTTTTATTCCATCAAAATACCGGTTCCAGTACATTTGCTCCGGGGTGACAGACTTTCCGCCATCATAGAAAAAATCCTGCTCCCGACCCAATCCGGCGTAGCCGATATTCCAGGTAAAAAAGGTGAATTCGCGCTGCGAGGGGTCAATATTGCTTCCATTTCCTTTGATTTCAGGCGTAAGATGCTTTTGCGGAGTGAATTCGGTCAGCGTTAAAAAACCCAGGAAGCCCGCTACCAATAAGATGGAAGCGCTCGCAAACAATCCCAAAACCCAAAGCGATAATTTAATCATCTTAGACATATGCATACTATTTATATCTGAAATCAGTTTAAAGACCCTGTTCTTCATTTCTGCAGGATAAAAATCGAAAGTACGCAATTATTCGTAACTTTACCTTCTCAATTTTCTAATGAAATATCCCAAATGCCCCTTCTTGGATCTATTATCCGGAAAGCATATGAATTGCGCCAATTTCCGATCGACATCCTCACCATTGATCCGGTGCAGGAACAGAAGAAAGTACTTAAAAAATTGTTGCGGAAGGCTCAGAATACCGCTTTCGGCGAACGTTACGATTTTGGCATCATGGCCGACCACCCCGATTTCATGTCTCTTTTCAGAGCCAGGGTTCCAGTGCATGATTACAACTCCATGTTTAAAAACTGGTGGTATCGAAGCCTCAATGGTGAGTCGTATGTTACCTGGCCCGGAAAGGTAAAATATTTCGCATTGACTTCGGGAACATCTGAGGCGTCTTCAAAACACATTCCGGTAACACCGGATATGCTGCATGCCATTCAGCGTGCAAGCATAAGACAACTGGTTACTACCACCAAATACGGTTTCCCCGATGAGTTTTACGAGAAGGAAATCCTGATGATCGGAGGAAGCACTCATCTCCAGTACAACGGAACCTACTATCAGGGCGACCTTTCCGGGATCACCGCAAAAAACATCCCTTTCTGGTTTCAGCATTTCTACAAACCCGGCCGGGTTATCTCGCGTGAACATGAATGGACGGTTAAACTAAATGAAATCGTGCGCAATGCAGAGCACTGGGATATCGGTATTATTGTCGGTGTGCCTGCCTGGATCCAGATCATCATGGAAAAAATAATTGCCCATTATGGTGTTCAAACAATTCATGACATCTGGCCAAACCTGGCGGCTTACGTTCACAGTGGCGTTTCCTTTGAACCATATATCCGGAGTTTTGAAAAACTGCTGGCGCACCCGATCCTGTACAACGAATCCTACCTTGCTTCCGAAGGGTATATTGCCTATCAGCAACCAGGCAATCTGAAGAGCATGGAGATGATTATCAATAACGGCATTTTCTATGAATTCATTCCTTACAACAGCGCCAACTTCGACAAGGAAGGCGATCTGAAGCCAAACCCTGAAACGCTCACCATCTCAGAGGTGGAACCAGGCAGGGAGTATGCCTTGCTATTGTCAACCTGTGCCGGAGCGTGGCGATACCTGATCGGAGATACTGTTAAATTTGTATCGCGGGAAAGGAGTGAGATAATCCTGACAGGCCGGACAAAACAATTTATCAGCCTTTGTGGCGAACATGTTTCACAGGACAATATCAACAGCGCCATCAGATTGCTCCAGGACGAATTCAATGTAAAGATCAGTGAATTCACCATCACAGGAGTTCGCTTCGGAAATCTTTTTGCACACCAGTGGTACCTGGGAACCGATGACTTTCTGGATCCGGAACTCGCGGCATACAAACTTGACGAATACCTGAAGGTGCTTAATGATGATTACCGGGTTGAACGAATTGAAGCCATTAAAAACGTTTCGGCAGAAGTATTACCTTTGCATGTGTTTCACGACTGGCTAAAGTCCCTTGGAAAAGAAGGAGGCGCGCATAAATTCCCCAGGGTGCTCAAAAACGGCCAGCGCCTGCAATGGGAAGAACACGTTAAATTGTATAAAACCAATCAAATCGTTGAACTCGATCCTACATCCCCTTTTTGAAGGGATCATTCTCGGGCTGACAGTTGCCATTTCCATTGGTCCTGCATTGTTTGCGTTGCTCCAAACCAGCATTAAACACGGAATAAAAGTCGGGATATTCCTTGCCGCAGGAATATTTGTCAGCGACCTGGCCCTGGTGGCAGGGTTCTATTTCGGTGCATCTGCCATTGTGACCAATCCCAAATACCACCTGGTTCTTGGCATCATCGGCGGTGTCGTGATGTCCGCCTACGGGATATATACCTTTTTTAAAAAAGTTACGCTAACCGAACAGGTTGAAGCAATCAATGAGATAAAAGTAAAGAAAAAGGGGTCCTTTCCCTATTTTGTCAAAGGGTTCGTATTGAACTTCGCCAATCCGATGCTTTGGGTGTTCTGGATCACCTCTATGCTTGCCATCAATGCCACCTATGGCGGAAATCAAAGATCAGTGGCTCTGTTTTTCACCGGAACATTATCTGTCATCCTGATGACCGATATTCTCAAAGTTGTTCTGGCAAATAAAATTAAAATGGCCGGCAACCCGCAGGTGAAACTCTGGATGAACCGGATCGTAGGCCTGCTGTTTATGATCATCGGGGCATTTATTATCTCAGGTTCCCTGCTCGAATTTTTCAAAGGAATTTCACTAAAGGTTCCTTAATGCTGCATTGCTTACATTACCTGCATTGCTTACATTGCTTACATTGTCTGCATTATATTGATTTGATCAACTTCTCAAAATCACCTTTATAATTGGTGCCAATCGGTATCAGCCGGTCTTTGATTTTAACATGATTTCCTTCAATCAAATCGATGCGGGACAAGGCAATGATAAATGATTTATGAATACGGGGGAACGCTGTTGAAGGCAATAAAATTTCTATGTTTTTCAGTGACTGGTAGCTTACGACCATTTTTTCAGTGGTAAATATTTTAACATAATCTCCCAGCGCTTCGATATACAGGATATCATCGAGATTGACCTTATAGGTCTTTTTGCTTGATTTGATGAAGATAAAAGTATCTTCCTGTTTTTCAACCTCTTTACTATCAACATGCCGCTGTTCTCTTCCCTTGATCAGCTCTTCCACTTTCTGAATCGCCATGTAAAAACGGTCAAAAGCGAATGGCTTCATCAGGTAATCAACCACGTCGAGTTCGTATCCCTGAATGGCAAATTCAGCATACGCGGTTGTGATGATAACAAACGGAGGATTTTTCAGGGTTTTCAGAAAATCCATCCCGCTTAATCTGGGCATGTTGATATCGAGGAATAAAAGGTCAACCTGCCGGTTATGCAAAACATCAATTGCTTCAACCGCGCTGTTGCACTTTTGTATGATTTCGAGAAAAGGAACGTTTTCGGCATACCGCTCAACAACCCGCTGTGCCAGTGGCTCATCATCGATGATCAAACACTTGATGTTCATATCACAAAAATAGTTAATTCGACCCGATAAATGGTCAATGATTCACTGATTTTCAATTCATGCCTGCCGGGATAAAGCAGCTCGAGCCGCTTTTTTACATTCGACAAACCGAAGCCTCCGCCAGAGGACTTCCGTTGGTATTGGTCCGTGCGGTTTTCGATCGTAAAGATCACCTGATCTTCATGCTCAAGATTGAAGTTGATGTGAATAAAAGGATCATCGTTTTTATCTTTTGCTCCATGCTTGAACGCATTTTCAATAAATGCAAGATACAACAGTGGAGCTATTTTAACCTGAACATGATCTCCTGTTATATCAAATTGAATATCAAGACTTTCATTGGTACGTAACTGTTCCAGGTAAACATAGCTTTGCAGAAATTCCAATTGTTTTCCAACCGGCACAAGGTCGTCTTTTGATTCATAGATGACATATCGCATGAGGTCGGACAGTTTCAGGATCAACTCGGGCGCCTTGTCCGACTTATCGAGGCTTAATGCATACAGGCTGTTCAGGGTATTGAAAAAGAAATGTGGATTTACCTGCGATTTGAGCGCCCGGAGTTCGGCCTCGATTTTTTGCTTTTCCACCTCCTTGATCCGCAGTTCAACATCCTGCAAGGCAATTGAATCACGCATGAACTTCAGCAGAGTTGACACTATGAGAAACAGCAGGACCAGGATAAACTCTGCAATAAATTCGGATAAAAAATTGGCGGGATACCTGCCCCCTTCAAAAACGTAGGTAACAAAATAATTCAGCAGGATAAACAGAAGGATATTGGCAACTTCAAGGGTGGTAAATAACAGGTACCTTCTCTTATTGAAAAATACCGGAATAAGCCATAGCAGGTTGATGTAAACCGATATGGCAAGAAATCCGACGGTGATCAGAATATTTACCGCCAGGCGAAGATTGATATTGTAAAAATTAAAATCGCCTCTGGTATAGATGAGCACAACCGTAAAAAGGATGATGCTGATCAGCCAGAACAGACCCTGTTGAACTATGAACCGCTTTGTGTTCTTATGAAACAGATCAGGAAAAACCATATGGTGTTTTTTATTACAAAAATGAACATTGATTTCGGGATTATCAATTTTTTTTGATATCCGGTATGAAAAACCGGATGAAATACCTGTTTCGAGGTGTTTTAATGTGTCCTGACTTCTGACATTTAGTGCGGTACAACGCGAAGTAATAGGTCC
>JAPLDG010000307.1:0-27178 GCA_026391845.1 Bacteroidota bacterium | reverse complement strand
GAAGTACAAATGATGAAGTAAAAAGTACGAATGACGAAGTACAAAGGCTGGGATTAGCCGGCCGTTGTTCGTCCTTCGCACTTTGTCCTTCCCACTTTCGTTTGTCCTTCGAACTTTGTCCTTCCCACTTTCGTTTGAACTTAAAATGGGCGTTAGTGCGGTAAAAGTCACAATTGTGAATTTTATATCCTCCAAATTCAATTGCTTGGATAATGTCAACATACTACAATTGGGAAGCGTCAGAAGTCAGGACATTGATTTCGGGATTATCAATTTTTTTTGATATCCGGTATGAAAAACCGGATGAAATACCGGTTTCAAGGTGTTTTATGTGTTTTACCCGTCAAAAGAAACAGGTCATCGAGAAATTTCGCAGTTTGTCAAAAAAAAATCCCGGATGGTGAATTTGTTGCTAATATTGCAATTCGTTTTCAATCAGCCACAAACTCAAGATGCAAGACCATTATTCACTTTACACTATAACAGCAAAACTTATGAAAACAGGTTTACAGAAATTAAAATTCGCATTGATTGCGATGATGTTATTTTTTTCGGGCGGATCGTTCAGTTATGCCGAAAATCCACCTGACGAAGGGATGTGGCTTCCCCTGCTGCTCGAACGATTGAATTATGTTGACATGCAGAAAATGGGGCTTCATCTTACTGCCGATGAACTCTACAGCATCAACCACAACAGCCTCAAGGATGCCATTGTCGGCCTGTCAGGCAATGGGGCTTCAGGTGGTTTTTTCTGCACTGCCGAATTGGTCTCCGGACAGGGTTTGCTCTTCACAAACCATCATTGCGGGTATGGAGCTATTCAAAATCACAGCACACCTGAACACGACTACCTGACGGATGGTTTTTGGGCAAAATCATTCAGCGAAGAGTTGTCAAACGAGGCGATGTGCGCATCTTTCCTCCAGCGGATCGAAAATGTAACCGATTCGATCATTCCCATGCTTTCCGACACGCTGAAAGAGACCGGCCGCGCCGCGAAAATTAAAGAAATTTCAGCCAGAATCCGCAAAAGAGCCGAGGACGATGGAAAATTTGAGGCTTCTGTCAAATCATTTTATGGTGGAAACGAGTATTACCTTTTCGTTTTTAAAACCTTCAAGGATGTACGGTTGGTTGGAGCTCCCCCCTCATCCATCGGAAAATTCGGTGGGGATACCGACAACTGGATGTGGCCGCGTCATACCGGCGACTTTTCTATTCTTCGCGTATATTCTGATCCGGAAGGAAATCCGGCCAAATATGACGAAAAGAATATCCCCCTGAAACCTGCTTACCACCTCCCGATCAGTCTGAAAGGGATCAAGAAAAATGATTTTGCCATGATCTGGGGATACCCGGGATCAACAAGTCGTTACCTTACTTCGTATGGCATTGAATACAATCTCCAGGTTTTTTATCCGACCCTGATCAAACTTTTTGGCAAAGAGCTGGAGGTGATGAAAGAAAGAATGGACCAGGATAACGCGGTAAAAATTGCTTATGCCGCCAATTACGCAGGCATCGCCAATACCTGGAAAAATTTTATCGGTCAGTCCAGGATGCTTGTGCGCAATAAGGTGGAGGATAAGAAAAAAGTAATTGAGCAGGACTTCATCGACTGGTACAGCAAGGATCCGGCATTGCAGCAAAAATACGGAAAGGTGCTCGACAACCTGAAAACGAACTACTCCGATTTGAAAAAAGTGGCCATACCGTTCTTTTATGCCAATCTTGCCGGAATGGGTCTTGATGTTGTACAATTGGCAAACCAGTTTGGCTCTCTTCAGAGTGCGCTTGAAAAAAAGAATAAAGAGGCGTTAAAAGAGTCTCAGGAAGGGCTGAAAGCAACCGTAAAAGAACATTTCAAGGAGTTCGACATGGCCGTTTCAAAGAAAACACTTGCCGAAATGCTCCGGATGTATGCTTCAGATGTTTCTAAAGATGAACTGCCCGGAATCTTTAAACTGATAGAAAAAGATTACAAGAATGATTATTCTGCCTTTGCCGGTGCGGTATATGAAACATCCGTTTTTGCAACCCCTGACAAGGCATACAAATTCATTGAGAAACCCAGTCTGAAAGTGTTTAAAAAAGACCTGGGATGGCAGCTTTCCAAATCAATGGAGGAGGCCATGGGAAAAAATGCTGCTGCCTATGGTTCGGCACGGGGTAATATCGGTGTGGCCAATCGCCAGTTCATAGCCGGTATCCGTGAGATGAACCCGAACCTGGTGAAATACCCTGATGCAAACTCCTCCATGCGGATGTCGTATGGAAGTGTGCTGGATTACTATCCCGCTGATGCGGTCCATTATGATTATGTAACCACGCTGAAAGGTGTGATGCAGAAAGAAGACCCCACCAACGATGAATTTGTTGTAGAAAAGAGACTGAAAGAACTTTTTCAGGCCAAAGATTATGGGCAGTATGGTGAAAACGGTGAAATGGTTGTTTGTTTCCTAACTACCAACGATATCACCGGCGGTAACTCCGGAAGCCCTGTCATCAATGGCGATGGTCAACTGATCGGACTTGCCTTCGACGGCAATTGGGAAGCCATGAGCGGCGACATCATGTTTGAACCCGACATGCAGCGTACCATCAATGTGGATGTCCGCTATGTGCTCTTTATCATCGATAAATTTGCCGGAGCAACCAACCTGATCAACGAACTTACGCTGGTAAAATAATGATGTGCATTTCTTCCCCTTCCCTTTTTGGGGAAGGGGTCAGGGGATGGGGTTAAAATTTCTGCCGGTAGAGCATTTTGTTATCGGCATTACCGGGAACATCATACAAATAGTAAACAAAATAGTTGTACACCTTGATCTTTTCAGGATAGTAATGAAAGAGCGTCTGCCGTTTTTTCATCATCCCTGTGTTCAGATCAATTTCATACAGGCTATATTGTCCGTTGGAGACAAAAGTAGTAAACACTTTCTGCGACCTTTCATCGGTTAAAATTTCACTGGTCCACTGACCATCCCGGATTTTGGCTGTTTTCAAAGCAAGTTTATACGAGTATTTACCGGTACTGTCATAAAACTCCATCTGCTGTTCCGGAGTGTTAAAAATACAGGTAAAACCGTCAATCAGGTACAGCGATGTCTTCATTGGCCGGTAGAGGATCTTATGGACATAATTCCAGGTCACAAAATCATCTCTGGAATCGGGATGCGTAGTGTTGGCAAGCAATTGCGCATCCTTGGCATTACGCCTCAGCATTTTTAATTTTTTCTCATCCCTGAGCTGGGCAATGGGATTGACCAGGAGTGTTTTTCTGTTCACCCCGAAATATTCAACGCCCATTGAATGGTCAGTGACTTTTTGAAAGAACAAAATATCCGGAGTTGCTGCAACACAATTTTTAAGAATATCATCAAATTTCTTCAGGTTAACCGGATGTATGAGGTGCAGCTGACTTCCCTGGCGAAAAACCTGAAATCCGGAATCATGGCTGAGCACATGCAAATTACCCAGGCAATCTTTGTACAATCTTTCCGGTTTGAAATAAAAAGGCGCCGATGTGGCGATGGTATCTCCATAAATACTTTTGCAAATCAATTCCGATTTTGAGAGGTATCTCTTGAAAATCAGCAAATAAACCATGTTGCTGTCAAGTTCATAGTCAAGAACGGCGTACCGGACATCTTTGAAAAAAGCTTCATGCACATTTGCCTTTATCTCAACCTCCTGCAATTCCGTCGCCTTTTTCGACAGATATAAGGTCAGCGAAAATGATGTGGCATCCAACAGGATGGTCTTTGTTTCAAAACCGACACAACTTACAACCAGGGTAGCAGGAATGGTGTCGATGAAAAACGAAAAAGATCCGGTTTTATCCGTAACCGTGCCAATGCGTGATCCTTCAATGGCCAGATTTACATTGGGAATAACAGATTTTGTTCCCGCCTGATAAACCTTTCCGTAAAAAAAATTGTATTGTTTCTGGGCAAAGGCATGGTTGCCGGTATAAGAAGCCGGTAAAAGAAATATCCAACACCAGAAGTGAAGTTTTTTTAACAGGATTTCCAATCCATTCAATCTTTAAGTCAGGATCATTCCCACTTTCAAAATTACGAAAAAGCAGGGAAAGCACAACAGGCTGTTTGAGTAATCGGCAGAAATGGACCCATTGCCGGACAATCCGCCGGCATGGTCGATTAGTCGTCAATTCATTTGGTTTTGAGCGGTATCTGTTGTTATTTTGTGATTCAATTTCAACCAGATGTAATGAAAGTAAAATACAAAATCCTGATCCATTTTGCCTTCTGGATCTATATGTTCAACCAGATTCTGCTGACGATTGCCACATGGTCGTCATCAGGTTACGATCCATTCCAGGAGTTAACCATCTATCCGGTAACCAGTTTCATAACATTTTACAGCTTCTATTTCACTTATGGATTATTCTTTACCAGGAAAAGTAAACTCTATCCTGCTCTTTTGCTGATTGCCGTCATTGCCATCCTGATCCCATTGCGTATCGGAATTGAATATCTTTTCTGGAAATACATCGGCTATAGTCATATGAAACCGACTGAATTGCTGAAAATCGACAGCAGCTGGTGGTTCAATTCCATCCGTCTGGTGACCATCTACGGCATTTATGCATTGCTGATACAGCTTGCCATTGGTTGGTTTGATACTCAAAAACTGAAAACCGAGCTGATGCTGGAAAAACAATCGGGGGAGCTGGCTTTACTCCGGTCGCAGATCAATCCCCATTTTTTGTTCAACACCCTCAACAACATCTATTCTCTGGTTTATAAAAAGTCGGAAGATGCCCCCGAGGCGGTGATGAAAATGTCGTCGATCATGCGCTACATGCTTTACGATGCCACCACAGACAGCGTGTTGCTGGAAAAAGAGATCGAGTATCTGAAAAGCTTCATCGAGCTGGAAAAACTCCGCATCAGGCACAAGGAATTCGTGGAATTGAACATCTCAGGAAATGTTGAGGGAAGAACCATTGCCCCCATGTTGCTCATCCCTTTTGTTGAAAATGCTTTTAAACATGGAAGCAGAAGTGTGACAAACCCGGGAATCCGCATCAATTTAACGCTCGAAGCAAACAAAATCCTGTTTGAGGTGAGCAACCATGTCAGGAAAAACACAACCATCACCAAAGACCAGGTTGGCGGAATCGGTCTGACCAACATCCGGCGGCGGCTGAACCTGCTTTATACCGGGAAACATCAGCTTGAAATCAGTGCTGATGAAGAAATGTATCATGTTAAATTAATCCTTTGGATATGAATATCAACTGTATTGCGATCGATGATGAGCCCCTTGCGCTCGACATCATCAAAGATTACTGCTCAAAAGTCACGTTTCTGAACCTGATGAAGACATTCGACAACGCAATTGAATCTATTGAGTATATCAGGTCGAATAAAGTTGATTTGATTTTCCTGGATATTCAGATGGAGGAACTCACCGGCATCCAGTTGCTGAATGCCCTGAAACACCGGCCTTTCGTTATTTTTACTACGGCATATGAGCGTTACGCCATCCAGGGTTTTGAACTTGACGTGGTGGATTATATGCTGAAGCCCATCTCCTTTGAACGGTTTATCAAAGGAGTCAACAAAGTATGCGAACGCATGCAGCTCGATACCGGCGAAGGTAAACCGGAAAATGGCAAGGCCAAAACTTCCGAGGCTTCATTCTTTTTTGTGAAAACCGAAACGAGGATGGAACGCATCGAGAACAATGATGTGCTGTATGTGGAGGGGATGGGCGATTACTGGCGGATTGTGACAAAAACGCGCAGGATCATGACCCTCATGAACGCCCGGAAACTGGAGGAGGTGCTTCATGAACCGCAGTTAAAATCGGCGACCAGTATATTCCGGTCAGTGAAACCTACCACAAAGTCTTTTTTGACCTGGTGGAGCGGAAGAAACTGGCGTGAAGGACGTGACACGTGACACGTGACACGTGACGCGTGACGCTATTGCATGACCTTTTTAAGCTCATCGGGGGTATTGGGCATGGCTACAATCTCCCTGGTTTTCGCGTCGAGCAGAACCATCACAGGGGTGGCCAATACAAAATAATCGCTGGCAACCTTGCTGCGAACGCCATCCGGAGCGTGCAGATGTTTCCATCCACCCAGTTTGGCTAACTTCAGTTTCATGGCTGCTACTTCTGCATCCGTTTCATCGAGGCTGATGGCGACAACCTCCATTTTTTGTTTCACATCAGGTTGCTGTTGCCATGGATATAAAAAATCGACCGTTTCCACACAATGGCTGCAACCAGCCGACCAGAACAGCAGAAGGATGTACTTGCACGGTGTTTTAAACTTATTCAGCTCAAACAGGCTGGCTGTCGAATCTTTCAAGGATATATCCGGGGCTTTGGCCCCCACCACCAGGGTTTCCATGCCTTTCAGCCTGCGTTCGATCTCCTGCCTTTTAGAGGTCAGGCAGTTCGGATCATTCAGATAGGGCTCCAGTATTTTCATACCGGCATCAATTGCATTTGCCTCATACCCCCTGTAGAAATAATCCACCATCCATCCATACACCATCGGGTGACCTTGTCTGGCCTTCTCAATGGCGGTTCTTCCGGCTGCAGGAAACAAGGAATCACGGAGGGCTGTGGTTGTGGATAATTGTCCGTAAAGGTTTACATAGTTGTCCATCCATTTGTTCAGCTCGGCTGTTTTGATCAGGAGGGGATCTTTAAAATCCATGCCATCGAAATAGTGGTTGATCAGGCTGTGAATCCGGTCTGTTTCGTTTCCTTTCAGGGATATTTCCGGAATAAACTGAAAACGATACAGGTTACTCACAAATAGCGCACTATCCTGCAGGGCGCGGGTAACCAGCCATTGGTTGTAAGCTTGCCGGCGCTGATCATACTCTTTGATACCCTGGATAAAAAATGCCGATTCCGAATCATCATAATTCATTAAAAAATTCTGCAGCAAGCCTATTTTTTCTTTTTGCCTGCCATTTTCCTTTGAAAAATTCACGAAGGTGGCATTTTCCAGTTCTCCAGGCTGAAACCGGGTGCTGTCGCCATTGTTGCAATATTTGGGACTTACCCAAAGTTCAAGATCCTGTTGATAGGCAAAGATGTTTTTTTCCGAAGGATAGGGTGTGCTGGCCTCATTTTCCTTGTAATCGAACCGCAATACGAACTCGCCAGGGAGTTTGTCTTTGGGAATGGAAATTTTGGTTGTTTGTCCATCCTTTATCCCCGGTACCTCCACAATGGGTTTAAAAGTTTTGGACACAGTAAGGGCCAGAACGCTGATTTTGCTTTCGTAAACGCCCCGGAGATGGATGGTGATGGTGATATCCTTCGGTTGTGCTGAACTGTAAAAGGAGACAGAGAAGGATAGCAGTGCAACAGTGGCAATTATCCTGTTAAGGCGCATTAATTTATATCTGACCATTTTTCTATTCGTTTGTTAAGCGGATCATTGTCTGTAAAAAGGTTGTCAGGTTGTTTTTTTTGCAAATATACAACCGGAAGTCCACTCCGAAAAGTCTTTTTTTACAGATCTCTACTCAATCATTCCCTGAGGCATCGTATTGAAAATCCCCAGGATTTATAGTCGTAGCTTGTGCCATTTACATAATTGCCAAAACCCAGATACCAGCCGCTGTCGTTGCTCCACGATACCTGTGAACTGCTCCATTGAAAGCCATAGGAGCCGCGGAGCGAAAGCAAACCATCGTTGTTGCGCAGATAACCTGCCTCATGCAACTTTAAACCCGAATTCCAGGAACCGGTCCAACTGGTCCAGTTTCCGGTTGAATAAACATCGATCCATTCGGTAAAGGTCGGAATGCGCCAGCCACTGCCCAGTTCTATGGCACATGGGTCGTTTGCCTGCTCCCAGTCAAGGTTCTCGTTGATGGAGGTTATCCAGGGTGTTCCGGGGGTTCGTGCTAAACCATCCTCAGCAAATTTATACCCTTGTTTCCGGTTGAATTGCCAGTACCAGCCTGCTGAGACCTCGCTCGCATCATCTACTGCAAGCGCCTGACGGTCGGCACCGAGGTTGCTGGTAATCCAGCATTTTCCCGACTCTCCAGGTATATTTGTAACCGTGCTGTAGGTAACTGTTTTTGAAACGGGGGCTACCAATCCGGCAGCATGGTGAATTGTGATGGTCTCAATTCCGGGACATGCAACAGGTGCAGGGGCTGTAGTAAAGGTTAAAATATCTCCGTAGGCCGTTCCGGCAATATTGGTCGCAAAGGCAGCCACATAATACAAGGTATTCGGTGTGAGATTGTCAAGTTCGCTTTCAAAAGTCCCAATTCCGGAGCCGTTTTCTGTATAGCTGTCACTGAGGGAGGGTTGCGTCGATATGGCGCTCCAGCAAACACCCCTGACTGATACTGGCGCGCCTCCGTCGCTGGTCACATTGCCGCCGCTGAAAGCCATAGTGGCGGCAATATTGTTTACTGACATTGTCTCAATAGTGGGAATTACAACAGTACTGACATTTTCGCGGATACAGCGTAAGGAAAAACCATACGCTTTATCTGCGTTGAAAACCAAATTCTGAAAGGAGTTGAACACCAGATCCCAGCCGGAATCATCAATGTTGTATTGGGTACTGCTCCAGTAGTTACCGCTGAAGCCCCGACCATACAGTGAACCATCCAGGGAATAGATGTACCCGGCTGCATGCAACTTCAAATCAGAAGTCCATGAACCGGTCCAGTCTGTCCATCCTCCGGTTGAAGATACATTGTCCCATTCAGAATGAACCGGGATGCGCCAGTCCCCGCCAAGTTCAATAGCACATGGCTCGTTGGCGGCCTCCCAATCCATATTTTCATTGATACTGTTTATGGTCCATGCAGGGGAAATTGTGCTGCCATCAATCAGGTATCCCTGTTTCCTGTTAAACTGCCAGTACCAGCCTGCTACGGCATCGGTTTCCTCGTTTACAGAGTCAGCCTGGTGATCGGCGCCAAGGTTGCTGGTAATCCAGCATTTGGAAGATTCACCGGGAATACCGGTGACAGTGCCGTAAGTAACAGATTTAGTGGCCGGTGCAACATCTCCGGACACATGGTTTGCAATTAACGGATTGCCGCAAGACCAACTGCCGGAACATGCTGATGTTCCCTCGGTCAAAACGACCGGCGATGAAGCTCCGCAATTGTTGAATGCCCAAACGTAACGGTCATAGGAGGTTCCACAAGCCAATGCTGTTTCCAAATAACTGGTTGAGGTGCCCAGGTCCCTTGCCGTATTGAAATCATTTTCCGTATTCCAGTAATATTTGTTTGCTCCGGAAACGGGGTTCCATCTCCATTCGATTTGGTTTGTTGATGGAATGTTGATACCGGCTCCCGGTGATTCAATCAGGTAAGTACTTAACTGGTACCATGCTATTCCGTTAAATATTTCAATATAGTTGGTTGACGTATTATAGATGAGAAGTCCAAAGGCAGGAAGGATCAGGTTGCGTTGATCAGTGGTCAGCCTTGGGATCAGGATCCCCTTATCGGTGGCAGATACATCGAGCATGGCCGAAGGATCGGCCGGTGAATTGGTGGTGTTTATGGCCATTCCGGCCGAGGGTTGGCTTCCTCCGCCAGTAGTGCTTCCAATAATAACAGCACATATCGTAACCCACTGGTTTCCGTTGAAATAACTAAACCTTTTCGAATCTGTGTTAAATATGATCAATCCTGTTGCCGGGGATTGTATCAGGTCGCGGCTTGCAAATGACATTCTTGGAACCAATAAACCCCTTAACTCATCGCTTATGTCAAGCATGGCTGAATTTTCAGGCGGTACACCTGATGATAAATTGACCGAAAGGCCTCCGCCATCACTGATTGTTCCAACATTTGAAGTGATATAGGTCATGTTTAATTCCAGCCAGAAACTTCCATTGAAAAAGTTGAAAGCTTTGTCGGTGAAATTATAGATCAGCAACCCCGTTGCCGGTGATGGTATATGGTCGCGTGCTCCTGATGAAACCCGGGGGATCAGCAACCCGTGTGTTGTTGAACTTACATCGAGCATTGCCGAAGGATCGGGAGAATTGCCGTTGGTGTTCACGGCTACCTGGGAAAACAATGCGCTGCCCATCAGCAGGAACGCCATGATCAGAATCGAGACCTTTTTCATAATCCGCTTTTTTGGTTACAGGATAAAATGCACCTAGTTTTTAACAACCTTCGCGATCTCCGACCGCTCGCCCGATTGCACTTGTACCATGTAAATGCCAACCGGTTTGCCCGAAAGCGAGAACTGGAATTTCGAGCCGCCGTTCATCACTTTTTGCAAAAGTTTGCTTCCCTGCATGGTGTAAACAGTGATGTTGGCCGTGGAATTTGCATCGGTTCCCGGCAATTCAACGATGACAATATCCGTGGTGGGATTCGGATACACCTTGATGAACCGGTTTTTCGCCTGGGTTTCAATTCCCAGGGAGGTAGATTTCTCTACGTTGGCCACGAGCGGGTTGGAAACCGATCCGCAGAAGATACCGTTGGTGGTTATATACCCGTGAAGATACCCGCCATGGCTGACTTTGGCGCCGGTCAGAAGAAATATCTTACTCCCTGCCACAAGTGTTACGCTTCCATCGTTTTCCACAAGAAAAGAAGATCCGCTGCCGGCAACCGTGAGTACCTGGGTGGCATCATAACAGGTTGTTAATCCGGTTGGAATTGTAATATTTGAAAGTTGCTGATTTGCAGGTGGTACGGAGATATTAACGCCGGTAAAGGTACCGAATGACCCAATTCCCATGGCAGTCAACTGGTGAGTTGAAACGTTGGTCAATGCATAGGTCACCAACGGCAACGGGCTTACTTTGGTGCAGGATATCAGGTTTTCATTCCCGGTGAGATCTCCTGCAACATATTGAAATGTAGCGTTACAGTTGAAATTGGTGATCCCTGATTGGCTGAGCGTCCAGTATCGGTTGAGGAAATTTCCCAGGATGTTCGGATCGAAATAGGCCGTATTTGAAAGGCTTACCCCGGCATAATTGCCCGAACCAAAGGTTCCCCCGGTGAAGGTGAGGGTTACCGGCGAATACGCCGTACCATAACCATCGCCAACCGGGTAGCTGAATATGCCGGTGAATCCGGACGGAAACTCTTTGCGAAGTTCTCCTGAACCGCTCACAATGATCATGACAGCAGCCGAAGGTGTGCCTGCAATGGTAGCCGCCGGTCCAAGAAGCAGGTTGCTCGTTCCAAGGGTCACTTTGCCGTCTGTCAGGGTCAGAATGCCGTTTACACGGGTATTCCCGCCAATGGTAACCCCGGCTGAATTGTTTGTAGTGAGGTTTTGAATGATGTTCTGACCACTGATGGTTTGATTCGCTGTTCCGGAGCATTCAACCGTTCCCGATCCGAGGGAATTAGGTACGGCATATTCATTGGTGAGACCCCGTTTCAGGGTCAGCGTTCCTGAGTTATCAAGCGTTGCCCCGCTTTTGACTATAAGGGTTTCTGACAAAACAACCGTGGTGCCGGCAGTTACTTTAAAGGTGGTTCCGCTGGTAATCACATTATCCGCCCTGGCCGGGGATTGTCCCGCGATAAATAAGCAAAGGGTTGGGAAAATCGTTGATGTTATAAGGTTTGTTGTTGTTTTCATAAAATCTGGTTTATGGTTAAGATTTCATTGATTATTGTTACAGAAAGTTATTACCATTGAATTATTCATTTATATTCTCTCTGAGGCACCGCAAGGTCACTCCGAATCCCGCCTGGTAGCTTGTCATTTGACATTGGCTGCTGCTGAAGCCAATGTACCATGCAGTTCCATCGCTGTAATGCGCACTGCTCCAATAGATCCCTGCTGAACCCCTGTTCATGAGCCCGCCCCAATACTCGTGATAGATGAAGCCGGCTGCATGGAGGTTTAACCCGGAAGTCCACGGACCGTTCCAGTCTGTCCAGCCTCCTGTTGTATTAACATTAGTCCACTCCGCAGCGGTGGGAATCCTCCAGCCGCTTCCAAGTTCTATCGTACACGGGTCGTTTTCAGCCTGCCAGTCGCTGGTTGCACCTGGCCATTGAATCCAGGTGGTATTGGGTGTTCTTGCACCATAATCATCAACCTTGTAGCCCTGTTTGAGGCCGAACTGCCAGTACCAGCCTGCCGATGCTTCGGAAGCATCATCCTGGGCAAGCGCCACACGGTCGGCGCCTAGGTTGCGGGTAATCCAGCATTTACTAAAATCTCCTGCGATGCCTGTGGTTGTTCCATACGTAACTCCTGTTTTTGTAACCGGAGCTACCTCTCCTGCCACATGGTTTCTAAACAAAGTGGCGCCGCAGGTAAATCCTGAGGTCGTAAAAGTAACCTCGTTGCCATAGGAGGTTCCGGTACCATTAGTTGCATAAGCCCTTACGAAATATTGTGTGCCAGGCTGCAATCCGGTGATACTGCTTACAAACGGCCCCAA
Source organism: Bacteroidota bacterium (assembly GCA_026391845.1). Lineage (GTDB taxonomy): Bacteria > Bacteroidota > Bacteroidia > Bacteroidales > FEN-979 > CAIVAT01. The sequence continues at coordinate 14,760 of JAPLDG010000307.1, read as the reverse complement.
TCCATTTCCATCGCTGGTATGGTCGCCGGCAATCGTGGGGATGGAAGCAGTACCCCAGCAAACACCCCGGCCGGTTATTTCTGTTCCTCCATCACTGATCACTTCGCCACCACTGCCTGCCGCAATGCTGACAATATTGCTGACCTCTGCTGTAGTGACACTGGCAAAGATATCCCTGAGACACCGCAGCGGAGAAGCTACTGATTTATAATCATAGTTGGTGTAACTGAATCCGCTGCCGCAAATAAAATACACGCCACCATTATTATCCGTCTGGACACTGCTCCAGTAGTGGCCCAAAAGACCCCGGTAGAGCACATTTCCAATAAAGTTATCAAGATACCCGGCTGCATGAATCTGTAACAAAGAGTTATACGTTCCGGACGAACTCCAGTTTCCGGCTTCACTCACATTGGACCATTCTGTTCCTGTTGGGATTCGCCAGCCACCGCCAAGTTCAAGCGCACAAGGATCTTTGGCGGCTTCCCAATCACTGTTTTCCCAAATATAGGTTATTGTCCATGATGGGGACACATAACCCCAGTCATACATATACCCCTGTTTATGATTAAACTGCCAGTACCATCCGGCCGAGGCTTCGGTGGCATCGTCAAATGAAGCCGCCACATTAGCTGCGCCCAGATTCCTGGTGATCCAGCACTTCGACGGTTCTCCGGGAAGATTCGATACTGTACCATATGTTACCATTTTATCTGTCGGAGCCACACCTCCTGCTGCTAAATGGTTAATTGACAATGATGACCCGCATGGAAAAACAGACGATGTAGTAAAGCTCAAATCATCTCCATAAGAAGTACCTGTGCTGTTGGTCGCATAGGCCCTGACATGATAAACGGTATTCGGGCTGAGTTCAGCAAGACTGCTTAAAAATAAACCCATTCCGGTACCACCGTCCATATGACTGTCGGCGATGGTGGGATTTACAGAAGTACTTAAGCAAATGCCCCGGGTGGTGACCGGGGTACCTCCTTCACAGGTAACATGCCCTCCGGTAATTGCGGTGGTTTCCCCGACATTTGAAACGGAGGTTGTCTTTACGGTTGGCTCTGAATTGAGAATAGTTGCATCCCGGAGGCAGCGTACAGGAAAACCATTCGATTTGACATTATAGCTGTACACATAACTGGATCCGCTATCGAAATAAAGTCCATTACCGTAACTTGCGTCTTGCCGGGCGCTGCTCCAGTATTGGCCCAACCATCCGCGGTTTTCCATGACACCATTGTTATAGTTAATGACGCCTGCAGCATGAAGTTTTAATGCTGAGCCCCATGGGCCAAGCCATCCGGACGACCAGCCTCCTGCTGAATTTACATTCTGCCACTCAGTTTGCGTGGGAATCCTCCATCCGCATGAAAGTTCCTGTACGCATGGATCGTTGGCCGCCACCCAATCCGATTCTTCATAGATATTGTTTATCCAAACAGTATTAGGGGTTCTTGAATAATCATCATCAAGCTTATAGCCCTGTTTGCTGTTAAACTGCCAGTACCAGCCCGAGGAAGCTTCAGTAGCATCATTTACAGCACCTGCCTGCTGGCTGGCACCAAGGTTCTTCGAAATCCAGCATTTTTCCGATTCCCCCGAAATCCCTGAAACAATGCCGTAGGTAACTGTCTTGTCAACTGGTGCCACCCCTTCACCGGCAATATGGTTAACAGTGATGGGAGAACCGCAGGTATAACCAACCGGGGATACCTCCCGGAGGCACCGGATTGAAAAGCAGTTTGTCTTTGTTTCGGTCATCAGGACGCTGCTGGCGCTGCCGAAGTCCAGTTCCCAGCCTGCAGATGGATTGCTCTGGATACTGCTCCAATAGTAACCTTTGGAGCCTCGATCATACACACCGATAAAGTTCCGATACCCGGCAGTGTGCAGTTTTAATGCTGAAGTCCATGGGCCGTTCCAGCTGGTCCAACTCCCTGATGCATTCACATTCTCCCATTCAGTATGTGTTGGCATTCGCCATGTACTGCCCAGTTCAAGGGTACAGGGGTCATTGGCGGCCATCCAGTCAGAATTTTCATTGTTGTATGCTGCTCCTGCCGGAAATTGCGGGCCAAACGTTGCATCATAGCCCTGCTTGCGGTTAAACTGCCAGTACCATCCGGCTGATTCTTCAGCCACATCATCAACTGAGTCAGCCTGGTGATCGGCGCCCAGGTTACTGGATATCCAGCATTTTGAGGTCTCGCCGGGAATATTTGAAACGATGCCATATGTAACACTTTTCCCAACAGGAGCCACACCGCCCGTCATCTGGTGGCTGACAGTAATGGAAGTGCCGCAGAGAGAACAAGGCAGGGTGGATTGTGTCAGGATTGCTGGCGATAAATATCCGCAACCGCTGTATGCCCAGACATAATGGGTATAGGATGTACCGCAGGTCAATCCGGTTTCCAGAAAAGAGGTGTTGGTTCCTAGGTCGGTCGCGGAGCCAAAATCATCTATTATGTTCCATTTATACCCGGCGGCACGTGCAACAGGATTCCAGTGCCATTCAATCTGGTCAGCTGATGCGATTTGTATTCCCGCGGTCGGAGATTCACTCAGGTAGGAATCTACCTGGCACCATGAAGTCCCGTTAAAAAATTCTATGGTCCCGGTGGTGGGATTATAAATGGTCAATCCGGTTACAGGAAGCAAGGCCTCCCGCCCGGTACTTGAAAGCCGTGGTATCAGCATTCCTTTGGTGGCTGAAGAGATATCCAGTATGGCAGAAGGGTCCGGAAGAGCACTGCCTTCACTGACCGCCATCCCGACGGAGGACTGACTTCCAGTGGCTCCCGCAATCCCGGTGGAGACACCGCAAAGGGTAATCCATTGGCTTCCGTTAAAAAAAAACAGGATATTGCCCTCCGGCTTATAGGTGAACAACCCGGTGGCCGGGGAGATCATCGCTTCCCGCGCGGCCGTGGTGACTCGTGGGATCAAAATGCCCCGGCTGGGATCATTGACGTCAAGCATGGCTGAATTATCCGGCAGAACGCCCGGGGAGGCATTGATGGCCACGCCGCCTCCCGGGCTAAGGATTCCGGTTGCAGAGGCGAACGGTGTTGCGCCGAGCTGATACCACGAACTCCCGTTGTAATAGTTAAACAGATTGTCATCCATATTATAAATTAACAGTCCGGCTGCGGGGGATGGAATCTGGTTGCGTGCAGCGGCTGAAACACGCGGGATCAGCATCCCACTGTTGGTGGAACTTACATCCAGCATGGCTGTAGGATCGGGAGGAGCGCCATTTGTGTTGATGGCTACCTGGCAGAAAGTGCGTAACACAGGAAAGGCTAAGATTAATCCCAGCATAAATAAAAGTCGGTACATTGTTTTCATGGTAAATTGTCGGTTTGTGAAAATACAAAGCATCCCCGATAGCAGTTACCTGCCATACTGTTAAAAGTATAAATATGGTTATTATTGGGTAATCTATTGCACAAATAAAGTGCAATATACAGTCTAAAATAGCCTATGTCAAGTTGTTATATTTTACACAACAACATTTTATTTCACGGAAACAGAACGCATCACGGGGAACCTTGTTTTATCAGCCCGTTTCACAAAAATCCGGTTTGAAACAAGGACAAATAATGATCTGGAAATAAATTGAATGTGAAAGGCTTAACAGGTATTTATGCGGTTGCATTCATTAAACCAAGTTGTTCCATGAGCATCATTTGGTCGGCAATAAGCCAGTGATGAACGATTTTCCCGTTTTCGATATCGTAACTCACCACAAACGGAAACTCCACTTTACGGTGAGTCGGCTTAATACCGTTAAATTCCCCTTCATGGCAACCTTTCATTCGTGCCCGGATGACGATCCGGTTGCCCTCGGCCGTCATTTCATCGGCAAACATTTCGTAGCGGGGAAATGCCGTGTCGAAAAAAATAATATGCCCGATAAGTTCTTCATCTGTAATATATTCCCTCAGAATTTCCTCTGTTTTTAGTTCGCCGCTGAGGGCATTTAAATAGCGGATGATAAATTCCTTGTTTTGTCTTTGCTGTTCCATGTTTTTTTTTCAGCAAAGATACATGCCGGAATAGGTCAATGTTAGTCCGTTTGTTGCGATCTTTTATTCATTTGTTGCAGGCTTGTTGCTTTGGCGGAACACGGAGGGCAGGATACCGTATTGTTTTTTATAAATTTTCGAGAAATGGCTTATCGTCTGAAACCCGGTTTTAAAGGCTATTTCGCTTACGGTCAAATCGGTCGTTTCAAGCAGTTCTTTCGCTTTTTGCAGCCGGATGGTTTTAATATAGTTGGCAGGCGCCTGCCGGATAAGTGATTTCAACCGGCGGAATAGTTGCGTTCTGCTCATATGCATCGCTTTAGCTAAAGCATTGGAGTCGAAATTTTCATTGTCCAGATTGACTTTAATGAGCGTGTTGATTTTTTGCATGAAAGCGGCTTCATGCGGCCGGTTCTGCTCAAGCGTTGCGATCAGTTTGTCGGCCTGGTTAAATTGCGAATTCAGCCGTTTTTGAATCTCCCTGTAAAACTGTGGTAAGTTATTGGCAGGCTTACCAGAATTGATCAACTGGTTCGAAGCCGCGTCAGGACGATGCAAAGGAAGACCCAGGCAATATAATGTTCCATGTGGTAAAGGGGATCCTATAATTGAATATGTGGTCTGTGCAGAAATTTCGTTTACCAGAATTAAATTTATCCCGGTGTTTTCTATTTCAACCTGCAGGTTTTGGTTATCAGGACTGTACGAGAGCCGCATGATGATTTTGCTTTTCGGGGGCAATAAATTGATCATGTTGCAAACCAGTTGAACCAGGCATTGGGAAAGCAGAAAAGGCTGATAATGCGCCATCTGCTTTTTCATACCGGATGAAAACGAGAGGTTCACTTCGTTGGCCTGTGCATAGGGTTGCAGGCTCTGCACCAGGCCTTTCAAAAATGGTACGATATCGGCTTCGGAAGAATAAATCATCGTACTTCTCTCTTGTACACTAAAAAACTAAACCATTTCGTAATCCATCTGCTTCCTGGCAAGGTCGATCCTTTTCACCCTGATCCTCAGCTTTGCCCCGAGTTTGTAAATATTCCCGTTCCGCTGCCCGATGATCTGGTAATTCTCTTCATCCAGATAATAGTAATCATCCTCCAGGTCGCGCAGGCGGATCATCCCTTCGCATTTGGTGCCGATAATTTCAGCGAAAATCCCCCACTTGCTCACTCCTGAAATCAATGCGTCAAACTGCTGGCCCACCTTGTCGAGCATGTATTCAGCCTGCTTGTATTTAACCGACATGCGCTCGGCATCAACCGCCCGGCGTTCCATTTCAGAGGCATGTTCACACATGGGTTCATACACCTCTTTGGAAACAGACGGGGCATTGTGCATATAATCGAACAACAGCCGGTGCACCATCAGATCGGGATACCTGCGGATGGGGGAGGTAAAATGGGAATAGTACTGAAAAGCAAGTCCGTAATGTCCGATGTTGTTCGTGGAATAATAGGCTTTTGACATGGTCCTGATGGCAATGGTTTCGATCATGGTCTCTGTTCCGGTGCCCTTGATGTCGTTGAATAACTTGTTAAAAGAGTCGGCAAGCGACTTTTTTGAACTGAGTTTGATCTTATAACCAAGTCGCTCGACAAACTGGGTGAAGTTTTCCAGCTTCTCGGGATTCGGGGTATCGTGAACCCGGTAAACAAAGGTCTTGACCGTTTGATTTTCCCGTTTTTTCCCGATAAATTCAGCCACTTTGCGGTTGGCCAGCAACATAAAATCTTCGATCAGCTTGTTGGCATCTTTCATCTCCCGCAGATAAATACTCAGCGGCCTGCCCAGTTCGTCCAGTTTAAACCGGACCTCCTGGGTTTCGAAATTAAATGAGCCCTTCTGAAATCGTTCATCACGAAGTTTCAAAGCCACCTTGTTCAGAATCGCCACCTCCTGGGCGTATTCCCCTGAACCCGACTCGATGATCGCCTGAGCCTCCTCATACGAAAAGCGGCGGTTTGAATTGATCACGGTTTTGCCAAACCACTCCGAATAGATTTTTGCCTTTTCGTCCATTTCAAATACCGCGGAAAAGCACAACCGGTCCTCCCCCTGCTTCAGCGAGCACAACCCGTTGGACAGCCGCTCGGGAAGCATCGGAATGGTACGGCCCACCATGTAAACCGATGTTCCGCGCTCAATCGCCTCCTCCTCAATGGCCGACCCCGGTCTGACGTAATAAGAGACATCGGCAATGTGCACTCCGACTTCCCAATGCCCGTTTTCCAGTGATCTCAACGAAATGGCATCGTCAAAATCCTTGGCATCTTCGGGGTCGATGGTGATGGTAAATACCTGCCGGAAATCTTTGCGTTTCACGATCTCCGCCTCAGGAATGGAATCCGGAAATGAAGCTGCCTCCTTCTCCGCTTTGGGCGAAAAAGACAATGGAAAATCAATTTCGGCTAAAATCGACTGCATTTCCACCCGGTTATCCCCGGGTTTTCCGAGCACCTCTTTCACCTCGCCGAAAGGGTTGGCCGACTGGGCCGGCCATTCGGTGATGACCACCACCACTTTCTGCCCGTTCTTCGCGCCGTTAAGGCTGGCATTGGGAATGAAAATATCGACCGGCATTGTGGCATTATCGGGCCGGAGAAATGCAAAATTTTTGGATGTTTCGATCGTACCGACAAATTGCTTCTTATTCCGTTTGATGATCTCCGCTATTTCCCCTTCCAGTTTATGTCCCTTACGCCTGGGAAAAATGAACACCTTCACCTTATCACCATGAAGGGCATGGTTGGTATTGGTGGCGGCGATGAAAACATCTTCCGATTTATCCTCCGGGATCACATAGGCTTTGCCGGTCTGCTTCATATCAACGGTACCGTTGAGCGATGTCACAACCTCCTTTGCATAGCGTGGACTTTTCTGGTTGATCTGGTATTTTCCACGTTTGCTCATGGCAAGCTCCTGGCTTTTAAATAATTGCCCGATAATCAAACTGATCAGGTCTTTGCTTGCCCGGTCTTCGATGCCAAGCCTTGCCGCTACCTGCTTGTAGTTGAAACTGCTGTATGGATTGTTCTGAAAAACATCCAATACAGACTTCACAAAGGTGTTTTTCTCACTGCCGCTTAAACTCTTTTTCTTTGCCATAAAGTTAAATTATCAAAAAACCATCATTATTCACCATTTCGCTATTTCGCTATTTCGCTACTTCACTATTTCGCTACTTCGCTACTTCGCTCCCTGAACTCCCCCCGGAATCGCTTCCAACAGCATTCTTGTATACTCCGACCGGGGATGCGCATAAACCTCATCCGCCTCACCCATCTCTTCAATTTTTCCATTTTTCATCACGATCAGGCGGTCAGACATGAACTTGACCACTGACAGATCGTGTGAAATAAAAATGTAGGTAAGGCCGAAATCTTTTTTCAAATCATTCAGCAGGTTCAGCACCTGCGCCTGGATGGAGACATCGAGCGCCGAAACTGATTCGTCACAAATAATCAGTTGCGGTTCAACCGCCAGTGCCCGGGCGATGCATATCCTTTGCCGCTGTCCTCCGGAAAACTCATGCGGATAGCGGTAATAATGTTCCTCTTTTAATCCGACTTTTTGCAGAAGGTCCATCACCCGTTCTTTTCTCCCTGATTCGTTTCCATGCAACCCGTGAACTTTCATGGGCTCAAGAATGGCCGGACCAATGGCAAGCCTCGGATTCAGGGAAGAATAGGGATCCTGAAAAATGATCTGAAGTTCCTTGCGCAGTTTTTTCATTTTTCCGGATGATAGCTGCGTAATATCCTGATCCCGGAATATGATTCGTCCCCCGGTCGCGGGAATAAGTTCAAGAACAACCCTGGCAAGTGTGGTTTTTCCGCTTCCCGACTCTCCTACGATTCCCAGCGTTTCGCCCGGATAAACAAGAAAACTGGCCTTTTCAAGGGCCATGTAAGATCCGAATTGTTTGCTGAGTTTTTCCACTTTCAGGATGGGCTCACGGGCATAAATCCGTTCATGGTCGGTTTTTCGTTGTTGCGGTGAAATAACACCTTCTGATTCGATCCGCTCATCCAGCATGTATTTTTCAATCGTCGGCAGGCGGTTTAACCGCACGTTCAGCGGAGGCCGGCACGCCAGTAATCCCCTTGTATATGGGTGCGCGGGCCGATGAAAAATATCGCCAACACTGCCCTCCTCCACGATTTTTCCTTTATTCATCACCAGCACCCGGTCGGCAAATCCTGCGACAATTCCGAGGTCGTGGGTGATAAACAGGATGCTCATTTTCCTTGACACCTGGAGATTTTTCATCAGATCAAGAATGGTTTTCTGAACCGTCACATCCAGCGCCGTAGTTGGCTCATCGGCAATCAGAACCTCCGGATTGCAGGAGATTGCCATGGCGATCATCACCCGTTGCTTTTGCCCGCCCGACAACTCGTGCGGATAGGCGTTAAAAACCTCCTCCGGCCTCGGAAGCATTACTTCCGCAAAAAGATCAAGCACTTTTTTTCGTGCCTGTTTTTTTTTATATGCCAGGTGGATCCTCAGGCTTTCCATCACCTGGTCCCCACAGGTAAAAACCGGATTCAGAGAGGTCATCGGCTCCTGAAAGATCATGGAAACCGAGCGCCCCCTGATTTTTTGCATCTCAGGTTCTTCAGCTTGCAGGAGATCCCTTGCGACACCATCCCGGCCGGTGAATAAAATTTTCCCGCTTGAAATATTTCCCGGAGGGGAAGGAATCAACTTTAACACCGCCAGTGCGCTAACCGTTTTCCCGGAACCAGACTCCCCCACCACAGCAAGCGTCTCCGACTCATTCAGGTTGAAGGATATATGATCAACCACGGTCAGATCCCCGGAACCTGAGGAAAAACTGACTGTTAAGTCCTGAATATGAAGCAAAGGCCGGGATTTCATTTCCTGGGGAAATTTTAATCAAACCTACAAGTTTTTTTTCAATTGCGTATTACCTTTTGCTACTTTCCTGATTAAGCAAAAACAAACGCCATGATCTACCTCTCTGATTTCATTTCGCTTATTTTTCCGCGAATCTGCGCCGGTTGTGGCAACAGCCTGTGGAAAAACGAAGAGGTGCTTTGCCACTTTTGCGAGTACCATCTTCCGAAAACAAATTTCCACCTCGACCCTGACAATCCGGTCACACTCCTTTTCCGGGGAAGGGTGGCGCTGGAAACCGGCGCCGCATTTCTCCATTTCCATAAAGGGAGCAAGGTGCAGCGCATGGTGCATCAGCTGAAATACAAGGGAAGAAAAGACATTGGTGTTTACCTGGGTGAGCTGTATGGTCAAATGTTGAAAGATGCACCACTCTTCTGCCCGGCGGATGCGATCATTCCGGTACCGCTTCACAAGAAAAAGTATATGCAGCGCGGATACAACCAGAGTGAACAATTTGCCATCGGGCTGTCTTGTTCCATGAACATTCCGGTCAACAATCGCTTGCTTACCCGTACAAAAGCCACCGAAACACAAACCAGGAAATCCCGCTTCAGCCGGTATCAGAATGTGAACGAAATATTTACAGTGAACTCTCCTCAAGACTGGGCTGGCAAAAAGCTGATCCTTGTTGACGATGTGATCACCACCGGGGCCACGCTCGAGTCTTGCATCCTGGCGCTGAATGCGATCCCGGGTGTGAGAATCAGCATTGTATGCATTGCATCGGCGATGATCTAGAAAAGTTCAAAATGCAAAGTCAAATATCAAAAGGTAAAATAAATGCATGCTCAGGCTTGGGATGAATTTTTACCGGATTTTGCTTTAGCCGTAAGAACAGATTTAGCCGTGATGTTTGCTAATTCGGCTGACTCCCTGAACAGAAAGTTTAAACCTTCATTTGCGGATGGAATTAATTTGGCTGCAATAATGATTTTTATCCAAAAATGTGATTCGCGAAGTTCCTTTAAAACGATCTGCATTTTGTGAATAAAATCCGCCCTGCTTTCACCAGCCCGAGCTTCTTCATAGTTTGCGCCGGTGGATGTTCCTGCACGAAATAGCTGGCCATAAATATGTCGGCCGGAATAGGTTCCACAAAGCTGCTTTTCTATTTTTATAATGTTGACCCCAAAAACAATGAATCGATCTGACAATTTATCAGAAAAACTTCCCATAGCAGTAGTGTTATTGAATAATTTATTATCAGTCGTGTCACTCAGATTTTGCATTTTCATATTTGACTTTGCATTTTTCATTTTAACCCGTTATAATTTCCCTGCAACCACAACTGTCTTTTTAATTATCCTGACGGTTCCATTCGGCCGGGTAAGTTCAACGAACAACACATAGAAACCCAATGGAGCCTTGTTCCGTTCGGCAGTCATCCCATCCCATATGAAAACACCTTCACTGCCCAGTAAAACATGGTTGGCGAGTTGTCTGACCAATTGCCCTCCCGAATTATAAACAATGATGTTCACGGCATAATCAGCATCATTTTCCCGTATGGTAATCATCAATAAATCATCGCGGCCGTCATTATCGGGCGAAAAAACCGGCGGCTGAACCGTGACCTCCCCGTTTGCCCCCTCCGGGATGCTCCAGTGTGAATTCTGGTAACCAGGCGTGGCATACCCGGCTGTTTCTGCCGCCGAATGCCAGTTGCTTGCTTCCGCCGCCGGCAAATCAGGATGGGTTCGTTCCAGCGAGACACCTTCAGCTGTGGCGAGCAAAGGATAATGCATTTCAGGGGTATACCGCATCCTGTCGATGATGGTCATGTCGTCTTTCCTGGCGATAACCACCGTGCCTGTATCATCTCCGAATACCGGGAATCCACTCATCGCTGCAATGGCTTCAGGAGATGCAGGACGGTAGCGGGCACAAATATCCTCAACGCCGGATGTCATCGCAATGTAATCACCCGGAAACAACAGATAGCCGCCGGAAGTTAGCGGAACTGCATTCGCCTGGAGTTCCTCCGGGTTATCCCGGTTGGCCATGACCAGAGTCTGTAAATCGATGATTTTCTCCGACCGGTTGTATAATTCCACAAACCGGGACCCTCCGCTGGCGGGATTGGATAAAATTTCATTGACAACAACATCATAAGGGGTTACAGCATCCGGAATGGCAAACCTTATCCGGCGGGCAGTGTCGCAGCGGTTTCCGGCACAATCTTTCATTTCGCCTGAAATATTTAATGTATAGGTAACCCCACGAATAAAAGGCTGATTGAATTTCAGCATTGTTCCGCTGAATTCCGGTGAAACCGGCACCACCCGGTCAGGGTGAGCTGCCTCGTCAGAGAAATGGATGGTCCAGCCTCCCGGAGAAAGCAAAGAGATGCTATCCATGCTCTCAGAAAAAGTAACCTGAAGTACTGCAGAATCTGAAATAACCGCCCTCAGTAAAACCGGGACATTCTCATCCGGATTATCCTTTTCGGATGAATTGGTCCTTCCGGGAGTACCGCCTGATGCATCCCGCGATGGTTCCCAGTTTTCCGCGCAACCGCAAGGATTAGAGGAGTCTGTCATTTCCAGCGACCAGCCTCCATCCTCCTTGAACGAGCCCCGGTACCAGTCAGGATTGTAGGATACGGAGTGAATTACATGCTTTTCTGGATCTTTCAACACAAGGGTAGTTCCCTCATTTGACAGGGAAGTCGAAGAGGTGAAGAGTACGGCACATTTTGCAAAGTTCCGATAAACAGAATCTTTGACAACCAACAGGTACCCTTTGGCGGGGATTTTCACGGAGGGGAATGTTTTCGTGTAGCTTCCGTAATCAAATGTCCACCCCTGCAGGTTGATGGTAAATTCCGACCGGTTGTACAACTCCGCAAATTCGCCATCCGGCAGCCCGACCGGAGGATCGGGGTCGGACATAATTTCATGAATCACAACATCATAGGCTTTTGGCAGATAATAATAAAATGGCACAATCGTATCCGGCAACTGATTTCCGGACAGATCCGTAATATTCCGGATGCCCAGCGAGCCAATCGTTCCCTGTACCAGCGAATCATGCAGAAAAATGAATGCCAGCTCGGGGTGATGAACATCTGTTTTGACTGAGTCAAGCCGGAAACCACCGTCCGGGAACAGGTAATTATCCGGATTTTCAGCCCCCTCCTTCTGAACGGCTTCAGAACAGGTAATCTGCAAAACCTTGGCTGTTGTTGCCTCCACTGCAAGAATTTCCGGCGAAACCGTATCATACCGGATGGGTCCGATATACAGATCATCAAAGTAGAATTTCGTCGCATTGCTCGATGTATACCGGCACATGAACCCAAACCAATGTGACGTGAATCCGGAGTCATCGTAAAATGTTCCATCCGAAAAATAGTTATATCCTCCGGTTGTGTCGATCATCGCCTCCCAGCGCCCTGAATCGTCGCAGGTGATTTTAAACCGGAGTGTATTGGTTGTATGGAGCATCCGATAAGATTTAAACCTGAATAATTTTATAACAGACGCCCCGGATTGCTTCATGATGAACAGAGAGTCATCCCCTCCTCCGGCCTGAAGAAAACAGGCGTTGACAATGGAAGAAAGCGCAGTAGTATCAGCCGCCAGATAGATTTTTGCATGGTTGTTGGATGAAGTATTGAATGAAAGTTTCATCCAAAAACGCCATTCCATGTTTTTCGCAGCGGAGTATCGGGTAAACAAAACGGAAGTATCGCTCCCTGCCGATAACAGATGCAGCTGACCGGATGAATTGATTTCGAATTGCGTCGTATCACCAGTCCAGGCAGGATTTTTCGTAAAATTTCCGTCTGAAAAATCATCCGTTACCTGCGCGCTGGCAATGAAGGAAATGCATACAATGTTAACAATGCAGGCAATGCAACTCATGCAGACAATGCGTGCAAAGTGAAAAGGCCGGGAATAGATAGTTTTCATCATCGCTGTTTCCTGCTTAATCGGAAATTTTCAAAAAAGTAATACAGCATTTCATTATTTCACTATTTCGCTACTTCGCTATTTCGCTATTTTTTTTCTTTTACCTTTGCCCAAAAATAACACCCATGAAACTTGCAGTTGTAGGCGCCACCGGACTTGTTGGCCGGGAAATCCTCAAAGTTCTTGATGAACATAAAATCTATCCGGAGACCTTTATACCGGTTGCCTCGCCGAAATCGGCAGGTCTACCTCTTTCTTTCAATCACACCAGTTATTTAATTCATACGCACGAACAGGCTATTGCTGCAAAGCCCGACATCGCCATCTTTTCTGCCGGCGCTTCAACGTCCAGAGAATGGGCCCCCCGTTACGCAGCGGCAGGAATTACGGTAATTGACAACTCTTCGGCATGGCGCATGGATCCCGAAATTCCGCTGATTGTTCCCGAAATAAACGCCTCCATCCTCACCGGAAATCATAAGATCATTGCCAACCCGAATTGTTCAACCATTCAGCTGGTACTGGTACTGGCGCCGCTTCATAAGAAATACTCCATCAAACGGATTGTCACATCCACCTATCAGTCGGTCACCGGTACAGGCGCCAAGGCTGTCAGGCAACTTGAAAATGAACGGAATGGAATCCCCGGAGAAATGGCTTATCCCTACCCGATCCACCTGAACCTTTTTCCGCACGGCGGCGATTTCCTGGATAACGGATACACCACAGAAGAGATGAAACTGGTGAATGAAACACACAAGATTCTCAATGATTATTCCATCCGGATTACTGCAACCGTTGTGAGGGTTCCTGTTTTAGGCGGCCATTCCGAAGCGGTCAACCTGGAATTCGAACGTGATTTTGTTCTTGATGACATCGCCACTCTTCTCAGCAATACCCAGGGGGTTATACTTCGCGATGATCCCAAAAACAACATATACCCCATGCCTCTTGATGCATTGGGCAAAGACGAGGTTTTCGTTGGAAGGATCAGACGGGACGAATCTATGCCAAACTCACTCAACCTCTTTATTGTCGCGGATAATCTGCGTAAGGGTGCTGCAACAAACGCCGTTCAGATTGCAGAATACCTTGATTCAAACAAACTTGCCGGTGTTGATATATCTCAATTTTCCCGTTGATAAAAAGAGTCAATTAATTTGTTATATATCAATTTAGTACTATCTTTGTCTGCTATCTAAAAAAAACAGGCCCGAGCAGCCATAGACGATGGTAAACAAAACACATCATTCATCCAATTGCGCCGACTGTAACTGCAAATCCTCCATATTTAAAAATTTGAGTCCGCTGGAAGTCGAACTGATCAACAGCAGCCGCTTTCAGGTGAGTTATAAGGCAGGTGAAATCATTTTTAAACAGGGGACACCTTCACCCTATTTTGTTTGTGTCACCTCCGGTCTTGCCAAAATATACATCGAAGGATATGGAAAAAATCTGATCCTGTCCCTCATAAAGCCTGTTGATTATATCTTTGGTCCCGGGATCTATGTTGACAACCGTCATTATTATTCTGCCGCAGCGGTTGAAGACTGTACGGCCTGCCTTGTCGATGTTACGGTTTTCAAAAAACTGATCCGCGAAAACCCCGATTTTGCCGAAGAATTCATTAAACGGGTTTCGCTGCAGTCCATTTTCAATTTCGACCAGGTCATCAGCCTCACCCAAAAACAGATGCATGGCAGAATCGCAGATGTGATCTTTTATCTCGCCGACAAGATTTATTGTCAGAATCCATTTGAAATGACCATTTCCCGTCAGGACCTGGCCGACCTCTCCGGCATGTCAAAGGAAAGCGCCATCCGTATTTTAAAAGAATTCAAAGAAGAGGGCATTCTCACCGTGAACAACAACACCCTGGA
>JAPLDG010000056.1 GCA_026391845.1 Bacteroidota bacterium | reverse complement strand
CCGTCTACGGTGTTTATGTTCAGAAATTCCTTAAAACCACCGGGGTGCGGCAGTTTACCAACCAGGGGAAAGTCGTTTATGCTATCAGTAGCAGCAGAGATCAGCGCTGCGGGGATCTGGCTGTTGTGTCGGATAACCCAATGTTTATCAGTTATAATTCGACCGAAAAGATTTTTGCCACACGACTCGATGGCAGTGGCAATTTCGTTTGGCCGGGAAACAGGATCGAAGTCAGTTCCACAACGGCAGGGGGTGGAACTCCGAAAATGAGGTACGGGTTTACACCTGACGGACCAAACAGGTGCGCCGCTACATGGACTGAGGACCGGGGTTTAGGCTACATGGGCTATGCCCAGGGTGTTTCAGTTGGCGGTTTGATCGGAGTGAATGTCTCTACCCAGGGCGGGGTTCCCGCAACAATTACAACGAGTGGAGGAACGTTGCCAATGGTTGCAAATGTCATCCCGTTGTCTGCAAACCAGGCGGTTACCTGGAGTATAGTCCCGGGAACGGGCATGGCTACCATCAGTGCGGCAGGATTGGTGACTGCTGTATCTAACGGCACAGCGTACGCAAAGGCAACGGCTGTGCAAGACACTACGGTAACAGGCTCCCTGATGTTCACCATGAGCGGGCAACCTGCACAGCCACCGGCCGTAATTACTTTAGCTGCAACAACAATCACCTCGTCGGGGGCGACTTTGAACGGCACAGTCAATGCAAACAATTCAAACACCAATGTTTCTTTTGAATGGGGGCTGACCCCTGCGTACGGGGATTCAATTGATGCGACACCGCTGGTTGTAACCGGCTCCATTGCCACGGCAGTCCTGGCCAACCTCACCGGCCTGTCATCGAACACTACTTACCACTACCGGGTAAAAGGGATAAGCGCTGCGGGACAGTCAGCCGGCACAGATTTAACATTCAAAACATCAGTTGGGGTGGGAATCAACGATAACGAACCGATGAAGGTGGATATCTACCCGGTTCCCAATGACGGCCGTTTTGCCGTTTCCATTTCCAATGGATCAGAAAAAACATTCAGTATGGATGTGTTTAACAATTTCGGCTCAAAAATCTACACCAAAAGGAACATAGCCACGCCGGGTAACAGTATCACAGCGATTGACCTGGGCCCTGTTCCTGCAGGACTATATATTCTTATTTTACGAAGTGGCGGAGAACAACGGGCATTCAGGTTTCTTGTCGATAAATGATCTTCGATTTGCCCAGGCCTGTTACAGGAATTTTATAAAAGGAACAAAAGCGGCGGTTTTTGCCTTGTATTCAGCCCAGTCAGGATGGTTACTCTGTTTTTTTTCGAGCATGGGAACACCTGAGACAAACCGGAGCAACAGGGTGATGGTAACCGGGCTTATCAGTGCGAGCCATCCGTAAGGAAAGGACAATGCATAGAAACTAATGCCCC
Source organism: Bacteroidota bacterium (assembly GCA_026391845.1). Taxonomy (GTDB): domain Bacteria; phylum Bacteroidota; class Bacteroidia; order Bacteroidales; family FEN-979; genus CAIVAT01. The sequence goes on along the minus strand of JAPLDG010000056.1, from coordinate 5,766 downwards.
ACCATACGAGCGACTCTCCGAAATAATTGGGATGACGAGAAATTGACCATAAACCGGTAGTAACCAATTTCCCTTTATTCCCGGGATTCTTTTTAAATTCAACCAACTGATAATCAGCAATAACCTCGATCATAAAACCAGCGCCAAAGACCAGAAGACCGATGGAATCCCATGGGCCAAGCGGGCCGCCGGTACTAAAGTTAATAAACCAGATGGGAGTTGAAATGATCAGCATCAGCAAGCCTTGCAACATGAAAATCTGAAAGAAACTGCGGATGATAAAATATTTCCAGCTATTGCGCCAGGCCTTGTACCTGAAATCTTCCCCCTTTCCACTGTTGCGGACCATGATGTGAAAAGAGAGCCTCAATCCCCATAGCAGCACAAGCAAACTGACAATCATTTTTCTGAGATCCACCTCTCCTGACTGAATGATCGTATAAACAGCAACAATGATAAAACCGGCTCCCCATGCAACATCCACAATGGAGTTGTCCTTACGGATCAATGCCCGGATAAAGATACTGGTCATGTAAAGAAAAATGACCAAACCTACTTCAAGGAGAATATTTTGAAAATCCACCACTATTTTTGAGATTTACGGAAATAACCGTTTTATTCCAACATCAGCGAAATGCAAGCAATTCCCGGACCCGTGTTGGCAGCGAGCGCAGGCGATGCATGATCAATAAAAATTGGTTTTTTCCCGGTCAGTTTTTCCATTTCCACTGCATACCAAGAAGCGGCCGACGGGTTATTTGCATGGGTGATGGCATATTCCCATATTTTTTTCCCATGGGAAATTTTTGAAATATTTTGCATCACCTTTTTCATGCTTCCTTTCCCGGAAAATGATTTTGAGAAAAGGGCTGCTTTACCTTCGCCATCAATGACTATGACAGGTTTCAGGTCAAGTACTTTGGCCACAAAGCTTTTAAAAGGGCTTACCCTTCCGCTGCGAACGATGTATTTCAGGGTTTTCACACTAACCCTTACCTTTGATTTCTCTTTCCAATCCTCCATGTGGCTCATCAGCTCAGCATGCGTTGCACCATTCTCAAGCGCCCTTGCAGCACGAAGAACGATCAGTCCAAGTCCGGCTGTGAGTGTTTTGGAGTTGATAATATCTATCAGTTTGCCTGTACGGCCGACAACCTCCTTAGAGCCTTTTTCGCTGCTGGACCATGTACCGCTGAGCGCCTGGCTGAGATGGATACCAATGATGGAATCATAATGGGTTGCCAGATACTCAAATTTGTTCTGGAACTCTTTGGAGGCAGGTTGGGCAGAGGTTGCATTCGTATCCGATTTCTCCTGCATGGCATAAAACTGCGGTGGATTAATGGTGAGACGATCTAAAAAATAGGTCTCCCCAAAATGAACAGAAAGAGGAACAATATGAATCTGGTATTGATCGATCAGTTCCTTGGGCAAATCGCAGGATGAGTCGGTAACGAGCGCCACATTATATTTACGGTTGAATTGAATTTCATTCTGCATCACCATATCGTCAACCTTTTGATAGGTGATATTTCCAAACTGCTGCAGTTGTGAAAAAACTTCGGCCGGGAAGTCGGTGTGAATATGCACCCTGACCTTTTGTGGGTTTCCCGCTACAACCAATGAATCGCCACAATGTTGTATAAAATTTCTGATCTTATGCTTATCCAGATGGTTACCAACGAGCAATGCTTCTGTACAAAACCTGAAATTAATCACATCATGGGGCATTTCAACCATTTCATCGGAGGTATCTGCCACCTGGACTTGTCTCCTCATAGCCTTTTCAGCGCCCATGGTGAAAAAATCCATAAATCCTTCCAGCCAGAAAACAAAACCTTTCGCTCCGGCATCTACAACATGCGACCTGGCAAGGACCTCCAACTTACCCGTCGTTGCCGCCAATGATTCAAGCGCTTTACTGTAAGCCTCCACCAGCAATTTCGTAAAATCATCAAAAGAGTCCTTCAGAATATAGACATAATCGGCCCAATCCCTGATGACTGTCAGTATTGTACCTTCAACCGGGTTGGCAATCGCATCATAAGCATAAGCAACGGCTTTCTTCACGCTTTCGGCAAACGACCTGACGGTCAACGCTTCATCAGGATTGATCTCATTGCTGAAACCATAGAGAAACTGAGCGAAAATGATTCCGGAGTTTCCCCTGGCACCTATCAGCGCGGCATCAGCAAGTGCCACAGCTGTTTGTTTGAGGTTTTCGGTTGGAATAATTGCGTCCATAATTGAACGCATGGTAGAGGCAAGATTGGTTCCGGTATCGGCATCGGCAACCGGGAAAACATTTATTTTGTTGAGTAGTGTCTGATGTTCGAATATCCGCTGAGCGCCGGCAAGAAAAGAGTAATACAGTTGTTTTCCGTCAAGCTCCTTTATCTGTTGAACAGGTTCCTTCAATCTTTTAAGTTTTATAATGTGCAAAGGTAATACTATTTTTTAAACACTGTTTATGCCATTTTGAATGCATTTCTTCCGGAAATCGAACCACCGCAGAATTTCCCCCATGGATTCACGATTATCGCAACTACAAATTTAAAACAGAATTCAATTGAATCTTTGCGCACCGGATTCAATGTTGATGCATTGTACAAAGCAGGGTAATTTATCCGGGAAACAATAAAATTATTGTAATTTTGCCTGAAATTCTTTTTATAGTTCTAACCTAAATAATCTAGTTAATATGAAAAAGGTAGTTTTTTCATTTGTATTGTTGATGTTCACAGCTTTTATTGTAAATGCTCAGGATGCAACGCAAACAGCACCAGTTAACCCGAATGCTCCCGAGATTGTATTCGAAAAAACCGTTCACGATTATGGAACAATCGTACAGGGCGCTGATGGCACCTGCGAGTTCAAATTCACCAACACCGGCAAAGAGCCTTTGATCTTATCAAAGCCTCAATCATCCTGCGGTTGTACTGTTCCCACCTGGCCGCAAGAGCCGATTCTTCCGGGAAAAAGCGAGGTGATCAAAGTTACCTACAATACCAATAATGTTGGTGGCATCAACAAATCGGTTACTGTTACCTCAAATGCGAAAACTGCAAGAGTTGTTTTGCAAATCAAAGGTACCGTTACTCCAAAACCGGCCACAACAATGCCGGAGAAGCCCAGCGAACAAGGTGCGGCTCCAATCACTAAATAAAATAGTTTTCATGCGTCAGCATCAAGCCAGCCTAAAGCTGGCTTTGACGCTTTGTTAAAAACACCTTCTATGCCAACCATTTCTCAGCGCGGCCAGGCCTGCCCTCCTTCCCCAATCCGCAAACTTGTACCTTTTTCGGATGAAGCAAAAAAAAGGGGGATTAAAGTTTATCACCTGAACATAGGCCAGCCAGACATTGAAACACCGGCCAATGTGCTTGAAAAAATTCGAACAACTGATTTGAAGGTGATTGAATACAGCCACTCGGCCGGAATTCTATCGTACAGGAAAAAGTTAACCGAATATTATCAGCGCGTAGGAATTGAAGTCACTCCTGAGCAAATGATCGTGACAACCGGTGGTTCTGAGGGAATTATGTTCGCCTTATTAACCTGTCTTAACCCAGGCGACGAAATCATCATTCCTGAACCATTTTATGCCAATTATAACGGATTTGCTGTTGCCGCCGGCGTTGTTGTAAAACCCATCGCATCATTTATCGACAATGGCTTCGGATTGCCCCCGATGAGTGCGTTTGAGGAGGCAATCACTCCGCGCACAAAGGCAATCATGGTTTGCAATCCAAACAATCCGACCGGATACCTTTATTCAAGAGAAGAGTTGAATCTGCTTCGCGATATCGTAAAAAAGCATGATCTTTATCTTTTTGCAGATGAGGTTTACCGCGAATTCTGCTATGATGGCAATCAGCACTATTCGGTGATGAATCTTGAAGGAATTGATCAAAATGTCGTACTGCTTGATTCCATTTCAAAACGCTACAGCGCCTGTGGAGTCCGTATCGGGGTAATGATCTCGAAAAACAAAGAAATCATTGGCACTGCCATGAAATTTGCGCAGGCCAGGTTAAGTCCTCCGACCTTTGGCCAGATTGCCGGTGAAGAAGCTGTGAATACTCCTGAAAGCTACCTTGTAAAGGTACTTGAAGAGTACGTGAAACGCAGGGATATTGTGGTGCAATCGATCAACAAGATGAGCAATTGTTTCTGTCCCAATCCCGGAGGGGCCTTTTATGCTGTTGCCCGCTTGCCCATTGATGATTCCGACAAATTCTGCCAATGGCTGCTGGAGGATTTCAGCTATCAGGGGCAAACAGTGATGCTTGCACCTGCTACCGGGTTCTATTCGACACCGGGACGAGGGAAGGATGAAGTACGCATCAGCTATGTACTTAATCTGAGCGATCTGAAAAACGCTATGAAGTGCATGGAGGAGGGGCTGAAAGTTTATCCGGGCAGGAAGGACGTGACGCGTGACGCGTGACGACGGGTCAATAAAGCAGATATTTGCTGCGGATTTTTTTAAACTTTTCTATTCCCGGTTTCCAACTCTGGCGAATATCTTTTTCCGATTTCCCCTGCGTTATTTGTTGCTGCAAGGTTGAGTTGCCTGCTAGTCGGTTAAAGTAATCTGTGAAAAAAGCTGTTTTACCATTCCATCCTTGGTGTGCTTTTAGAAGCCAGGTGAGGATTATCCGGCCGGAATCATTTGGATTGTCCTTGTAAAAGCTCCTTAAATCCTCTCCCCGACATGTTTTACCTTCCAAAGGTGGATGAAGACTGACCCCCGGAATGCTTTCTGGTGTAAATGAAAAGTTACCGTAACTCAGCGCAGGATGACCATATACCTGAAACGGAAATGATGTGCCACGCCCGATGCTGATGTTGGTGCCTTCAAAAAAGCAGAGCGAGGGATAGAGCGTGATCGCAGCCGGATTGGGCAAATTCGGGGATGGCTTTGCAGACAGCGTGCAATGAGCCTGATGTGAATAATTTTCCAGCGGAATTATTGTAAGGCTGCATCTCACCATGTTCTTCAACCAGGCTTCACCGTTAACCATTTGGGCGTATTCACCGATCGTCATTCCATATACAACCGGAACCGGGTGCATCCCCACAAACGACTTATATTGATTTTCAAGCACCGGACCATCGATATAGAAACCGTTTGGGTTGGGCCTGTCAAGTAAGATCAATGGGATTTTTTCCTCTGCGCAGGCCTCCATCATATAGCTCAATGTTGAAATATAGGTAAAAAACCGGACCCCGACATCCTGAACGTCAAACAGAACGAGATCCAGGGATTTCATATCGTCGGATGAAGGTTTTTTTCTGGCTCCGTAAAGGGATATGACATGAATGCCTGTTGCCGAATCCAAACCGTTGCCGATGATCTGTCCTGCCTCCTCCGACATCCTGAAACCATGCTCTGGTGAAAAAATCCGGATGACATGAAACCCCTGATTCACAAGAACATCAACAATATTATGACCGCCGGCCAACGAAGCTTGATTGGCAACCACCCCAATCTGTTTGTCTTTCAGCAATGGATAGTACAACTCAGTTCGTTCAGCTCCGATGCGAACCTGGGCATGCAATAAAACCGGAATAACCAGGACAATCGCAAGGCACATCAGCGTTGGAACACAGAATTCCCTTTTCATAAGACATCAAAAAAACCTATACTTTTGCAAAGTAAAGATTTCTTTCAATTGAGTACTGAATTTTTTCTGGCAAATTGTCTTGTTTCACGCAACAAGGGAAATTTTTCCTGGACTTTCGTTGTTATTGCCATCACTT
>JAPLDG010000089.1 GCA_026391845.1 Bacteroidota bacterium | reverse complement strand
GATTATACACAATTTGATGTAAGCGGTTATTCCCAAGAAACCAGTCGAAAGCTATTTGCATTTTTTCACTGATTTCTTCATTTGCCAATACATCATAGAATTTACTTAATGTCATTATCGTGTAGGCTACATCGATTGGTTGTTCGCCAAATTCCCCGGCATTTTCTCCCTTGAGCAACCATTTTCTGTTGGAAATTACTTCGATCCAATTTGCCTTGAAAGTATGCGACATCAGAAAATTGAGTGTTGAAACAGCAATCTCTTTATATATTATTTCTCCTGTCAGTAACCAGCTGTACAACATGGCTTCGGGCAGAATGCTGTTGGCATAGGTGAGATAACCTTCAAACCAGTTCCATGTTGGCGTGGATTCATGTTTATACATCTGAACAAGTCGGTTGGCAAGGGTTTTAATTAGCATCAAGGTTTCGGGCGACCTGATAGCATGATAATAGTGGAACAACCCTTTGATGGCAAAAGCCATTGCACGGGTTGAGTAAACCTCTTGCATGCAATAGATAGACTTGACCATGATCCGATCGGCTTCAATCACGATTTTCGCGGGTAGAAAATCTATCAATGAAATCAGATATCCCAGAGCCCAGATAGCCCTTCCGTTGGCATCATCTAAATTGTCAATCTTATTCTGGTCTGTAAAATGGTTTTCCTTGTCTACATAATTTAGAAATGACCCATCAGGCTGTTGACAAAATTTGATAAATCCCAGGTATTTCTGAATATAAAATAGACTCTTTTCATCACCTGTCAATCTGAAATACATACATTGGGCTATCAGAGCGCGTGCATTATCATCCAAAGTATACCCGGAATCAATATCGGGCTGATTGATCTTTGAAAACTGGAGGATTCCTTTTTCAGTTGTCATCTTGATGAGGTGATCCAGGTTGATAGGTGGCAGATTGAACCGTAAAATCTTCTTTTCGTCTGCAATCCTTAATAAGAGTGAAGCATGAGCCACTGCTGAATTTTCCCAGCTGGAGGAAACAATTTTTTGCAAAACATTGATACGCATGTTACTTCGTAATTGATCATCACCTAACAATTTCACAACGTCCTCTGCTAATTGAACCGAATCATGAAAACCGAAGATGATTCCGGTCTCCTCGTTCAGTAACTCCCTGGCATGTGGGATGGGTGTAGAAATAATTGGACAACCGCAACTCATGGCGTAGGCAAATGTGCCGCTTACCGCCTGGTTTCGATCGTTTGCTGTGAATAAATAAATGTCTGACAGTTGCAAATACTCAAGCAATTCTGGCAAGTCCAGGTATTTGTTGATAAACCGAACGTGGCCCTCAAGTCCGTAATCTTTCACTTTTTGCTCAAGCATCTCCCGGTATCGTTCTCCATCAGTTTTAACTACTTCCGGATGTGTTTTACCCATCACAAGAAATATGACTTCAGGACACTTTTTTACAATGGATGGCAATGAATCTATGGTAGTTTCAATTCCTTTACCTGAACTTAACAGACCGAAAGTGGAAAGCACTTTCCTATCCTTTAAGTTATATTTTAATTTTAGCAGCTTCTTACTTAAATTCTGTACTAAATGAGTTCCATGTGCAATAACCGTTATTTTATCACGGGAAACGTCATAAACATTTGCCAATATGTCTGCTGAACTATTGGTCATAACTATGATTGACTGAGATATTACTGCAATATTTCTAATTTTTGATTTTAGGAGTTCATCGGGGTGAGGAAGTACCGTGTGAAAAACGACTACGATTGGTTTTGTAAGCTCAAATAGCAATTGCATGAATGAATTTTCTTGTTCCATGTATAATCCAAATTCATGCTGGATCAGGACCAGTTTGATACGATCATTTTGATTAATTTTTTTTGCCAGCACTTTATATTCCTCAGAATGTGCTGTCTTTAGTACATATTTTACTTCTCCGGGATAGGAATAATTACTTTCGCCTGAATCCAGAGCGCATACTTTGATTAACAATGAATTACTGAACTTGCTGTTGATCGATCTGATTAAATCCTGTGAATAGGTTGCAATTCCACATTCTCTTGGTGGATAAGAAGTGATAAATAGTATCTCAGCGATTCCACATC
>JAPLDG010000110.1 GCA_026391845.1 Bacteroidota bacterium | reverse complement strand
TGATGCAACTGAGTCATGTCCGGGCAAGGTGATCCATTTTACGGCATTACCGGTCAATGGGGGATTGGCTCCTGGTTATCAGTGGAGGGTTAACGGCTCCGATGTACCTGGTGCAACCATCTCCACCTATTCGTTTATTCCTACAGTGACAGGCACTACGGTGAACTGTGTGCTGACTTCCAGTGCAGCCTGTACCCTGGGCAGTACGCTTGTTTCGAATACGATTACCCTTACGGTTCTGGAAGTTTGTCCGGATATAACGGTAACCGGTACCATTGCCAGTGACACCTGTTATAATGCCACCAACACGATCACGGTAGCGGGCGAAGGGACTACATTCACGGTTCAAAACGGCGGGCATGTTCTGATGATCGCCGGGGTGCAGATCTTCTATTTGCCCGGAACCACGGTTGAGCATGGCGGATATCTGCATGGCAAAATCTTTGACGGGGCATACTGCGGTCAAAAGGCATCTTCGATTGTAGATGTTACCGGGGGGACAAATGAGCTGTCGGTAATTTCACCCAAATCCACCTTCAGGTTGTATCCCAACCCGACAACGGGGAACTTCACGCTGGAACAAACACAGGGAACTGTGAATGAAACGGTAAAGGTGATCATCTACAGCGCCCTTGGCGGCAAGGTGAAAACACTTCAGATGACCCGTGAGATGAAACACGACTTCTCGATCAGCGAATTCCCTGTCGGGGTCTATTTTGTGAGAGTCGCTGCCGGGGAGGATGCCCAGACGATCAAACTGATAAAAACAAACTAACCCTTTAAAACAAAAAATCCCGCGAAAGCGGGATTTTTTGTTTTATGAAACTATTGTTTATTACCAGGAAATCCCTGGATAATCAGGTCCGACTTGTTGATTGATTGCCGGAGCCAGTTGAGCAGAATCGAATTTTTTTCAGTTTCGGAAAGTTGCCAGGGTATATCAGATTTCCGGAGCCTGTTGGAGAGGGTTTGAATAAATATGGCTGCAGAAACACTGATATTCAGGCTTTCGGTAAAACCAACCATCGGGATTTTGATGAAATCATCAGCTAATTCTAATGCAACAGGAGTTAAACCAGCCAGCTCTGTTCCGAAAATCAGGGCGGTTTTTTGCCCGAGAGGCAATGTTTCCGGGATAAAGCCATGTTTATGCGGTGTGGTGGCAACAATCCGGTAACCTTGTTTTTTCAGGTGAGCGATACAGGCTCCTGTATTATCTTCCGACTCGTGATACCTGACCATGTCAAGCCATTTTGAAGCGCCCAGCGCGACATCGGGGTTCACTTCATATTTATTGCGGTTCTCAATGATATGAACATCCTGGATGCCAAAACAGTCACAGGTGCGCAAAACAGCGCTGGCATTGTGGGATTGAAAGATGTCTTCCAGTGCGACCGTGATATGCCGTGTCCTGAAAAGGATGGCCTGTTGAAATTTTTGAAAGCGTTCTACCGTTACAAAACGCTCAAGATAGATAACTAATTCTTTGGTAACAGTGGGATTCAGATCATCATCCGGGTGCATTCTCCTGCTTGTTAGAAGTGTGCAAAAGTAAAAAAAATGGGAGATCATACCTATAGTTCAGGAAAAAATGTAATTTTGCACCTCCAAAATTCAGTTAACATGGCAAATAAGCAGGACAAAAAGATTGACAAAACAGAGGAACGTATTGTTGCCGTTGAAGAAGCCTTCAGCAAAACAGAACAGTTCATTGAGAAGTATCAGCAAATTATCCTGATCGTTGTAGGGGTAATCATTGTGATTGTACTCGGATTTTTCGGATTCAAACGGTTTTATCTTGCTCCGAAAGAGAAGGATGCCCAGAGCCAGATGTTTATGGCTGAAAAATATTTCGAACAGGATTCGCTGAAAAAGGCGCTGAACGGTGATGGTCAATATCTTGGTTTTTTGGCTATTGCCGATGATTTCGGAATGACCAAGTCGGCCAACCTTGCTCGTTACTATGCCGGTATATGTTATCTGAAACTTGGCCAGTTTGACCTGGCATTGGAACAATTGGATAAATTCAGTTCCAAGGATCAGTTGGTAGGCCCAATGGCCAAAGGCGCCATGGGCGATGCTAACATGGAGTTGAAGCAGGTTCAGAAAGCAGCTGACTTATACACCGATGCTGCCGAAATGAAGAAAAATGAATTTACCTCTCCGTTGTTTCTGATGAAAGCGGCCATGGCCTATGAAGAACTTGGCAATTTTGAAAAGGCGCTCAGCATCTATAAGCGCATCAAAGAAGAATTTCCACGCTCAACCGAAGGCAGGGAGATTGACAAATACATCAGCTATACAGAGGGTCTGATTAAAAAATAATTCTCAAACCACCAATAACGATTTACAGCCTGATCCGTCAGGCTTTTTTTATGGCTAAACCACCACGCATCGTTTTTTACGGCACCCCCGATTTCGCAGTAGCTACTCTGGAACAACTGGTTGTCGCCGGGTTTACAGTTGCTGCGGTCGTCACTGCCCCGGATAAACCAGCTGGCAGGGGGTTAAAAGAAAAAACCTCACCGGTTAAGAATTTTGCTCTTTTACACGGGATCCCGGTGCTGCAGCCTCTGAACATGAAGGATTCGGGTTTTCTGGAGCAGCTTAATTTATACAATCCTGATTTACAGATTGTAATTGCTTTTCGAATGATGCCAAAATTGGTTTGGGCGCTCCCCCCGATGGGCACATTTAACCTTCACGCCTCCCTGTTGCCGCAATATCGCGGCGCCGCACCCATCAACAGGGCCATTATCAACGGTGAACGGGAAACCGGCGTTACGACCTTCTTTTTGAATGATGAGATAGATACAGGAAAGATCCTGCTTTTTGAAAAAGTTACCATTGCTCCAGATGAAACAGCCGGTGAACTTCATGACCGGCTGATGAAAGCAGGGGCCTTTCTTGTTCTGAAGACGGTTCAACAGATCGTCTCGGGCGAAATTGAGGAAATCCCGCAGGAGACCCTGATCGTTGACCATGCCGCATTAAAACAGGCTCCAAAGATATTTAAAGAGGATTGCCGCATCGACTGGAACCAGGATGTGACGACAATCCATAATTTTATCCGGGGACTCAGTCCTCACCCAGGTGCCTTCACTGAATGGAACTCGGCTGACGATGGGATATATAGCCTTAAAATTTTACGGGCCGCACCGGAGGAGATGGAAGCAGCTTGTCAGCCGGGTGAGTTCCTGACGGATGGGAAATCTTTCCTTAAAGTTGCAGCAAAAAATGGATTCATTCACCTGCTTGAACTTCAATTGGCCGGACGAAAAGTCATGAATACCGCGGATTTCCTGCGGGGGTTTGGAAGAATTTTCGCTGAAACCCGTGGTATTTAACCCTTTTGAGGGTATAGATATTAACAAATATTCCATTTTATCAACATTTTCAATGGTTTTAGGGGTATAGTACTTGACTTTTTTTGCAGATGCCTTATATTTGCAGGGATTATTAATCATGTATTCATTAAAACTTACAAAAAATGAACAAGGCTCAATTAATCGAAGCAATTGCCATTGATGCAAAACTTAACAAAGCTGAAGCAAAGCGTGCTCTTGAAGCTTTTATCTTAAATACAAAAAATGCGCTCAGCAAAGGTGAAAGAGTTGCTTTAGTAGATTTCGGATCATTCTCAGTTTCCAAGAGAGCTGCCCGCAAGGGACGCAACCCCCAGAACGGAAAAGAGATTAAGATCGCAGCTAAAAAAGTTGTGAAATTCAAGGCAGGTGCTGCTCTTAGCAAAAAAGTGAAGTAAAACTTCATTGCTAAAAAAAATAGCCGATCCGATGGGTCGGCTTTTTTTTTTGACACAATTTCACCTGTTCATCTGGTTCAGGAGGCCGATGGTATGGCAAGCCACGATACCAGCGGTTTCTGTGCGCAGCCGGCTTGAGCCCAGGCTGACTGGGGAAAAGCCCGACATTACAGACAAATCCACCTCGTTTTTAGAAAAATCTCCTTCGGGGCCTATCAGAACAAGCACCTCGGAACCTTTCAGATAAATGGTATGAAGCGCCGATTCATCGCCGGTTTCGCAATATCCGATGAATTTTTGTCCGTTGAAATCTCTCCTGATGAACTCTTTATACTTCGCCGGCTCGTTCAATTTGGGCAGCCATGCCTTCAGTGACTGTTTCATCGCGGAAACAATGACTTTTTCCAATCTTGGCAGTTTCACGATCTCCCTCTCAGAATGTTCGCAGAATAGCGGTGTAATCTCATCAATTCCTATTTCTGTGGCCTTTTCGAGGAACCATTCGAAACGGTCGATGTTTTTGGTGGGCGCGATGGCAATATGAAGTCGCCAGGGATTTTTTGGAATTGTTTTTACCGCAGAAATTTCAGCACGGCAGCCCTTCTGATGGATCGTGGTCAGGTGCCCGTGGTATAAATTTCCCACGCCATCGGTGAGGTCAATTTCATCTCCAACGCCCAAACGCATCACCTTCATGCAATGCCACGATTCTTCTTCGCTCAACACGCAGAGATTGCCTTCAACACCGGAAATATAAAACAGCTGCATCGATAGATTTTAATTACAGGAACCCGTTTACTGAATTACAACCTTCTCGACCTTTATCCATTCATCACCAGCTATCCGTAAAAAATACATCCCTTTCGCAAATTCCGAAAAATCAAGCTGTTTTGAAAAAGCACCTGACCCTGAAACCAAAATTTCAGTGAATAAAACGACCCCCTGCACATCGAGAAGGTCTACATTCAAATTCGAGGCGCTTCCGGAAACGGACAGGTTGAACCGTCCATGCGATGGATTCGGATAGATGCTGATAACCGGCTGCCCGATCCTGTTTTCATTTACTCCAACCGGCCCGTTTATTTGAATATCACTCAGGAAGAGGTTGTTGCCGTTATGGTTGTATGATTCAAACATCAGTTTTATGTTCTGATTACCTGCCCATGGTGAGAGGTCAATGGAATAACAACCTGTACCATAGCTGCCACCGCACCAGTCATCCGCAGATTGGGGATAAAAGGCATTGCCGGTGGGCGGATGCGTTACAAATACGGCCGGAGTCCCGTCAGGTCCCATGCCCCACACTCGTTGCCAGGTAGCGCCACAGTCATCTGATAGGCGGATGATGAGGGAATCTTTTCCGGCCCGCTGTTCATAGGCATGTTTAAAACCAAGGGTCAGGGTAGTATAACCGCTGAAGTTGAGCGCCGGACTTATCAGCTGATCGCGTCTGTTCAGTTTGGTGTAATTGAAAAAATCCATGTAAACCGCTTTTGACCCGGGCAGTGTGCCTCCGACCGTGATTGTATCCCACGTGATGGAAAGGTCCTGATTCCGGATCTCCCAGTGTTTTGTTTTCATTCCTGATTCGAAAGATTCCAAGAATGGAAGTGTATAGCCGTCTTTGACAATATAATCACTCCGGGTCAGGGTTCCGGATCCAACCGCATTAGAACTTACCAGTTTTACCTCGTAAGCGCCGGCTTCATTGAACTGTACCACCGGATTTTGGCTTTGGTTGGAAGTCCCTTCAATAAATTCGATGGTGCCGGGGGTGATGTACCAATTCCATATGGATGGACAATTGGAGGATTGATCGGTGAAATGAACTACATTGTTCTCGCAGAGAGCAAATTGATCAGCCGTGAAGCTGACCACCGGCGTGATTGTGTCGCTAACGGTGATATAGTCTGTTTTATAAACCGAATCGATGCCGGATTCATTCCACACCTTGAGCCGTACCTGATATGTTCCCGGCATGCTGTAAATGATTTCAACCGGATTTTTCAGATCTGAGGATTCAGGTGTTGCACCTGGAAAGGCCCACTGAAAACCGGTGGGTACACCGGTTGAAATATCCGTAAAATTAACGGCGCATCCTGGGGGCACCAGGGTTTGACCGGCTATAAAGTCGGCATTGGGCGCTGCATGATACATATCGGAACCCCACAGCCCTCGCCCGAAAGTGCTGGCACGAATGGCATCCTCCGAAACCGAATCATTGTCATAATAAATTTCAAGTTCAGTGACCCGGCCATTGGCAGGCAGGCCAAGGTTAAAGGGAATCCATCCTGTGGTTGTCTGATCTTTGTAATAAACACCTGCGTCAGTTCCTACATACAATCCTTCCGGAGCATTCCGGTAAAAAACGATCGTATTCTTCTGGATTGAAGGGAGGTTCCCGGTGATGTTGGTCCAGCTGAATCCTTTATTGACCGATTTATAAACACCGGTTCCCATCGTGATGTAAACGATGTTTTCGTCTGTCGGGTGACTTAGGATATCTGTCGGCGTGCCTGAATAGGGCAGGTACTCGGAGAGATCATACCACGAAGGGCTGTTTATCAGGCAATTATCACTTCGGAACAGTTTACGGTCGGAGCGTGCAGCATAAAAAACAGTTGGATTGGCGGATGATTGTTCGATCACAGCCATGTCGGAACTGTTGGATCCGGCGAGGTTGTCTGATATTTTAGCCCAGGAAACAGTGCCGGAGGTAACATTGCTGCTTCTCCAGATATTCTTGTAGCCGGCAAACATACCCTTGTGATTAGCCTGGTTCAGGCAAAATGGCGTGACCCAGCCTCCGCTTTCCGTGATGCCGTTCACGCCGTTCCCGGCAATTTGAACTTCGCTCTGATTGTTAAATTTCCGGAAGATGTCGCCATAATAAATCGTGTGGTAAGTGTATTTGGGATTCTCATAATCAACGGCACATTCCATTCCATCGCCGCCGCCAACAGCAATCCATCCGGAAGGGGTGATGGCATAGCTGCCATTATCCTGAAATCCGTTGATCACTTTGTTTTTAATCGTCATGGATTGTCCAAGCTTGTAAATCTGGCCGATGGTGATCCCTTCCGTTCTGTCTGTCCAGTTGATTCCGCCATCATTGGTTACCCAGCAACCACCGTCATTTCCTGCATACAGCTTCCGGTCAACAGGTGAAAATCCGAGAAAGTGGCAGTCGGCATGCACAGATGGAACCCCGCAGCCTCCATACCAGTGAGAATTGATGTTCCAGGTCAGGCCTCCATCCGCTGATCTCCATACATCCACACCACCGGCGTAAATGGTTTCGGCATTTGATGGGTCAGCAACCAGTGCAAGGTCGTACCAGCCCTGCCCGCCTGTATCGGTGCCTTCACATGACCAGTCTAAAATGTTGGGTGTCTCTGACCGGGTCGTGAATGTAATCCCTGAATCGACCGACCGGTACAACCCTTTGAATCCACTGCTGCCATCCGATTGCATAAAATAGACATAGGCAGGATTGGCTTCGGACACAGCGATCACGCCCCTTTGTCCGCTGGTTAAACCGGCAGATATTTTCACAAAAGTGACCCCGTTGTTCGAAGAGCGGTAAAAGTCAGATCCTGCCGTTGCATAGACAATATTCGGATTGTCGGGTTTGAAATGGATATCTTTGAAATCCCCTGACTGGGTCTGGACCCAGGATGTTCCACCGTTGGTTGACCGATAAATACCGCCACTGGTGGCAGCCAGGAAAATGGGTGAACTTGCCGGGTGCTGAATGATCTTTCCAACTGTTTTACTTCCCATGCCGGTTGTTGAAAGAGCCCAGGTAGAGCCGCCGTCCATGCTTCTGAATACCCCCAGCCCGGGGGCATCGCCTGCGTCACGATCGCCGGTGCCGATCAGGATCTTTTCAGGGTTGGAGTAATCAACAACAATCGCTGAAACACCGAGGGTGGGCATATCGTCGGTATTGGTTACCCAGGTCGCACCCCCGTCAACTGATTGCCACAGCCCTCCGGAAGGTGCACCAACATAAATCTTATTTGCGTTGGTCGGATGAAAGCCAATTACGTTGACACGACCCAGTCCTTCATAACCGGCTGGCCCGGGCGCCGGTATCTCTGCAGGGCCGAGGCTGACCCATGAGCCGCTCGCTGACCGTGTACCTTGTTGATAGGCGGTGAATGCATTAAAGGTTTCATCCGGGGCGGGCTTGCTGCCATCAGAATTGATGCGGCTTTGCATCATATACTCCCACCGTTTGAAAACCTTCCAGCCATGGCTTCTGGTAATGGGCCGATTTGCCCAATAGCGGTTAAATGCTCGCTGGGTCTGGAAAAAATTTGCATCGGGATCCTGCATCATCCGGATCCAGTAAGGGTAATTTGCGGTGTCGTTCGCCGGTGAAGCGCCGGTATTCTGGGATTGGCCAACCATAACAAACAGAAATGTGAAGGCAAACAGGAGTAGTGATTTAAACATCGGAGAGCAGGTTACAGATTAGGTTGTAAAGGTATGGAAAATGGAGGAAGGATTGACAAATAACAAGCGCACAAATTAACTGTGAATGAAACAAACACAAATTGGAAGTTTTTTGCGAACTTTACAGAAAAAACAGGACATGAGGGTATTCGAAATATGAAAACGCTGAGATGAAGAATAAATTTAAAATTGTCGGTTTTGATGCCGACGATACGCTGTGGGTGAATGAGACATTGTATCAGGACACTGAGAAACGGTTTTGTGAAGTTTTAACGCCCTATGCACCTGAAGATGTGTCACAGACGGAGTTGTTCAGAACCGAAATTCAAAATCTTGAAATATATGGTTATGGGGCGAAGGGATTCATGTTATCGATGATTGAGAGTGCCTTACGGATTTCTGAACATCAAATTACTTCACATCAGATTAACCGGATCATCGAACTGGGTAAGAATCTGCTGAATCAGCCGATGGTCCTGCTCGATGACGTAGAGGTGGTTTTGAGGAAGTTGAAAGAAAAATACAAGCTAATTCTGGCGACCAAAGGAGATCTGTTGGACCAGGAACGAAAATTGGTCAAATCAGGCCTGATAGATTATTTTCATCACATCGAAATCATGAGTGATAAACAGGAGAATAATTACCGGAAACTTATCCAACGTCTTGACATTCAGCCTCACGAGTTTGTCATGATCGGGAATTCAATAAAATCTGATATTTTACCGGTGATCAATATCGGATCAAGCGCGATATACGTGCCTTATGAAACGACCTGGCAGCATGAGAAAAATCATGAAAAAACCGACAACACGAAATTTGTCACACTGAACAATCTGGCGGAAGTTTTAAATATTCTCTAAGGTGAACGACATTTCGATACTGAAAATTGGCTTTATGATTGTACAAGAATTACACAGAGGAACCACGAAGAAGTCATAGAAGAACCACGGAGAACAGATGCGTGTCTTATTGCAGTTACAAACATTTAATCAGCATGATTCAACAAAAGAGAGAGCACCCGAAAATAAAATCCCGTCTGCATCCGCGAAACAAACACCGGGAGCGCTATGACTTTAAACTACTGATCGATAGTTGCCCGCAATTGGCCCGATTCGTCAAACTGAATATTTATCAGGATGAATCAGTTGACTTTTCAGATCCGGATGCAGTGAAAATGCTGAATAAAGCGCTGTTAAAGGTTTATTATAACATTAATGACTGGGACATCCCCGGGGGATATCTGTGTCCTCCTGTTCCTGGGAGAGCAGACTACATCC
>JAPLDG010000017.1 GCA_026391845.1 Bacteroidota bacterium | reverse complement strand
GCCAGTTCAAGTCTTTTACCGGTGCTGAAACTTTTGCAATTCTGCGATCGATAATTGACACTGCGATTAAAAATAATCTGAATCCTTTGCATTCTCTTTCCCAAATTAATGCCCTACATTTGTAGGGGGTGAGTGGTTACTCTTAATGTATTGTCTTTTAAACTCATCAACCAGTGGCTGAAAATAATTCTGGATGCTGATTTTATCCGATTCTGATAGTTTTGTTTTTGAGTCTTTTTTTGGTGATGATACCCAACTTTTTTCTTTCATATTTTTTTTCATCATTGTATTATCTGGGGGTTATACCGTTGTAAAAGTAGAATAGTACTGTGAAATATCCAAGAATGACTTTTCAATCATGGACTTATTGTTCCGGAAGAATAGTTTCAGGAGAATACTCAGCAATCGGATTTGTTTGCCGGTTGTCTAGGAGGGAAGTAAATAAATTGGATGGATAAAAGTTCTGTTTCAGACTAACCAGAACTGACAGAATCAATTGCCAATGGTGCCTAAATCAATTCTGAACCGTGATTTAAACCGGATGATATTGTGAATTGATTTAGAATTGGTTAATTGGATCAACCCAAATCAGCGCAAAGGGGTCAGTAGAGATTGTAGAATTGCCGACATTTAATTTGTGATATTTACATCCTAAAATAAAAGTTAGAGGTAAATACTAATTCTTTGTATCTTTGTATTAAAGCATTGATTATGACAACCAAAGACCTCAGAAAAGAAATCAATCGTGTTATTCAAGAGGTTCCTGAAAATTTCCTGGAAGATATTTTATCTTATCTCAGGCAGATTGAAAAGAAACCTCAAAAGGACATCGAAGCCTTAACCGATCTTAAACGAATATTCAAAGAAGATCAGGAATTACTTGAAAAACTCGCAAAATGATCAAAGTTGAATTGCTCATTACTGTACATGAATTGCTGATCGAAAAATATGGTGGTATTCAAGGTATTCGAGATTCCAAAGGTCTTGATTCAGCTATTACAAGACCATTTATGACATTTGATCAGCAGGAACTCTATCCTACCCCTGTTTCAAAAGCAGCAGCCCTGATCGAAAGTCTCATCTGTAATCATCCTTTTCTCGATGGAAATAAAAGAATTGGATATGTAATGATGCGGTTTTTTCTCTTGAAGAACAAATTGGACATTAAGGCCACTCAATCAGAAAAATACGACTTTGTGATAAAAATCGCCAATGGACAAATTCAGTTCGATCAAATATTAGCGTGGATCGAAGAAAACGTGAAAGATGTTTAGAATAAGACCCTGTCATATTTATTCATTGTCTGGTAGTGTTTCTGGTTTTACAGGCATTCATATAAAGCAAACCAATTACCCACAATCGTTATACGCCCATATAAAACGTGTATAGGCTGTATTACCTTTCCTGCCGCATAAGTTTTCCCAGGTCATTGAACTTTATCACCAGCCCAATGTGATGTAATAAGTTTCCCGTACATACTGGACACATTGTAACCTGCACTGGCATCATTGCTGGCTTTTAATCCCCCACTCATATTGTCTGGTTACAAAATCGGCCGAGTGGTGGTAAGTTTTAGCGGTATATCCTAAAAAACTCACAAATGATGAAAAAACCTATATTTGTATACCTTGCTCTAGGAAGGAAATTACGGTAAATAGAAGAGAAAAAGAGGCTAGCCAATTTGCACCGGAATGAAGGTGATCGGTTTGCTCCGGATTCTCCACTAAGGCCAAGTAAACAAACGCTTAAAATCTATAGATGAAAAGGATGCTATTTATTACGATTTCCCAGATTCTATTTTCTATTCAAGCAATTCCTCAGTCCAAGGAACTGCACCAATACGCTTGGACAACCCAAGAGGAACCCTTATATAATAGATGAATGGATAGCTTTTCCGGGCTGGGGTGTTCAGTTTGACTGTTTTTCCCAGTGATGGTCGTTGGTGATAAGAGGATGCAGGTGGGAAAGTTCGGAGCATTGAACAAACCAAAAAGAAAGCGTCAGGAACGATCAACCTGACGCTTCAAAAACTTTAATCGAATGTTAAAAAAGCTAATCAAATGTAAAAAAGCTAATCAAACTTCAAAAAATGCATAAATGACCGTTGAAACAAATGTACGACAATTATACCCAAAATCCTACAAAATTTTTTTTGGCTTTCTTTAATTTCAATATCTTAAACTCCTGTATGGTGGTCAATTTTGTTTAAAAGGGAATGAGTACTGTCGTTCTCTTTGGCGAATAATACATAAAATGAATGCTTTAAACATGTAGAAAGGAAGTCATATGGGTCTATTCTTATCGTATTAAAAAAAATTGCAATTTTGTACTCTTATGACACCAGAATGTGTTATAATCCGACGCTTCAGCAACATTCGTCCATTTTACTGCATTTAACCAATGAAGAGTTTAAAATTATTCCCCCTCGTCATTATTTTGTGGTCGTTCTGTCTTACATCGGGTGCCCAGCAATCCGGGGCCACCAAAACGGTTGTTAAAGGTAATTCTGCACCGCAACGAAAAGCCAATCCTCAAGGTACGCCGGTTAAGAACATAAAGCCGGTTAAGGAACCTAAACCGGTTAAAATAGGTAAATTGATCTGGTCACAGGAAAACCTGAATGTGACCAGTTTCCAAAACGGAGATCCAATCCCTGAGGTGAAAACAAATGAAGCATGGAAAAAAGCCGGCGAAGATGGTGAACCAGCCTGGTGTTTTTACAACAATGATCCGGCAAACGGCCTTAAATACGGCCGGCTGTATAATTGGCATGCGGTAATGGATCCAAGGGGATTGGCCCCGTATGGCTGGCATGTCCCGACGGAACCGGAATGGGAAGAACAGATCAATTTCCTGGGGGGGAACACTTCCGGAGGTAAAATGATGTCAACGGGAACAACCCTGTGGGAAAGTCCGAACAAGTATGCCACCAATGAAACCGGATTTACGGCACTGCCTTCAGGGACAAGGTATTATTTTGGTGAGTTCAACGGGATCCGCGAAAGTACAGGCTTCTGGACCACCACAGCCATTGACCGGCTAAGTGCTTTCAGCCATTCGCTTGATAATGGCTTTGGCATATTTGGCACAGGGTCAGTAGGCAAGGGTGGCGGTTTGGCAGTGCGCCTTATAAAGAACGACGCACTAAACCCCGGCTTCAAAACGATGGCCATCGGCGACTACATCTGGATGGCTGAGGACCTGAAAGCAGTTAAATTCAGGAACGGGGATGCGATCCCGGAAGCCAGAACAACAATGGACCTGGAAGAGGCAGGAAAAGCGGGTAAGCCTGCATATCATATCTTTCGGAAAGGAGCAGATGTAACCTTCTTTTACAACTGGTTCGCTGTAAATGATCCCCGGAAACTGGCCCCTGCAGGGTGGCACATTTCAACACCCGGTGAGTGGACCGATTTGTTGTCAGAACTCGGTGGCGCTGAAAAGGCCGGTGAGAATATGAGAAAAGGCCGGTTTAACGCTACCGCTCCCGGCGTGGTTCAGTTCGGAATCATTATGAGTGCCGGCATGATGGCCGCATGGTGGACCCTCGAAGAAACCGGAACAGAATTTGCCTCTGCTGCCGTCGCCCCGTTTATCGTGAGCAATGAGATAAAGATGAACCCGCTGGGGAAAACATTTGGATTGCTTGTACGCTGTGTGAGTGACAGCATTGCACAACTGCCCGGTCCCCGGCATGTTTTTGGCACCATGACCGACCAGGAGGGAAGCTCGTATAAGACAATTGTTATCGGCAGGCAAACCTGGATGGCGGAAAACCTGAAGGCGACGAAACTTAACGACGGAACGGAAATACCAAATGAAACAGATCGTTACAAGTGGGAAAAGTTATCATCACCGGCTTATTGCTGGTTCAGAAACGACAGGGATAAATACAGGAAGCGAATGGGGGCGTTGTACAACTACTCCGCTGTAGAAACCGGGAAGCTTTGCCCCAGGGGCTGGCATGTGCCTTCAAAGGATGAATGGACTGCGCTGATTGAGTTTCTTGGTCCGGAAGCAGGTGGAAAAATGAAGGTTACCGGAACGGATTACTGGCATGCCCCGAACCTGGGTGCAACCAATGAATCGGGATTTTGCGGAGTGCCGTCCAGCTATTTCTCAGATTCTTTTGGGGATGCCGATCGTGTTTCATATTATTGGAGCAGTACTTCCGACGGCGACAGAGATGCCTATCGCAGCTACCTGAATTGTGATTATTCCGACCTCAAATGCACCTCCTACAAAAAGGCAAACGGGAACAGTGTCAGATGCCTGAAGGATTAGATCAAATCACCCATCCCGACCTGAGAAGGCGCAACCCGATGCACTCATCCACAGTAATACTTCAATACATCTGAAAAATGTACCTAAAATCTCTATTGATTTATCTGAGATTAAGGATATTCTGATTGATTTGTATACTGCAAAACTCATTATCAAGCCTCGGTAAGGAATACAAAACCATCTCTTTTATAACTTTTCGCTATGAAGACCATAATTAGACAATATTTGACAAAAATGATTTTAGTAAACTATTTATCAACGATCTATCAAATTAATGATTGAGCTATCATTTGACCTGGCTTATAAAAACAATTGACAAACAGCGTGTAAATCATTTGATATGTTTAACCAACTTTGAGCAGTAAGGGGAGTCTCACTGGACAAGCCGGCAGAAATGCCGGCTTTTTCTTTTAGTGGCAAGTGATTCCGTGGTTGCATCTTTGACATTTTAATTATCTTTACTCATCCTTTTTAGAACGGATGGCCATTGAACCCCCAATTCAGTGTCAATACGAAAAACAGCCCCCATATTGAGGCGACAAAGTAGTGGGAATTTAAGACGATTGCACACAATGATTGACAGTAAAGATATTTGGATAAAGACAGGTTATGAAATTTTTGCACAATTTGGTGTAAGTGGACTTAAAATTGAATCTCTTGCCAGGAAGGTTGGAATTAGTAAGTCATCTTTCTATCATCATTTTGCAGATCTTGAATTGTTTATGGAAGAATTGCTGAATTATCATATTCAGCAGTCGTATATTATTGCAGACAAAGAAAAGAACGCAAAAAAGATTAACCCTGATTTAATTAGTATTCTCGTTGAACATAAAACAGACTTACTTTTTAACAGACAATTACGCATAAATAGAGAGCGGAAATTGTTTTATGAGACACTAAACCGATCAAACCAAATAGCTGGAAAT
>JAPLDG010000303.1:13558-45242 GCA_026391845.1 Bacteroidota bacterium | reverse complement strand
TGAAGTTGCCGGGTTCCCTGAAATGCAAACATCATTTGACGTCAAAACACAGGTAACCTCATCGTTGTTGGCCGGATAGGTGTAAAATTCCGGGGAATTAAATCCAGCCGGGTTGCCGTTGACCTTCCACTGGTAGCCAGGGGATGTTCCGCCATTGACCGGGGTTGCCGTAAAAGTAACCTGGTTTTCTTCGCATTCAGGATTTGCAGATGGTACAATCGTTACGCCGACCGGAACAATGGGTTTGATGCTCATGACCACCTGGTTCGATGTTGCAGGATTACCCAACAAGCATGATGCATTGGAAGTAAGTACGCATTTTACTGCATCGTTGTTGGAAGGAATAAAATCATAGGCAGCATTGGTGGCGCCCGGTATGGTGCTTCCGTTCACACTCCATTGATACGTTGGGGTAGTTCCTCCGTTGGAAGGTGTAGCGGTGAAGGTCACCAGCGTGCCGGTACAAACCGGGTTGGCGGAGGGTGCGATTGAAATGCCCACCGGTAGCCAGGGATTGATGATCATGGTCGTTGGCGCTGAAATTGCAGGATTCCCGGAAACGCAACCATCGTTTGAGGTTATAACGCAGGTAATTACATCATTGTTGACCGGATAGGTATAAAATTCCGGAGAATTCCCGCCAAGCGGATTTCCGTTTACTTTCCACTGATAGCCCGGAGATGTTCCTCCATTGATGGGGGTCGCCGTGAAAGTAACCTGGTTTTCATCGCATTCAGGATTTGCAGAAGGTGTAATTGTTACTCCGACAGGCAGCGGGGATCTGATAATCATGGTCACCTGGTTCGATAAGACGGGAGTCCCCGTGTTACAAGGTAAATTAGAGGTAAGCTGACAAATAACGATGTCGCCGTTCGCAGGAATGTAATCGAAAACCGGGTTGTTTGTTCCGGCATTATTTCCATTCACCTTCCACTGGTATGTGGGAGAAGTTCCTCCGTTCAGGGGAGTAGCGGTAAACGACACGGTAGTGCCCTGGCAAACATCATTGGCAGATCCGGCAATTGATATTCCTGCCAGGGGGGCTGTGTTTACAGTCATGGTCACTGGCGAAGAACTGGCAGGATTACCTGCGATACAACTTCCATTGGATGTGAGAACGCAGACAACAGCATCATTGTTTGCCGGAATAAAAGTATAAGCGGCATTGGTAGCGCCGGTCACATTCGTTCCGTTAACTTTCCACTGGTAAGCCGGGGTCGCGCCGCCATTCACAGGTGTTGCGGTAAAAGTAACCGATGTTCCTGCACACACAGGATTAGCAGACGGGCTCACGGATACACTCACCGGTGAACCTGCGTTTACAGTCATGGTCACCGCGACCGAAGTAGCAGGGTTGCCTGTTGTACATGTTGCATTGGAGGTAAGCACGCAGGTTACCGCATCGCTGTTGACTGGTACATAAGAATAAGTAGCATTCGTGGCACCTGTTGCATTGGTTCCGTTTACCTTCCACTGGTATGCCGGTGTTGTGCCGCCGTTGGTCGGTGTTGCTGTGAATGTAACGCTGCTGCCCTGGCAAACCGGGTTCGTGGAGGCAGCGATTGCAACGCTTACAGGATATGTTGTACCGCACGCGCTGGTAATCGAAACATTATCAACACCCCAGTACCTGCCATACGTTCCGGTATAATTCCATTTGATCTTTACCTGGCTCTGGCCCGCCAGTGCTGCGATCACTTGACTGAACGTTGCAGGATTTGTGGCAGAGGTAGCTGTGAATGTCGAAATGGCCGTCCAGGTTGATCCATTGTTGATGCTATAGGAAACAGTACCGGATGTTCCTGTTGTAGTTCTGAAATAATGGCTGAATTGCAATGTAATATTGGACATGCCTGTCATATCTATCGTAGGCGTTATCAGGTCGGCATTTTGGGTATTGCCTGTTCCATATCCGCGGCTGTTCATCAGGGCATAATTACCTGTAAGGGCAGGCAATGGTGTTTGTCCGGTTAATACGCCAAATATCCATACCTGTCCGTTGCCCTGGTTGTCAACCTGAGTCCAGCATGTCGGGATGGTGGTATTGGTAAAACTCTCGGTAAAGGGAAGGGTGAATATCCCGCATGTCGTCGTAAAAGTAAGGTCTGCTCCGTAAAACGTTCCATTCGCATTTGTTGCATAGGCCCTTACATGATAGAGGGTATTGGAAATCAATCCGGTGATTGAACTGGTAAAAACACCGGTTCCTGAGCCATCCGTGGTATGGTTACCGGTTGCAATGGGGTTGGCGGTTGTTGCCCAGCACACCCCGCGGGCAGTAACAGCAGAAGTGCCATCAGAAGCCACATTTCCTCCTGAGGTTGCCGATGTCATACCGATAGCTGTTGCAGCAGTGGTGGTAACCGTAGCAGCACCCAGTGTGGTGAAGGTAAGATCGTTGCCGTAAACGGTTCCATAAGCATTGGTGGCATATGCCCGGATATGATAGAGCGTAGCGGGAGACAATCCGGAGATCAAACTGGGAAAGACACCGGTTCCGGTACCATCTGTGGTATGATTACCGGTTGCAACAGGGTTGGCCGTTGTGGCCCAGCATATCCCGCGGTCTGTAACCGTTGATGTGCCATCGGAGGTTACATTGCCTCCGGCTGTGGCAGTTGTTTGCGCGATGGCTGTTGCAGCCGTTGTAGTAACAGCAGCAGCTCCCAGGGTGGTGAAGGTAAGGTCGCTTCCGTAGGATGTTCCGTCGGTGTTAACACCCACAAGTCTGAAGTGATAGGGTGTGTTGCCTGTCAATCCTGTCAGGTTTGCATTTACGGCAACCGCGGTGGTTCCGGAACCCGCTGAAACAGTCGTTGTTGTGCTGCCATAGCTCACCGTTGTTCCATACTCAAAGTAATAGGTCGTCGCCAGGCCATTGGGGTTTATCGTTCCATTCACCGTGGCGGTTGTTGCCGCAAGAGAAGTTGCAGCCAAGGTTGACACAGCGGGGGCATTGCCGAATTTAAACGAAGCGATTTTCGTATTTCGTGTTCCACCGCTGCCAATGTATTGTGTAGTAAACCAGAATGTTTTATCATCCGATGGATCAACCGACATCAAAGAATAGTCGCCCCACCTGTCATAACTTGATTGCGAATTGGCGCCTTCATGGATTACTGCTTCGGGAATGTCCAGAATACCAGAAGCGCTGGAATAGGCGCTGGAAGATTGGCCGCAATAACGGATGCCTGGATTGAGGGTTGAGCTGGAAATAGAATAACCCAACCCGATTTGGCCACTTCCGTTCAGCATTACGCTACCCATCCAGCGATGATTCGCATCGGGCGCATATGAGCTGGATTGCCTTATTGTCCATGGATTCCCGGTAGTTCTTCGAAGTTCATACCAGCGTATCCCGGCATGATTGGCGCCGTTAACATCCACCGTATGGCAACAGACCAGCGTTTGATACGTGCCAAAGTTGCGGTATTGAGGAACATTCATGATCACCATCGGGATTGCATCCACACTCTGACCGTTGGGCTGTGGAATATTGCTCCAGGTATTTCCGAAATCACTATCGAAACTGGGAACAGAAAGTTGTTGTGACCGCACGAATGTTGAAGATGCAGGAGTTGTCCAGTTTACCGCAAGTTCATATATCCAGAGCTGGTCGGCTCCTCCGGCAATGGCATCATCGTTGATTGTAATAAAAAGACCCGGAGAACCGGCAGGAGCAAAAGCGCCATCATTGTCAACCGGCGGAACACACATAAAACCATCGATGGTAGTCGGTCGCCATGAGTTATTGAAAGCCACCATCTTAGGACCGGCGCCTCCGGTCAGCATCACCGAACGTTGAAATACGTAAATATCATTGCCTGTGCTGTTATTATCTCCCATGTAATAACCATCCTGCCAAATCCCAAATTTTTCATAATCAGGCATATCAGCCACGTCAAAAGAGTATTTATACCATGTACCGGCAGGATTATTGGTAGTGGAAACAGCAATCAGCATGTAGTCGTTTGATCCGCAGATTGAAAATTCAACAGCCAGCCATCGGTCAGCCTGTTCATCAAAGAGAATGAGGGGATCTCCGTCATTGCATGTAGCGCCTGTAACAGTGCCGAATAAGAGGTTCATATTGGTGGGCCCTGCCACCAGGCCACCCGTTTTATTGTAAATCGCATAAGTACTATTGATGGTTTGCATGTAATGGTTAGGGCCGGCAGTACCGTTGCAGTCGGGCGGCCAATAGGGGGAAACCTGCCCGTCAAAATTTACAATCGGCGCCCGTGACCCGTTCGTCATGCCCATGGTCTGTTGCCACACAGGGTCGGCGCCTTTCGGCAGCGCTATATCTGCATATGGATAAGAACGCAGTTCCATTTTCTTGTTAAGGACTTTCATCTCTCCTTTTTTTTCCAACACAGCATATTCCTCTGCCGTTATAGGCGGAAGATCGCGGAGCGCCGGGGATATCCCTATGAATACTCCCTTTCCAAGCAGTGTAGGATGAATGGGAACATCATTCTGGGCTGATCCCGTTGTGTAAAACATGAAAAATAGCACAGCAGAAAGCAGGGCAATTGTAAAGTAACGCATGGGTATGGAATTTTAGGGATGGATAAATTCGGGAAACATAACATTGCAAAGATAGATAAAAATTTGATATGGTGCTATATAAGATCATTCGATCTTTCTGTAAAGATTTTCCTGAAAAACAATTTCCTCCTCTTAAATATTGTTATGTCAAAAAGAGAAAGCTGATCATCATTCTGAACGCAACAGATAAAACAGACATCCATCCGGAAATTTGGTTGCCTGTCAGAATAATATTACCTTTCGCCAAAATGTCACAACCTTCTTTTCACCGTCTGATTTTCATACTGGCTCTCACTGTATGCTACAATCTGCTGCCGGCACAGGAGGAGGTGATGCATTTCTCTCATTTTACGCGTGAAAACGGGCTGCCTTCCAACCGGGTACGTTGTGTACTTCAGGATTTCCGGGGTTATATCTGGATCGGAACCGACAATGGCCTGGCACGATTCGACGGGCGCAATACGACCGAATTCAGACCTGACCGGAATGACAGCACCTCCGTGATCGACTTGTGCATCAACTTTTTATTTGAAACACACGATTCTCTGCTGTTGATCGGAACCCTCGACGGCCTCTCGGTCTATGATCCTTTCTCCGGTGAATTTACAAACTACTCTGTTTACCGCAAGGGGAAAGCCTGGTTTCCCGTAAGAAGCATTGGCTGTTTTTTTGAGGATGCAAATGGAAGCATCTGGATAGGTTCCGAACACGGATTGGTAAAAATGAACCGGAACCCGGTCGGGTTTAAGTATTTTCCACTGAGAAAAAGCGAAATAAAAACCGACAGGGAATATGATTTCAATTTTATTACCTGCATTATCCAGGATCCGCGAAACAAGGACAAGTTGCTGATTTCAACCCTGGGAGGGTTACTTCAGTTTGACAAGGTAAGCAACACCATTTCCCATGATTATAAAAAAATAATCAACAGAATGGCTGACATCATCGCACTCAACCTCGATTCCGGCCGCTATCTCTGGAACTGTGGCTGGGGCATGGGATTGAATCGCCTCGACCTTGAAACCGGGAAGTGGCAGGAATATCCATTTGATTCGCAAAAACCTGTCAGCATTGTCGGAATTACCAAAAAAAACCGGAATGAGTTCTGGCTGGCCACCCCCAATCGCGGACTGGGAATTTTTAATAAAATTGATCACTCGTTCAAATTCTGCCAAAAAATTGCCGGTGATGAAAAATCCTTGTTGTCCAATGATGTAACCCTAATAAAATACCTGAATAATAAGAAGGATCTCTGGGTGATCGGTGATCACGGGATCAATATTCTGAACCAGCAATACCGATCGTTCCGGAATGTTGCCATTCCCTTTGAGAACAACAATATCAACTCTTTTTTCAAGGATAAGGAAACAGGGCATTTATACGTTGGAGCAACAGATTGTACCGGTCTTCTCGACCTGGATGAACGGAGCGGTAAATGGAGTATCATTAAACCTGCCATCAATACAGGTAAAAGTAAACTCAGCATTCTCAATCTTTACAAAGATTCACGTTCCAGGCTCTGGCTTGCAACAACTTCGGGTCTCTGGTATCTTGACCAGACCGGAAGGAGACTGATGCCCTTCCGCACACCCGCAGGCAAGCTGCTGATGTTAAAAGAACCGATATTGTATGCCATCATGGAAGACGACCGGTGCAATTTATGGATCGGAACTCATAGCGAAGGGGTCTTTAAAATAGACTCTTCACGAACAGGGATCACCAATTATCAGCATAATCCGCTTGATACAACCAGTATCATTGATGGTGGACGCATCGGAGCCCTTTGTTCAGATAAATTTAAAAACATCTGGATTGGCACCGACAACGGGGTAAGCATCTATGATCCCGGGAAAAATTGCTTCCACAACGAAGTGATGGATTCTCTGCTCCAATTCGGCGTCACCAAACGCTGGATCAACGGAATTGTTCGCGATACTCTTGGCCGGATGTGGATGATTGCAGATGTAGCCGGTTTGCTGCGCATTGAAACACCGGAAAAAGGCCATTTCCGGTTTAAGCTTTATAACATGTCGAACGGGCTGAATAATCCGACCACAGGGAGAATGACCATGGATGTTAATGGCTGCATTTGGATGATCAATTACGGGCTACTCTACATCAACCCCTATGATGAATCGTTCCACCTTTTCGACGAACACAACGCGCTCAGCAGGCCACTGAGTTATGATGAAAGCCTTTACACAGATTTTAACGGAAATATTTACATTGGTGGTACAGGGAAGTTTGAAACAAAAAATATCAGGGATTTTGATTTTACACCGTTGAATATCAAGTTATTGATTGAATCCATGGAGGTCAACGGGAAGAATTTCCCGCTGGGAATAATTGCCGGTCAGGCGCATCCTATCATCCTGAAAGCAGATCAGAATAATTTGTTATTCCGTTACACCGGAATTTGTTTTCAGGATGTAAAACAGATCCTTTTCAGGTATAAAATGGAAGGATATGACAAAGACTGGAACATGGCCGGAATGATTAGGGAAGCGCGTTACACCAATCTGCCTCCCGGAAAATACCGGTTTGTTTTTCAGGTGTCGAACAGGGGGATCTGGCTTGATCAGGAAGCTTCAATATGGCTCACGATAAAACCCGTTTTTTGGAAAACATGGTGGTTTATCACCCTGGTTCTGCTGGCTGCCGGGTTTATTCTCTTCAGTATATTCCGTTACAGGGTGAGGGAACTTCTCCGGCTTGAACGATTGAGAACCCGCATTGCCAGCGACCTCCACGATGATGTCGGATCAACGCTGAGCAGTATTTCCATTCTAAGCGACATCCTGGCTCAGCAGATTGAGAACCCTCAATCAGCCAGAATGCTGGCTACCATCGGAACCAATGCCCATAAAATGCTGGAAAAGATCGATGACATTGTTTGGGTTGTCAATCCTACAAATGATAAATTTCAGAACCTCGGACTCCGAATCCGCGAATTTGCAATCCCCCTGCTTGAATCGAAAAATATTCTGTCAGAAATCTGCTTTGATAAACAGATGAACGCCTTGCAACTGCCCATGGAGGTCAGACGAAATGTTTACCTGATCGCCAAGGAGTCAATCAACAATGCCATCAAATACGCGGAATGCAAATCGGTGAAAATTTTAAGGTGAGACTAAAAAAAGGTGACACGTGACGCGTGACACGTGACGCGTGACCAAAGTTACCCTTGATACGTCACGTGTCACCCGTCACCCGTCACGCCCCCCATATAATTATTCAGTTGTAATCCGGGTTTTTCCATCGTAATATTGCATATAGAAAATGACAACTGAAAAGATGAACATCCGGGTTTCCATATACGAAGACAACGACGCACTGCGCGAAAGCCTCTCCTACCTCATTATGGGAACAGGCACTCTCCAATTGATGGGAGCCTATTCCGATTGCTCCATGGTAATGGAAAACTGTTTTGTTGCCAAACCGGATGTCATTCTCATGGACATTGATATGCCCGGAATATCCGGAATTGAAGCCACAGCCATGATCAAGGCGACATTCCCCGAAATAAACATCATGATCCTGACTGTTTTTGAGGATAAAACCAAGGTGTTCGAAGCGCTTTGCGCCGGAGCTACAGGCTATATGCTGAAGAAATCATCGGCGGTGGAAATCATTGAAGCCATTGCTGAACTCCATCATGGAGGTTCTCCCATGACCGGTGAAATTGCACGGATCGTATTTGATTTCTTTTCCAGTCCTGCCATTGCAAAAAACAACGATTATGCCCTGTCATCCAGGGAGTTCGACATCCTGAAATGCCTCGTTGAAGGCGACAGCTATAAAATGATCGCCAACTCCTGCTGCATCTCCATGGGTACCGTTCGCTTTCACATCAACAACATCTACAAAAAACTTCACGTCAACTCAAAGTCTGAGGCCGTGATCAAAGCGCTGAAGGAAAGACTGATAAGATAAACCCGGTACTTTATCCTGTTGCGCACCCCCTCCTGCGGTTATAATTTTGGCAAAGTATTCATTAAACACATTTGCCATGAAAAAACCAATCCTTTTACGCATTGCCGGCTTACCCATGTTTCTCGTTTTCCTGTGGTTGCCTCCATCCAGGGCTGATAACGTGATAACCAGCGGAACAACAGTAACAGTTTCATCCGGGACTTCGTTTGTTTCCACAAGCAACCTGGTGATTAAAAATGGCGCAACCCTCGATAACGCAGGAACGCTGATCCTCCATAAGGATCTCTCAAATGAAAACCGTCTGCCAAATCAGATTGGCTCCGGGACTGCGGAATTTTCAGGGACAACCAGTCAAACCATTACCGGAGAGAACATCATTCAATCCATGATCGTCAATAATTCATCCGGGGTTGAAATTGGCGGAAACACCAATGTTAATGGAACCATGACCCTGATCAACGGAGCTGTTTCACTTGGCAACTACAACCTGCTTCTCGGGCCTTTGGCAACCATTGAAGGAACCCCTTCGGCATCCATCATGATCGTTGTGACCGGATCCGGAGAACTGCGCAAAGAATTTTCCACAGGCTTTACAGGTGTATTTACCTGGCCGGTCGGAGATGACACGGACACACCGGAATATTCTCCTGTGTCGTTGAATTTCACCGGGGGCGTATTCCCTGCCGGCAACTATATCGGTGTGAATCTTAAAAACATTGTTTACCCCGACCCCGGTATCACGGGAAATTTCCTGAACCGGTATTGGAATATAACACAGTCGGGCATTACCAGCTTTAATTGCGACGCAACATTTCAATATACAGCATCGGATGTAACCGGAACAGAAAGCATGCTCTCGTGCACAAAGGTGAGCCCCCTGCCCTGGGTCACCTATGCTCTGACCGATGCCGTCAATCACAAATTAACGGCCCGCGGTATCACTTCATTCGGTTCATTTACAGGAGTTAAAAGTTCATCGCCTCCGGTTAATCAGGAATTGGCCAACATTATCACTCCAAACGGTGTGACAACTTGTTATGATGCCACTCAGGTTTTAACAGTGGCCGGCGATGGTAAAACCTTTATCGTGGAAAATAACGGGAGCGTTACCATGGTAGCCGGGAACAGAATTGTCATGCTTCCTGGGACGAAGGTGTTTCCAGGCGGTTACCTTTACGCCCACATCACAACCACCGGAACTTATTGTGGTTCTGAGAAAAACCCGCTTGCAGCAAGCCATGATGACGAGAACTCTCTTGGCATCGAACAGGTTATTAAAAAACAGTTCATCAGAGTTTATCCAAATCCCACCACGGATATAGTCATTGTTGAGTTAATGGAACCAGGGACAGCCGCATCGGCCAATGTGAGCGTTTACAGCATGAATGGAAACAAACTCCTGCAGAAAACAATCAATTCAGAATCCAGATTTCAGTTCTCCCTGTCTGGAAAACCCATCGGAATTTATATGGTTCATGTGCAATCCGGCGACAAGTCGGAGATAGCAAAGGTCATTAAAAACTAATCGAACAAACTTGTTAAAAACCAACAAATACAATTTAAACATGAAAAATTTAGCTCTTCTTATCGCAACATTCCTGCTTTTCAGCGGCTCACTATTTGCCCAGGTGGGCATCAACATTGACAACCTTCCCCCCGATCCTTCAGCGGGATTGGATGTAAAATTCGCCGACAAAGGGTTGCTGCCACCCCGGGTGGAACTAACCGCCCCCTATTCGGCTGCCCCGATTGTCTCCCCCGCCGTTGGCTTGTTGGTTTATAACACGGCCACCGCAGGCAATCCTCCCGACAATGTCGTTCCCGGGTATTATTACTGGGATGGCATTATGTGGAATCATTTCGTTGCATCACCGGGGACAACCGGACAAACCCTGCGAAATGAAGGAGGGATATGGATGGCCAGCAGCACACTGTACAACGATGGCACCAATATCGGGGTCGGTTTGATCAATCCAACCCATAAATTAACCGTTGCCGGCACAACCGAAACCTTCCGCCTGATCGGGCCTGGTTCTTATGGCAGCAATGCAAAAATGAATTTTGGAGATGAAGATTTTGTTTCCATTTCTGAAGATGTTGATGACAATTTGCTGATTCACGCCAACGGACGAACCGCTTTTACCGGTGGAAATGTCGGCATCGGAACAACCACACCGGATCAGCCTCTGACTGTTGCCGGCACCATTCAAACTACTTCCGGCGGTATCATGTTTCCTGATAATACAGTACAAACCACCGCAGCAGTCGTCAACAATGTACACACCATCGGTGAAAGCTATGGAGGCGGCATCGTGTTTTATGTATCCACCGGCGGACAACATGGCCTGATTGCAGCCGTTGTCGACCAGAGTGCGGCAATCCAATGGTCCAATGGCAGTTCCGCAACAACAAATGCTGTCAGGGATGATGTTTTTGCGGGTATGTCAAATACGGAACGCATTGTTATCTATCAAAATTCGGGTAGCTATGCAGCCCAGATTTGCGCAAATTTTAAAGGCGGGACTTTTGGCGACTGGTATTTGCCTTCAAAATATGAGTTGAACCTGTTATATGAGCAAAAAGATGTAGTTGGCAATTTTTACGCCCTCAACTATTGGAGCTCCTCAGAGTATGATGCCAGCGAGGCGTGGATTCTGGCTTTTAACAGCGGCGTCCAGTTCCATTTAGCTAAAAGCAGCACCTACCTTGTGCGCGCAATCCGGGCATTTTAACAAACATCTGAACCATGAAAAACCTCATCGCTGCTTATCTGCTCTTTTTTCTTTCAGCCAGTTTTACGATGGCACAGGTTGGTATCAATACCGCCCTCCTCCCCCCCGATCCTTCGGCAGGATTGGATATAACATTCACCGACAAAGGCTTATTGCCCCCCCGGGTCGAACTAATTGCCCCCTACTCGGCCAACCCGGTTGTTTCCCCCGTCACAGGCCTGCTAGTTTATAATACATCCACCGCAGGCAATCCTCCCGACAATGTAGTTCCAGGTTATTACTACTGGGATGGCAACAGGTGGAATCCTTTCGTTGCTTCAGTGGGAACAAGTGGACAAACCTTGCGCAATGACGCGGGGATATGGATGGCCGGGAGCACATTATACAACGATGGCACGAATATCGGGATAGGTTTAATCAACCCCACCCATAAATTAACTGTTGCCGGAACAAACGAGACCTTCCGACTGATCGGACCGGGTAATTTCGGAAGCGCTGCCAGACTTAATTTCGGAGACGGGAATTATGTCTGTATTTCCGAAGATTGGGACGACAAATTACTGATTCATTCGGCTGGCCGCACCGCTATTACCGGAGGCCGTGTTGGCATTGGCACGACAGCACCTGGCCAGCCGCTAACGGTAGCCGGTACCATCCAAACGACTTCGGGTGGCATCATGTTCCCGGATAACACGATTCAGGCCACGGCAGCAGCAGTCAATAACATACACTTCATTGGCGAACCATATGGCGGGGGTAAAGTGTTTTATACCTGGGATGGCGGGCAGCATGGTTTAATTGTTGACACTTCTTACACGATCTCATTTGTTTCCTGGAATGATGGTGGCTATACCACAACAAATGCGGTCAGGGATAATGTCTATGCCGGTCAGTTTAACACCGAGCGGATTATTCTCAACCGGGGAACAGGAGGCAATGCCGCGCAGATTTGTGCCGGTTATCAGGGTGGCGGTTATGGCGACTGGTATATGCCATCAAAATATGAATTGAACCTGTTGTTCCAGGAAAAAAGCGTCCTTTCATGGATTTCCACCGGAGGCTATTGGAGCTCAACTGAGTTCAGCGCCGAATATGCATGGATGCAGTATTTTACCAGCGGGCTGCAGGGCTTCACCGCAAAGTTCAACACCCTCTGTGTCGTTCCGATCCGGTCATTTTAACATGCAGCTCTTGTCACGCGTCACGTGTCACGTGTCACGACTTAACCTTCACCAACCTTACAATCTTCATCTGCTCCCCGGCCGTTACCCGGCACAAATAAAACCCGGCGGGGAGGTCCTGATCGGAAAAATTTACGGTGTAGTCGCCTGCCGGCTGGTTTTTATCAACCAGCGTCCGGATTTGCTCCCCGTAGATGTTGCAGATAACAACCTTCACCAGACAATCATCCGGAATCTGATACCGGATGGTTGTTTGGTTCAGGAATGGGTTGGGAGAAGCTGAAATTGAAAATTTACGAGAAGCAGGTTTATCAGCAATGCCGACGATCGATGGAATGATGTGCGTATAATAAACATCCTGTTCTCCGTTTAAGGTGTTGGCCCAGGCGAGGTGCGCCCCTCCATCATCCGATACCATGTCGAAATAATCCCCCATTTTTTCCTGCTGAGGATAACCCACGTTGGGATCAAACAAATCGGACAGTTTTTTATTGATCGACCACGTTTCTCCCTGGTCGCTGGAATAACAGTAATACAGGGCCGACAGATAAGAACCGGGAAAATCATTACGCGTATCGAGCCAGATGGCATCAATGCGTCCGTTTGGAGCAACAGACATGGTACCAAACCATTGGTAATTATCCGTACTCACATCATTGTTGATGCGTTTTGGCGGTCCAAAAGTGATCCCGCCATCGGTACTTTTTGCGAACATCACATCAGCGGGATCAGCTACCGAAATCCGGGCTACAGAAGCCAGCACATAAATGTTACCCTGGCCCGGACCACCAGACCGGTCAACATCAATGCTGACCTGGCCAAGAAGGCCGACAGGGTTAACCGGTGTTTGCATGGTGACGTATCCATCCATGTCAACATACGTTGAATAATCCCACAGAATCACAGAACCGGGAACCTTCGCATTGCTCGATTTTACCACGGTTACGCCATCATTCACGCCGGCTCCGGCGATGAACAGGGCGCCATCAGACCCGACCTCCATCGTGCCCCAATAAGGATTCCCGTCAACCAATACACAATCTTCGTAACTTGCGCCTGCATTGGCCGACCGTGTGAAAAACCCCGGTGTGCAGGAACTGTAATAGGAGTTCCAGGCTGAATAGATGTTGCCGCTGCCCGACCCACCGGTTCGGTCAATGGTCATCCATTGTTTATCTCCACCATGGGCTTCGGTTCCAAAATCCCAGGTGGCTCCTCCATTCACACTTTTGTAAACATTGCATGTGTAATCGCCCGTGACCGTCGTCAGGCTGTTATAAAAAAAATTCCCTGCCGTATCGAAATCCAGCACAGGATCTGAGCGAAAAATCAACGGATCGATCACGCCGGGGAAAGTCCAGCTTTGACCTCCATTGGAAGAATAGCCATATCCTGCCTGCCTGAAATTGCTGCTAATATTGTCGAATTGTCGCCAGCCAATGACCATTTTATCGGGATTGGTCGGGTCAACGGCAATCGAGGGCTCGTTGGCCGCATCATCCACGATGTTGTTTCCGTTCACATCAACATTGACCTGTGTTGTAAAAAATCCGGTGCTTTTTAATCCGTGAGCCGGTGAGATTTCTTGTGCACCAGGCTGAGGCGGCAGATAGGGCTGATCGGGCCATTCATGGTGCGTTGCTGCTCTGTCAGCAGCCGGAACAGGAACATTCTGACTAAAAGAGGTCAGCGGGCAAATCAGCATGATCGCCAGGTAACATAAATAACGGGAGTTTTTAGCAATATAGACTAATTTAGCGTCAAAATCAACAACCATGTTCGCCATTCATTCCATCTATCTGAAGCCCCTTGAAGAGGTTGACAAATACCTCGAAGCGCATCG
Organism: Bacteroidota bacterium; assembly: GCA_026391845.1. Classification (GTDB taxonomy): domain Bacteria; phylum Bacteroidota; class Bacteroidia; order Bacteroidales; family FEN-979; genus CAIVAT01. Next base: position 31,002 of record JAPLDG010000303.1, on the reverse strand, counting down.
TGCATTTCTGAAAAACCTCTATTCAGAAGGAATTACCATCTGTTCCGGGCCACAAATCCCGCGCACCGGCGGATTTATCCTGATGAATGCAGCAAGTAAATCCGAGGCCATGGAAATCATGGACAGTGATCCGTATGTTATCAACGGAGTGGCTGAATACTCTTTTATTGAGTTCGAGGTGAAGAGTTTTGCGAAAGAGTTCAGCGTTTTTATCAATCGTCCCTGCTAAATTTATACTACTTCATCATGCAACAAAAAAAACCCAAGCCAACCGGGAGGAAATTAACAACCGAAAAAAAAACCGAAACGGTTTCTTATCATCGCCAACCAGCTGACCTGTCAATCGAAGCATGGCAAATCGCTCTCAGGAAGCAATTTGTTGCCGGTAAGAACTTTGACATTAAAAAGCTGGAAGGTCATCCGGTGTTCAGCGACTATTCTGTCTTCAATCCCGAAACAAAAAACACCTACAAGGTGGCGATCAGGGACAATGAACAGGAAATGAATTTTTGCTCCTGTCTTGATTTTAAAACCAACCATCTGGGAACCTGCAAGCATATCGAGGGGGTTTTACTCCGGATTCAGTCAACCCCTCGTCTGGCAGCCATTCTCCAAAAAGGACACACCCCTCCATACAGTTCGGTTTTCCTGCAATATGGTAAAGAACGCAGGATTAAACTCAGGATCGGGAGCGATTCCCCTGTAAAATTCAAAAACATTGCCTGGGAATTTTTCGACAAAGAGTTGACGTTAACTCCTTTCGGATTTGCAAACTTTGAGCAATTCCGGATGCGGGCAAGCGCCATTGATTCCGATTTTCGTTGTTACGACGATGCCCTTCAGTTCATCCTCGAAACCAGAGAACAACAGCACCGGTTTAAATGGATCAACGACCGGTATCCAACCGGAGAAGAACTTGAAGGGATCCTTACAGCCAAATTATTCCCCTACCAGCAAAAAGGAATCCTTTTCGCGGCAAAGGCCGGCCGAAGCATGATCTGCGATGAAATGGGATTGGGTAAAACAATTCAGGCCATCGGGGTAGCGGATTTAATGAAGGAGGAACAGGGAATATCAGGTGTGCTGATTATTTGTCCAACTTCCTTAAAATACCAATGGCAATCCGAAATACAGCGCTTTTCTACAGGCGTTGTACAAGTTATAGAAGGACTCCCTCACGTCCGTCGGGGGCAATATAATTCGGAGGCTTTTTATAAAATTGTTTCTTACCACACATTAAGCCACGACCTCGACTCCATCAATCAGGTGGCCTTTGACATGGTGATTCTTGATGAAGCTCAGCGGATCAAGAACTGGAAGACAAAAATTGCGCAAAGCGTTAAAAAGATCAGGTCGCCTTATGCTCTTGTGTTGACCGGCACTCCACTCGAAAACAAATTGGAAGAACTTTATTCAATCGTTCAATTCATTGATCCTTTTAAACTTGGCCCATACTATCAGTTTCTTGATTACTACCAGGTGAAGAACGAAACCGGACGGGTTGTAGGGTACAACCATTTGCACGAAATAAGTCAGAAACTCTCTGGCATCATGATCCGCCGTTCCAAAAAGGAGGTGATGTCGGAACTTCCCGAGCGAATGGACAAAAATCTCTTCGTTTCTATGACCGAACAGCAAATGGGAATGCATGAAGAATTTGGCAACATCGTAGCCAGAATTGCTGATAAATGGAAAAGATTTGGCTTTTTAAACGAGCAGGACCGCCAGCGGCTTCTGATCAATCTCAACCTGATGCGCATGGTGTGTGACAGCACCTATATTGTTGACCAGCAAACCCGGCATGATACTAAAATCGGTGAGTTGATGAACATTCTTGCCGAATACCTCGATGGGAATCATGAAAAGGTGGTCATTTTTAGCCAATGGGAACGGATGACCCGGCTGGTCGCTAACGAACTTGATCAACAAAACACCGGTTATCGCTACCTCAACGGCAACGTTCCCAGCCGCAACCGGAAGGAACTGTTCGATCATTTCAACAATGACCCTTCATGCCGTGTATTTTTATCCACTGATGCCGGCAGTACTGGTTTGAACCTTCAAACGGCCTCAATGATCATCAACCTCGATATTCCCTGGAACCCGGCGGTGCTTGAACAACGCATCGGACGCGTACACCGCTACGGTCAGAAAAATAAAGTTTCGGTTATCAATTTCATTTCCACCGGCACCATAGAACACCGCATGATCGGAGTGCTGAATTTTAAAAGTTTACTCTTCGATGGGATCATGAACAATGGCGAAGATTCTATCTTCATGGGAGAAGATAAGTTCCGTGAATTTATGAAAACCGTCGAAAAAATTACCGCTGCTTCCACTACGGATGCTGCTGCAGATATTCAAATTCCCACAGATATTCAGGCTGAATACGATGATTTACAGCAAACAACAGATGAAGTTGAAATTCCGGGACAAAATGCAGAAGCAATACTTCCGGATTTTCCCGGAGATGATGATGTTCCATCCCAGGAACCGGAAGACGTTACTACAAAAGCTATCACACCCTCCTATCTGCCGGAGCCGGCTGCACTAATTGCCGGAGGACTGAACTTTCTGAGTGGGCTGGCTCTAACCTTTTCCTCTCCGGAGGCTACCCAAAAACTGGTATCTTCGCTCGTTGATAAGGACCCTACCTCCGGAAAAACCTACCTGAAAATCCCTGTGGAAAGCGAACAGGTTGTGGCCGATGCAATGAATCTCTTAGGGCAATTATTCAAAGCCTTTGGCAAGTAATTTTATTGGTATTAACTGCGTTTTAGTCCAATTTCCCTAACCATACCAATAAACTGTCTGTTCCGAAGACCTTTTCATGTTTAATAACGGAGAAATCGATGGTTCCCTTGTTTGTGACCCGGTCAGGTTTATTTGAAGGAATTTGTCGCGCCGGATTGCATGAATAGCCGAGTTTTCCGCAATAGCTCGAATGCCCTGCAAACTGCAATCCCTGTTGCACCCATATCGAGTCTGTCTCAATCCCTGTCAGGGGAAAAGAAACTTCTTCTGAAATGAAAAGCCCGCGGATCATTTCCCGTGCTTTTTCCCTGAAAGGCAGCGCAACGGATGTGTCACTGACAATGGCCTGGTAGTCGCCAAGATCGGAGAGTTTATTCATTGCTGCAAATTCAAATGCCTGCAGGGAAGCTTCGGAAAGAGTTTCAGCGGTAAATGCTGATCTGACACTGTCTTTGATAACGGTCATCCGGGTCTCCTCGCGCGTTGCATCCGATTGAGTCTGGTCATCGCAGCTTTTGGCCGTGGTCAATGGCGTCGAGCCGGGCTTTTCGTTTTCCCCAGTCATCCGCTTTCATCTTCGAAAAATAGTGGATCATCAGGGCATATTCGTTGGCATGAAGGTATACCGTTTCATTCAATTCAAGTTTTTTCAGAATGCGGTTGATGGTATCCGTTTGATAATATTGGGCCGTGACCACCATCTTCACTTTGCTTTGATCTGTCTTTAACCTGAAACATCCATCTGGTCCGCAACTATAATTTACCGGAGATTCACCATCCTGAATCAGCCTGATTTCAATTTTGCTGCTGGTTACAGGCTCCCGGGTATCGGCATCACGAAAACAAAAAGTATATTCCCTGGTATTGAACAATCTGAATAAACCATAAAAGAGTAGAACAATGATCAGGACAACTAAGGGGATAATAATAAAAAGCCGGTTGGCTGATGGGTGCAAGGTGTTTGAGAGTGCTTCAATTTCGACAATATTCCTGTTTTTAAAAACGAAATCATCCCAGTTTTCATAACCGGCATAACGGCTTAAAAAATTCAGCATATCGATGCGCGGAACTGAAGCATGACCTGATTTCATATGGGTGTAAAACCATTTCTCACTGATATTTGCTTTGACCTTAATGTGCAGCTCTTCCTGAAAATCGGTGATCTCCTGGCCCTTCCATTCAGAAATGGAGGGATTAATTCCCGGATAGGATTGTTGCATCATAGCTACAATCTTATTTTTCAACAATTCAAAATATGTGAGGTCTTTCCCGGGCAAATTTCGACTACTATTAAAAAATTAGCCTGCAGAATGGTTGTAAAACAATTTACAACCATTTTACAAGGGTATTTCTCATGCTTCGGGGAACCATGGCATAATTTCGCCAGGTGAAAATACCCGGAAGTACTGCAAATCAAAATTAGGAAAAAGAACGAACAAAAAAATAGTTTTACCTTTGATACAAACCATTCTTAAAAAAGGAGGCACCCATGTTGGAATTTGTTCATAACCACATCACCAAGGAACTGGAGCAAAATACGAAGACAGATATTATCTTCATACTCACAGCCATCGTCCTGAACCTGATCACACTCGGTATCAATTCGGGTTTGGCGGAAAAATCAAGAACTGAAAATTCAACCCTGATTGTCATGTTCGTTTTCGTCACGCTGATTGTACTCGTCAATCTCGTGGTCATCATCGGACTTCTCAAGGGCAGACAAACCCGGACAAAACTTGTCAATGGGCTGCTTGCCATGTACAAAGACCAGAATGTATCAAAGTATTATGACGAATCGCTGCTCGGCAACTACAATGTCAGGTATAATCTGTTCATCATGGTAGTTGTGTGCACCGGTGTTATCGCGGCGATAGTCCCGTTTATTTCGAGATAAACCGCTAGAACTCGTCAGGTAACGATTTCAACTGCTCGTTGGTAAATACGGGTCCATCCTTGCAAACGTAAGTCGAACCAATGTTGCACCGGCCGCATTTGCCAAGACCACATTGCATCTTCATCTCCAGGGTGGTGATGATATCCTTGTCGGCGAAGCCGAGCTTCAGCAATGACTGGATGGTGTATTTGATCATGATGGGCGGACCGCAGGTGATCACCTTGGTGTTTTCGATCACCGGCTTCACCACCTCTTCCAGAATCTTTGGAACAACTCCTACATTGGATGCCCAGGTATCCTCCGGTTTGTCGATGGTAAGAACAACTTTCAGGCTTTTATCGTCCTGCCACTCTTTGATTTCATCCTTGTAACACATGTCAGCTGAAGTGCGGGCGCCGTAAAGGATGGTGAAATCCTTGTAATCGTTTCTGTTGTCGATGCAATACTGGATGAGTGAACGCAACGGCGCTAACCCGATACCACCGCCAACAAACAACAGGTTTTTTCCTTTGATGTCATCGAGCGGAAACCAGTTCCCGAATGGCCCGCGGATACCCACTTCATCACCCTCCTCAATGCTGGTATGAATGTCGGCGGTCACGACACCTGCTTTTTTGATGGAACAGTCGAAATATCCCTTCCGGGTGGCCGATGAGGCTATGCAAAAAGTACATTCACCTGAGCCAAGCAACGAGAATTCCACAAACTGGCCGGGCAGGTAGCTGAATTTCTCCATCATCCCCTCGTCCCTGAATGTCAGGCGGTAGGTACGAATATCGGGTGTTTCCTGGATGACTTTGTCAACCTTGCAGATCATCGGGACTAAAAGCTGTTCCATATTGCTATTGTGCTACCTGATTAACTACTTCAAAAATACTGATGTTCACCGGGCAGGAGATCGTGCACTTTCCGCATCCCACGCAAAGATTCTCTCCAAACCGTTCCTTGTAATAAACAAATTTGTGCATGGCACGCTGCCGCCAGCGACGATACTTGACCGGGCGCGGGTTGTGGCCACCAGCCATGAGGGTGAAATAACCGTTGTTGCAGGAGTCATAACTCTTGTAACGAACACCGGTATCTTTCACCTTTTCATCCGAGATTTTAAAGCAGTGGCAGGTCGGACAAACAAACGCGCAGGTATTACAACTCACGCAACTGCCCGAAACATCCTCAAATTCAGGTGTGTCAAAGATCTTTGAGAGTTTCGCGTTCACCTCTTTGTAATCCATCTTCAGGCGGAAAGAACCTGCAAAGGCTTCGAATTGCTTTTTAAGCACGGGTTCTGAGACTTCTTCCGTGACGCGTGACGCGTGACGCGTGACATCGGTATTCAGGAGTTCTGCTCCCTTTGCCGTTTTTGACTTGATATAGATTTTTCCGTCGAGGCCATTGACCACCAGAACATCCATCGCGTCGAGATTTTCAAGGTCGTAGTCGAGCGAAGTGCAGAAGCAGTGAGTATCGGCCTTATCACAGCGGGTTGAGATAATCACGGTATTTTCGCGTCGTTTCTGGTAATCGGTATCGATGTAATCCCAGTTATACACTTTATCGAGTACCTGCAGCGCGCGGGCATCGCAATGTTTGGCGCCCAGGATGACCCGTTTTACGGCCAGCGGATCTTCATCCACTTCAGATACTTCCGTTCCCGCGCTGGTGGCAACGTACTTCATCACCTTGGCCGATCGGGGAAAGAAAAGAGGTTTGATGCTCTGTGTCCTGGAAATGGGCGATTCCGGATCACATTCCGAAAGCCGGACCACCCGCTTAAAATCATATTTGCCGAATTTTTCTACCGGGGCATAGGTTTCATGACCCGCCATGATGGCCTCATAGAATTTTTGCAAGCCGGCTTTATCGGTAACAAATGTTTCAACGCTCATAAGGTTTGAATCGGATTACATGATAAAATCATCGGGATCTTTCAGACTGTATTTGTAGAAGGCGCCCCGGTCTTCGGGAATTACCCCGGCCAGATGCTCCTGGAAGTTCTCATAGATCACACTTTCGTTCTGTTTGTGCAGCAGATGCAGTGGAAGATGGCTCGGGCAAGCTTTCTCGCAATTCCGGCAATCGACACAACGGCCTGCCAGGTGAAGCGACCAGGTCATCAGGGCATGAAATGCACCGGAAGTGGTATTGGCACCATTGTAAAGTGTTGCGGTCTCCTGATCGATGCAGCATTTGGCACAATAACACAACGGGCAGGAATGGCGGCAGGCATTACACCTGATACAGTTTTCGAAAACTTCTTCGAAATAGGCGGCGCGTTCGGTCAGTGGTTTTTCAGCAAGCGCTTTGATATCCACGTTTCGTTCATAGGGCTTCATCCCTGTGGCCGTCGGCGTCCCAAGCAGCTCATCGCTCACTACCGCGTCGGGAACCATGCACTCCGTGCAGTTCTGCATCTTTTGTCCGGCATCATCGGTTACCCCCTCGCAGCAAATGCCAATCACATAAAGGTTTTCACGTTTCACCTGGTTTTCGGTCAGCATCAGGTTCAGGGAGCGGCTGTCGCAACCTTTCACCACCAATCCTACCCGTTTTCTGCGGGTATGGTCTGATTTAAGATAATTCACGAGGTTGAAAACCGATTTTTCAGTGAACACCAGTTGGGAAACCTCCTGCGGACCGGTTATCAGCGCCGGAACCTGATTGTCGTCGAAACCGTTTACACGGTAACCAACGAACACGTCGATCTTTCCTTCAGCAAAAAGCCTCGCCGCGATATCCTGGATCTGTTTCGTGTAGTTCATTACTTTTCGAAATTTTCTTTTTTATACAAATGAAGCGGGCCGAGTTTCTTAATGTCTTCGGTCACCTTGTTCACCACTTTCGCAAATTTGGGGCCTTCGGCAGCCGAAACCCAGGAAAACTGAATCCTGTTTTCATGAAAACCTACGAAATTCAACAACTTCTTGGTTACCAGGAAGCGACGACGGGCATAATAATTTCCGCTGATGTAGTGACAGTCGCCCGGATGGCAACCCGAAACCAGGATCCGGCATAGGAACACCAGTTGCACAGAATACCCATGATGACCGGTTCCCAGTTGGGAGGCGCTATCAGTTCGGGCTTTTCGATGCTTACAAGTTGATCTTTTACTTCTGTTTCCATCAGATTGAAACTATCTCGTTAATGATTTGAGGATCGGTAAAACCGGCCAGGTTGATGGCCATGCTGCGGCAAATCGCCACACAGGAACCACAACCCTGGCAAACGCCTTCATTTATTTTTGCCACGGTACGCAGCTCTTTTGAACCATGTCCGATGGGAACATCGTCGGTTACAATGGCGCCGTAAGGACAAACTGTCACACAGTTCTGGCAACCCGAGCAATACTCGTTGTTTATGGTGGAGACCATCGGATCCTTCTTCATGGTATCGCCGGCAAAGAGCCCGCAAACCTTTGCAGCGCAAGCCGATGCCTGCGATACGGTTTCGGGGATATCCTTGGGCGCCTGGGTACAACCTGCCAGGAAAATACCTGCTTTGGCAGTTTCAACCGGGCGAAGTTTTGGATGTGCTTCCGACAGATAACCATATTTGTCGTATGAGATACCAAGCAAACGTGCCAGTTCCGGATTGTCTTTGGGAGCGCTTACGGCGGTTGCCAATACCACAAGGTCGGCTTCCACTTCAACTACCTGGCCAATCTGCGCATCCTCGCCGCGAACCATCAGCTTATCTCCTTTTTTGTAAATCTTTGACACACGTCCGCGAAGGTATGTTGTGCCCGTATCAACCTGGGCTTTCTTCACAAACTCTTCATAGCCTTTGCCTGCCGCCCTGATATCCATGTAAAAAACATAGGCATGCGAATCGTGGACCTTATGATGAAGCAAAATGGTATGCTTGGTGGTGTACATGCAGCATATCTTAGAGCAGTATTCAATGCCCTTGGCCTCATCCCGGGAGCCGACACACTTGATGAACACAACATTTTTGGGCACCTTGCCATCGGATGGGCGGAGGGGTATCCCGTTGGTGGGTCCGTTGGCCGAAACCATGCGTTCGAATTCCAGTGAGGTGATGATATCTTTAAACCGGCCTACACCGTACTCTTCATATGGTGTTGGATCCCACATGTCATATCCGGTGGCCACAACAACCGCTCCGATCTCACGTTCGATGATCTCATCCTGCATCTGGTAGTCGATGGCTCCGGGCAGGCAAACTTTCGCACAGATGCCGCATTTACCCTTTTGCAGCATGGTGCAGTGTTCGGCATCGATGACCGGTTTGTTGGGCACGGCCTGAGGAAATGGCGTATAGATCGCCTTCCGCTTGTCGATGCCCATGTTGTACTCATTGGGAACCTTTACAGGGCATTTCTGCCAGCAGGCGCCGCATCCGGTACAGGTTTTGAAATTAACGTAGGATGCCTTCTTTTTGATCTTGACCTTGTAATTGCCGACAAATCCCTGCAATTCAAGAACTTCTGCATATGGAATGAGTTCTATGTAAGGATGAGATGCGACATCAACCATTTTCGGGGTCAGGATGCACTGGGCGCAGTCGAGGGTGGGGAATGTTTCATCCAGCTGGGCCATTTTGCCTCCGATGGACGGGCTCTTTTCAACCAGTACCACAGGAATACGTGCATCGGCAATGTCGAGGGCTGCCTGGATTCCGGCAATCCCGCCGCCGATCACAAGGGCGCGTTTGGTTACCGGGACCGAAATTTCATGCAACTGCTCGTTGGCAATGGATTTTGCCACGGCCATGCGGCAAAGGTCCATCGCTTTTGCGGTGGCGGCCTTTTTATCTTTCTGGTGCACCCAGGATGAATGTTCCCGGATGTTGGCAACCTCCAGCAAATACGGGTTCATACCGGCATCCGACAATGCTTTGCGGAAGGTCTTTTCATGCATGCGCGGAGAACAGGCTGCCACCACGATGGAAGTAAGCTTGTTCTGTACGATGGCATCCCGGATCAGCCCTTGTCCGGGATCGGAACACATGTACTTATATTCAACGGCATATTTTACATCCCGGATGCGCCTGACCTCCTCCACCACCTGTGGAACATCGACATAGTCGGCAATGTTGGCACCGCAAAAACAAACGAAAACTCCTACTCTTGCCATTATTTAACCTCGCTTTCTGCTTCAACAGCCTTGATGGGTTTTTTAACTTTTTCAGGCACAGGTTCAACTTTCCCGATGTTGGCCAACGCGCCTTCAACCGGAACGATGTGTTTCGGGAACTTCAACTGATCGATCGGATATCCGAAAGCGAGCGCCATGAGTTGTGTAAAATAAAAGATCGGAATGTCGTATTTCACTCCCTGGATTTTTTCAATATCCGGCTGGCGCATGTCGAGGTTGGACTGGCACAGCGGGCAGGCAACCACAATGGCGTGTGCGCCGCTCTCTTTGGCCATCGCCAGGATCTGACCGCTTAGATTTTCAACAACCTCTGTATTGGAGATCGAAAAGGAAGCTCCGCAACATTCAGTCTTGTAATCAAATTCGGTGGCGGTAGCCCCCAGGGCTTCACAAATCTGATCCATGGAAACCGGGTACTCAGGAGAGTCGAATTTGGTGATATTTTTTGGCCGGGTGAGCAGACAACCATAATAGCAGGCAACTTTCAACCCGGTGAGGGGTTTGGTCACCTTGCTTTTGATCGTTTCCAGACCGATATCTTCGTAGGCATATTGCAGCATCGATTTCACATCGACCGTTCCCTGATAGGTTCCCTCTTCAACAACAGTGGTGTTGATGCGTTTGGCCAGCTCAGGGTTTTCGTCCATGTGCACTTTGGTTACCTTCATACGCTGATAGCAGGAGGCGCAGGCGATACCCATGGTGGTGTTCTCCAGTTTTTCGGCAAGCACAAGGTTGCGCATGGGGAGTGCATATGCGAGGTTCTCGGTCATCACATGGGCAGAGGTGGCACCGCAGCAATTCCAGTCGGGAATGTCTTCCAGTTCCACATCCAGGGTTTTGAGCACCAGCTTGAGGGTACTGTCAAATTCCTCACTGGTACCATGTGCAGAACAACCCGGGAAATAGGTTAATTTCTTCATCTTCGGTCAGATTATTTATTCTTTTCCAGTTTTTCGGCAATTGCAAACATGCGCTTGATGGCTTTGGCGCTCTTCAACGGCTTTACACCCAGGGGGATCTTGCCTTTAAGCAGCGCCTTTGGCGCCAGATGCATGTCTTTGAAAAGGTTGCGGGTACGGATGTTGAACTCGGCCATCATGCGGAGTTCATAATTACGGCCGTAGCGCTTGATCATATCAAGGAAGATCTCGTGGAATTTACGGATCTCCTTCACTTTTTTCGAATCGTTGATGTAATTTTGATCAATGGCCAGGTGGCGCACGGCTTCCATCACCGCCGGAATATCTATTTCGCGCGGACAACGGCCCGAACAGGCCGAGCAGGTAAGGCAAAACCAGTGAGAGTTGGCCATGTAACATTCATTTCTCAACCCCAGCTTGATCATCTGCATGATCTCGCGGGGCGGAAAATCCATGTATTGCGACACCGGACAGGTGCTCACACACTTGCCGCATTGATAACATTCAAGCACATTGGCTCCGCTTTTTACATTGACGTCGTCCAGAAATGTGTTTTTCCCCTGAGATCCAAGTGTTATCATAGTAGAAATTGTATTGTTAATACTTTAACAGCACAAAGTTAATAAAAGATTCTTTTGGAAATATTCTAAATTATCATCCGTGCGGAGGGGGGGAGATAATTGATACTTATTGAATTGAAAACGTGACACGTGACGCGTGACGCGTGACAGGATTTATTGGCAGATTTAATGATTGCTCAATCTGTCAATAAATAGTTTCTCTGAACAAACCTGATCCCCCGCAATGACTTTTACCAGATAATACCCGGTGGCTCCGCTGATGGCGAAACTTGTCAGTGGGTTTTCGCTGAGCGACCGTTTTATCACCGGTTGTCCGATCATATTGTACACAATGACCTCGCCTTTGAGCATAACCCCTGATGTGCTGGAGATATAAACCGTATTGCCCGAAGTATAAACCGTTACAGGTGGTATCTTTTCTTTGTCATTCACGCTGAAAGCACCGCCAAAATGAAGCAGGAAACGTGCGCCATCGTCAGTTTTGGCGGAGGAAAACGTGTAAGACGGATTTTGCATAAGGTTTTGAGTTTTGGCAGCCTTAACATCTTCGAGTGTAATATTGGAGGATGAGGTAAACGATTCAAGCTGGCTTGCGGTAAGCGTGTAAATGCCATCAACACCCGCCATGAAACTTAGCGGGATCGTAACAGCGCCGGGTTCGCCACGGAAATCAATGGAATAATTGCCATCCGTCTTCACGGTGTAAAGGCTGGGTGCGGTTTCGTAAAAGCTGAACATCTTTCCGGCGCCGCCGTCGGCGGTTGGATGGCCAAACTCAACCACAATTTCATCGGAGTAAGTATTTGCATTGCCTGCAACTTTCAGCCGGAGAACATTGGCAATGGCATCAGTTGATTTAAGGTAAGCCTGGGTATTGTGTACCCTTACTCCATCATCCATAACCAGACCGAATTTTAATGGAGCTTTTCCCGGCGCTTTTGCTTTTACCATAAAGCCCTGGCCAACTGCGATGAATTGGGTTACGCCGTGGGTCCCGCTCGATCCTTGGCTGTTGAACGAGCCATAATTGCCATCCGCATCATTCCAGATGCTCATGTCGTAACCACCACCATTCGGTTCCAGATTTGTCCTGTCTCAGCCGCTGGCAGCTTTCCAGTCAATGGCCGACGGATAGGGATTTCCTGCCAGATTATATCTTGCATAAGCGCCTGTTCCCTGATTTGAAAGCGTAAAACCTATCCCCCCGCTATTCAGGTTGCCGGAGAATTGTTTGATAAGGTCTGTGCCGGTATATTCAACAAGGTACCCTTTGCCGGCTGCAAAGTTATTGTCATAGTTTGCCGTTTCCCAGGTCGGGGCTATGGTTGTATTTTTAAAATTGACCCAGGTGTCTCCCGTTTCGTGCCAGGTAAAGAAATCGTAATCGGTCGGGGGATCTTGCACGAAATCAGGACTGATGGCCTGTGCTGCCACCGGTGAAGAGAGAAAATGCCAGGATTGGGATGCTCCCGGGAGGTACCGTGCTACCGAACCCTGCACATTGGAGGTATGGTGGATCAACGAACCTGTTCCCGGGGCATTGCTGGAAATTATAACCCCGTAAATTCCGGCGTTGTTTTGCAAGGTTCCATTCACTGTGAGGCTGTGGCCCTCTTTCACAGTAACACTCCGGCCGGCTGGAATGTTCAGATCGTTGCAAACGGCACTGCTCAATATCCTTGGTGAAAAAGTAGTATTCGGCGATATCGTCACATTATCCGTGGCGCCCGGCACAATTCCATCTTCCCAGTTACCTTCATAGTCCCAGGTTGGAGGAGGATCAATTGAATAAAAGTAGCCCGGCGCCGGTCGGAGTTCAAAGGCTCCGATGGCTGGTGTCCCCTCGTGCCGGTTCGTGCCGCGTTGATCCTGGGTAACGGCATCATCCCATGCGCCTGAATGGATGGCAATACTGCCGGGGGTGATGGCCAGCGTTTGCGTCGGGCCGCCATTGGAAGCCACAGCGGAGGCAAGGTTCAGGCTTCCGCCATTCGCATCGCCACCTTTGGTCCAACTGGTAAAGGCTGTTCCGTCAGTATTGTATTTGGTGTTATACAAAATATCCGTGACTGTGTTAAAGCTGTTTGCTTCGGAGGCGGCAACATTCTGGTATTGCACGATGTTGTTGCCATTGTCGGTAAGGGTGTAAGTCCCCATGAGGGTAGCGCCGACAAAGTCGAATTTCGTGCTGTTATCGGTATTTTGTGCAATGATGGTGTTTTTGATCGTAAGGGATCCATTATACGTCAGATAAACGCCAGCCCCCTCGCCGGAAGCCGCATTGTTGGCGATCGTACTGCTGGAGATGGTGACTGCAGACATCAGGACACCAATGCCCCCACCAGAGGACAGATTCGGGGCTGATACAGAATTTTCTGAAACCGTACAATTAATTATACCTCCTGTAATTCCTGCTCCAAAAAAAGCAATGCCTCCCCCAACTGCATTTCCACTAACGGATGTGTTTATACTATTCCCGCTAATTGTAGAATTTATAATGATGCTGATGCTGGTACCCCCATCAGAGAAGCAACCAATACCTGCTCCAATTACGGTTTGATCCCCGTTATAACCATTGTTTTTAATCACAGAACTGGAAATGGTCATCAAGCCAAGGTTCGCAATCCCAATACCATAAATAGTACGTATACCGCCGCCATGATTGTCACTGATTTCACAATTACTCACCGTCATCGTTCCGATGTTGCAGATACCGCCTCCGTACCCGCCGGATGAATTGGGCGATTTTGAGGGAACCGGGTCCGTGGCGGTATTTCCTGTAAACAGGCAGTTGTTTAGGGTGAGATTATTATCGGGTCCACAGTAAAGCCCTCCACCCATTGTGCCCGTACAGTTGCTGACGGTAACCCAGTCAAAGGTGCAGCTTGTCGGCGCATACATGGCGATTCCCCCGCCATTGTAAGCCTGCGCATCGGAAACTGTAACATGAGAGAGGTTTAAGGCTCCTTGTTCGAGGAGTATTCCGCCTCCCTGAGTACTTGTTTCTGTAAATTTTCCTCCTTTTACATAAAGGTTGCTGATATTGCACGTTTTACCTACTGCACTAACGCGAAATACCCGGTAGGGAGAAGTGCCCGGTGTTGTTACCTGTACGGTAACCTGATTGGTACTTCCGGATGAATTGGAGCCATCGATGGTAACGCCTTTGCCGGCAATCGGCAGTTCGGTCAGAATAACAATGGTTTCATTCCCGGCAGAGAGATTGAAGGTGATGGCTCCGCCATCGGTTACATCGGCAATGGCCTGGCGCAACGAACCTGCGCCATCGTTGCTGTTATTTATTACTATCTGGTCGGCAGCATAAAGTTGAATGTTAATGGCTAAAACAGCCAGGAAGGCGAGAACCATTCTTGCAATTGTCGTTTTCATACACCGTGGTTTTTACAAAATAACTTATGAAGGATCTATCTGCGTTGTCATCTGTGAGAATCTGCGGGAACATTTCTAATAGTAAAAATACAAAGAACTTTAAGTTAACCGCGAAAAAAGATTTCCTGAATTATAAATTTTACGATTCAGGAAGAAATTTCACGATTTTGCCACGTTTTTTTGAAATCAGGTGGTGTAACGCCGGTGAATTTTCCAGGATACGCATGCTGTCAGTATAATCTGCCGACAATTGGTCACATTTTCGTTGCACCCTAACAAATCAATTTAAATTTCTAACTTTGAGGTTTGTTATAAAATAGGTTTAACTTTGGTTGGAATATCGATCTGCAACCGGAAACCTGAAGTATATTTGTGGTGTCCGGTTTGAAATGTCATGCCTTCAAAAGTTAGCCAAAACATCAAACACTTAAACATCAGTGCTTTATGAAATTAACTATCAAAACGATCCTGTATGGTTTGTTAACTTTGCTTATTGTGCTGATCATAGGTGGAATGCTGCTGGCAAGGGTCAAGCTGATCGCAACCGAGGATAACATTTTCGGATATTTTACGGTTTATCAGAACGGGCATGAACTTGCGGCAGACCTTCTAAGGAACAAAGAGCTGATTGATGCGGAGGTGTCCCTTTTAAAGAGAGTCCCTTTGCCGGAAGAAAAACGGGAGCTGAAGGTGAAAATCGATAAAAATGTCGAGGAATCATATCAGTATATCAATGCATTGTTAAAAACGGAAAGCAAAAATGACAATGTGCTGATTCTCCGCCATATCAAGACTGTCTTTACTGATTTTACCGGCAAGATCAACCAGTTTTATCTATTTATTTATTACCAGGATGCGTCAACCGGACTCACTGATTCCCGGTATTCCGGTCCCAAAGATGCAGAGAAACTGACCCTGGCCATCGATGACGCATCTGCCTTGTTGAATACATCAATTAATCAATACAACGAACAAAAAAAATCAGACCTTGATGATTTAAAAAACGAACGCAGGAATGAAATCACAAACAATGCATATGTAATCTATCTCCTCGGCGCCATCTTCCTGATTTTTGGAATCGCCCTGGTTCTGATCATTCTGCGTTTTGTATATACCCAGGTAGGCGGAGAACCCGTGGAGATCAGGGATATCACCAAGAAAATCACCGATGGCGACCTCTCGGGAAGATTTCCCGGCGAGACAAAAGGAATTTTTTCATCGGTTAAAATTCTCAATGAAACACTGAGCGGTGTTGCAAAAAATGCTGAAGCCATTGCCAACGGCGACTTTACCGTGAAGATTACCCCTCAGTCAGAAACTGATCAACTGGGTAATTCACTGGCCAAAATGACACGGACTCTGGTTGATTTGCAGAAAGTCACGCAAGAAATATCCCAGGGTAATTTTGCCCGACGACTTGTAGTAAAAGGCGATAACGACCTGGTTTCGCAATCTATCAACCTCATGAGCGCGAACCTCGAGATCGGAGAGAAAAACAACAAGGAACAGAACTGGCTGAAAGACGGACTCAATAAACTGAGCGCAGAACTTTCGGGCGACCAGAGCCTGGAACAGATCACCTCGAAGGCCATCAGCTGCATCAGCCGGTACCTCGATGCCGGACGAGGCGTTTTATACCTGGATAATCAGGAAAAAGAGACACTGTATCTTGTCAGCTCCTTTGCCTTTACTGAACGGGATGCCTTATCAAATATATATAAATACGGGGTGGGCATCGTGGGGCAGGTTGCGCTCGAAAAGAAACCGATTTTGCTGAGAACCGTTTCCAGAGATGAAGCACCTGTCTCTACCGGTACAATCAGCACACAACCGGTCAACACCTATACCTATCCCCTGCTTTACGAAGAAAATCTGATGGGGGTTGTCGAACTTGCCGCCTTACAGCCATTCTCGGCAGTCCAGACATCCTATCTTGACCAGTCAAATCAGATCATCGCTTCGGGGATTTTCTCGGCCATTCAACGAATGAAAATTGAGGAACTCCTGTCTAAATCCCAAACGGCACAGCGGGAAGCCGAGGAAAAAACGATCCAGGTGCAGGAAGCCAATGCACGTCTGGAGGAGCAACAACAACAGATTCAGCAACAATCGGAAGAACTGCAGCAGAGCAACTCCCAACTGGAAGAACAGCAACAGCAACTTCAGCAGCAAACCGAAGAGCTGCAGCAAACCAATGCTCAGCTAGAAGAGCAGCAGCAACAGCTGATGCAGCAAACCGAAGAACTCAGACAGGGGAACGACCAGCTCAAGCAAGCCAAAGATGAACTGGATATCAAAGCGGGTGACCTGGAAATGTCGAACAAATACAAGAGCGATTTTCTGGCCACTATGTCTCATGAACTCCGTACACCGCGGTAACTTCAGCGACGACGACATCAAACGGGCAAGGGTTGTACATTCTGCGGGAGAAGAACTTCTGCGTCTTATCAACGACATCCTGGATATATCGAAGATCGATGCCGGAAAGACCACCTTATCCATCAGCGAATTTTCAACGGAAGCGTTGCTGAACGATCTCAGCCATTTCTTTGCTTCTACGGCTAAAAACAAAGGGATTGCCCTGAAGGTGGAGAATACGCTGAAAGCAACAATTGTCACCGACAAAGACAAAGTTTCTCAAATCCTGCGTAACTTCATATCCAACGCGTTGAAATTCACCAAAACCGGTACAGTTACCCTTAAAGTTGAAGAGAGCGGAATCAGGGAACGACCTGTCAGGATCATTGTCCGGGATACCGGGATTGGCATTGCCCCGGAAAAACACAAA
>JAPLDG010000303.1:8903-13537 GCA_026391845.1 Bacteroidota bacterium | reverse complement strand
CAGTTCGATTTCACGCGAGTATGGCGGTACCGGCCTCGGCCTGACCATTTCACAAAAACTTACCACCCTGCTGCAGGGCGAAATCAGGTTGGAGAGCATTGTGGACAAAGGAAGCGAATTTTCCCTCTTGCTGCCGGCGGTTTTAATCCCGCACGAAGGTGAAGATGCCGAATATTCCAAACCAAGGAATAAAGACAAAACCAGTCAGGCAGAAGTCATCACCGCATCATTTTCCACCGCTGAAGCTTTTGTTGATGACAGTAAAACCATTGAAGCCGGCGACAAAATCATTTTAATTGTGGAAGACGACAATACCTTTGCCGACATTGTGGCCATGGTCATTCACAACATGAAGATGAAGGTGCTGCATGCCACCACCGCCGAACAGGGTTTGCGCCTGGTTCAGCAATACAAAGTGAGCGGCGTTGTGCTCGACCTGGTTCTTCCCGACATGAACGGGGTCGATTTTCTCCGGCGGTTGAAGAGTCTGAAAGATTTAAGGCACATCCCCGTCCAGATCATTTCAGGCCATGAGAAAAATCCGGAACTGATGCGCCTGGGTGCGCTCAATTACCTGCAGAAACCAGTTGACCAGGAACAGATTCAGGATGCGATCCAGGGAATTTTGAACTTCAGTGAGAAAAATCCTAAAGATCTGCTGATCGTTGAAGATAATGAGAACCACCGGGAGGCGCTTACTGCCCTGATCAACAGTCCAGATATCCGGATCAAAGGGGTGGATACAGAGGCTGAGGCTACCTTCGAATTAAAAAAAGGGATTTATGACGCCGTGATCATCGACCTTGGCCTGAAATCGGGCAGCGGGATGAACATTTGCAAATATGCCCGGGAAAACCAGATGAAGGTTCCCATCATCGTCTATACCGGGAAACAACTTTCACCCGAAGAAGAAAAAGAGCTGAAACGCTATTCCGACCGCATCATCATTAAAACGGTGCATGGAGAAAACCGACTGATCGACGAACTTACCCTCTTTCTTCACCAAACCCAGAAGGATATCCCGAATGAACCCACCGTGTCTTACGAGTTTAATACCAAGGTGAAACGACTCAGCGGGAAAACCATCCTGGTTGTTGACGATGATATTAAAAATGTATTTGTATTGAGCACTGCCCTTGAAGAACATGGAGCCAAAGTGATTGATGCGCAGAACGGACAGGCAGCGCTGGATATGCTTCGTGATAAAAATATTGATCTGGTGCTGATGGATATCATGATGCCTGTGATGGACGGATATACCGCGATCAAAAAGATAAGAGAGAATAACGAACTGAAGACTATGCCTGTGATTGCGCTTACTGCCAAAGCATTGAAGGAGGACCGGGAGAAATGCATTGCCGCCGGCGCCGACGACTATCTTGCAAAACCGGTCGATTATGACATGCTGATCGGATTGGTCGAAGCCTGGTGCCAGAAAAAGTAGCTGATTATGAATGTTCATGCCGTTGATACACGTAAATCCCACCATATTTCGGTGCAGGGAAACATGCAGTCCCAGGCTGACCGTGATGAATTCTTTTTACTGCTCAAACCGGGTGGACATAAAGAGATTGAACTTACTTTTTTTGATGCCCGGATATTGCCCGCCGAGGTCATGACTGCCATCAAGTCTTTCATTGCATTAAACAAAACGATCAAATTAAAAATCAACGTATTTCACCGTTACCTGGGTTCCTATTTCTACCGGCTTGGCATTCCGTGCCATGTCATGCAACAGCATTCGCTTGAATACCGGGAAACAAAAAAAATCAAAGCCATTGCGCTTGGCGGCTCCGCGGGCAGCCTCGATAAAATCATGTCGATCATGGCAAAATTGCCACCCCGGGATATCTGCGTTTTCATCGTACAGCATATTCTCGAGAAGGAGCCAAATTACCTGGGCGAAATTCTCGAAAGAAGCACCGGATTCAAGGTGGTACACGTTGTGAACAATACGCCGGTTAAACCCAATTGCGTCTATATTGCCCCGCCGGCTCATCATATGATCGTTGAAAACGGGAAAATCCGGCTTTCATCCGAGGCCAAAATGAATTTTGCCAGACCCTCCATCCAGGTTACCTTCGATTCGCTGGCCCTGGAATACAAAGACGGCCTGATTGCCGTGATGCTTTGCGGGTATGGCGATGACGGCGCCAGGGCATTTGGTTTGTTAAAGGAATCCGGTTCAACTACGATCATTGAGGATCCGCAGGATTGCGAAGCAAAAGATTTGGTTTTGAATGCCTGGAAAACAGGACTGATCGACTACAAATTTCCGCTCCCGGAACTGTCGTCCTACCTTGCCAGGATCATAGAACCGGAAACCCTTAAAATCGATGAACCTGAACTGAAGCGATTTTTCAACGGGCTCCATGACCATTATGGTTATGACTACCGTCATTATAATGTGCAAAGCGCTACACGCCGCATTGCCCGTGTAATGGCAGATAACCATATCTATTCGTTCAAACGGTTTGAGGAATTCGTATTGCAGGACCGCGATTTGTTCGAAAACCTGTTTCTGGAATGTTCCATCAACGTGACCGAATTTTTCAGAAACCCGCTTACATTGCTGGCCATCCGCCAAAAAGTTCTGACCTGTCTGGATTCATTTCCGCATATCAAAATCTGGAGCGCCGGATGTTCAACCGGTCAGGAGGCCGTGTCGCTGGCAATCATGCTCGATGAACTCGGAATTCTCCATAAGTCTCAGATTTACGCCTCTGATATCAACCCGTACGTGGTGGAGGAGGCCCAGAACGGCATCTATTCTATCGAAATGATCGAAAAAAGCCGCGAAAACTATAACACAGCGGGAGGATCTGCTGATTTCGATCACTATTTCACCATCCGGGATTCCTATGCGCAGGTAAAGCCATTTCTGAAAGAGAGAATCCTGTACTTTCAACACAGCCTGCTGAATAAAGGAGTATTCAATGAATTCCACCTGATACTCTGTCGCAACGTGCTCATTTACTTTGATCAAACCCTCCAGACAGCGGTACTCGACCTTTTCTTCCGCTCGCTCGACATGAACGGATTTCTTGTACTTGGTGAAAGTGAAAGCATTGCCTCGTATCCGATTGGTTTCCAAATTTTTGATAAATCAAATAAAATTTTTAAAAAAATAATCTGATCCCTCCATGGAAGCGAAGTTCAAACCCGACATCCTGATTGTTGATGACATTGAGAATAATATTTTCACACTCCGGACGCTGATTGAGGCTCATTTTGATGCCGATGCCGGGTATGGACGGTTTTGAGACAGCACGACTCATTAAAAACCGTCCGAAAACATCCAATATTCCCATCATCTTCATCTCTGCTTTTGATCCGACACAAAAATTACTGGCCAAAGGGATTGCTGCCGGGGGATACGATTATCTGACCAAACCAATTGATGACAATCAACTGGTTTACCGGCTGAAAATGTACCTCAGATTCATCAAACATGAATTCCTGATGAACCTGCACCTGCGTGAACTGAACCTGAAACTGATTGAAGAAATAGAAGAGAGAAAAGCGACTGAACAAAGCCTGTACATTTCGCAAAACGAATTGAAGGCCGCCAATGCATCCAAGGATAAGTTCTTTTCAATCATTGCCCATGACCTTAAAAATCCCTTTAATGGAATCATTGGCCTGAGCAGCCTCCTGATCGACGACTACGACAGTTTCCAGGCCGCTGAACAGAAAGAGTTCATCAAAGACATTAAAACCACCGCTGAAAACACCTTCCGGCTGCTGCAAAACCTGCTCGAATGGTCACAAACCCAAACCGGTAAGATCCATTTCGAACCCGCACAATTCATCCTCACATCCATAACCACCGAAATCGTTGACCTGGTCAGGACCTCTGCCGGTAACAAAAACATTGCCCTGGAATCGAGCATATCTCCCGATATCCAGGTATTCGCTGATAAAAACATGATCAATACCATCATCAGGAATTTACTGTTAAACGCAGTTAAATTTACCAAAAACGGAGGTAAAATAACACTTTCAGCCCGGAGTGTCAACCATGTCGTTGAAATATCGGTGACAGACAACGGCATCGGAATCAGCCCTGAAAATTTCAAAAAGCTCTTTTGCATCGATTGTACAACGGTTTCTTATGGCACGGATGGTGAACAGGGAACCGGACTGGGCCTGATTCTCTGCAAGGAGTTTATTGAAAAAAATTCCGGAACGATCCGGGTTGAAAGTGAACTGGGCGTTGGAAGTACATTTACAATCACCCTGCCTGAAACTGCTCAATTCAACTAACAAGCGCCATGGAAAAAACAGAAAAGCACACGATCCTGATTGTTGATGACAACCCAAACAACCTCTTTTCACTGCATGAGTTGATCAAGGACAATTTCCAGGTAGAGGTCATTGAGGCAAAATCGGGATTTGAGGCCCTGCGCATTATCAGTGAACAAGCCATCGATCTCTGCCTGATGGATGTACAGATGCCTGAACTGGATGGATTTGAAACCGCCAAACTGGTGCGCTCACGCCCGAAAACAGCTCACATCCCGGTGATTTTTATTACCGCCTTCGACCCCAACAAAAATCTGATGGAAAAGGGGTTGAATGCGGGTGGCCTCGATTACCTGACAAAGCCGATTGACGATGTCCAGATCGTTCAT
>JAPLDG010000303.1:0-8890 GCA_026391845.1 Bacteroidota bacterium | reverse complement strand
TCATACACTCAATATGTATATGCGGTTTCTCGACCGCGAACGCAACATAAACAGCGAACTCGAAGAAAAGGTTCAGTTGCGCACGGCTGAACTTCAGAATACCAACCGGACACTTAAACTCGAGATAGAAGAGCGGAAAAGAGCGGAAACGGCTTTGCAGGAATCTGAAACGAAACTTAAAGAGGCCAATGCTGCCAAAGATAAGTTCTTCTCCATCATCGCACATGATCTCAGGAATCCGTTCAATGCCGTGATCGGGTTTTCAAATGTCCTGCGTGAAAACATTTCTGAACTCGACATCAGCGAGATCAATGAATACATCGGATACATCAATGATTCAGCGATAAATGCTTACACTTTGCTTGGCAACCTCCTCGACTGGGCCCGTTCCCAAACCAACAGCATACAGTTCAGTCCGGGGCCGGTCAACATCAGCAACATCATCCATGCAACACTGGTCATCCTCTCAGGTGAAGCTACCAAAAAAAACATTGCCATCACCAGCACAGTGCCTCCTGAATTGATGGCTATGGCAGACAACAATATGGTTTCAGCTGTTTTTCGAAACCTTATTTCCAACGCGGTCAAATTTACCAGACCGGGCGGATTTATCACCCTTTCTTCGCGCATTTCCGGGGGTTTTAATGAATTTACCGTTGCAGATAACGGGGTTGGAATACAGTCGAAAGATCTCGAAAAGCTTTTCAGGATCGATACAAAACTATACACAAAAGGCACTGCAGAAGAATCAGGAACCGGCCTGGGGCTGATTCTTTGCAAAGAATTCATCGAAAAAAATTCCGGGAAGATCCACGTGGAAAGTGAACCGGGAAAAGGGAGCAGGTTCATTTTCACCCTGCCGGTTTTTCCCTCCGCATAAAATTATTTCACGCATATGTATGATATTTCAATAATGTTTATACTTTTATAGGCTTAATTACCATTTTCTAAGCTTCTAAAGGTACAAATCAGAAGGAATATTAACCATCCTGCATATGCTTCAACAGGTCAGAGGTTTCTTTGCCATTCTCCTATTCCTGCTGATATGCATGATGAAACTGCACGGTCAGGTCTCAACCTCCACGCCAAAGCCATTGCCGGAGGGGAAGAAGATTCCCGCATATCTGGCCAATCCCGCTGTCTGGATCAATGACTGTTACTCCCATCTTAACGGGTTATACCTGTATTATACACAGCGTGAATTTGATTCGGCAGCGTTGTTTGATGCTTTCAGGGAACATATGGTTAGTATTACCATGCTAAAGAAACGTTTTTATGGCAATTCCCAGTCCCTGAATATCCGGTCGGTCTATAATATGAAAATGCGGATGGCCGACATTCTTGCCGACATTACACAAAGGCAAAACAGGATTCATCGCGATAATGAATTGCTGGTTGAAAAAGCCGAAGAGATCATTCAGATTAAACATGAAATCGGTCTGTTCAGAGAGAAATCCGACAGCCTGTTCCGGGTAACCTTTGATGATGCGGTTAACAATCTACTGGTTAGACAGCACAATGGCGAGACCCTCATCCTGAATGCATTGAAAAGAAGTACCGCCATTGAAAACAAAATCGTGGATATCCATACGGAAGTCTATGTCTTTTTATCTGAAATATCCCGCCAGTTAAAGACACAAGAAAAGGCGCTTTTCAGCAGGGAACTGCCGCCGGTTTGGTTCTCGCCTCCCGAAGTCTATCCCTTCAGCATCTTGAATGTCCTGTCAGCCAGCTTTCAGCAAACCCTTGAATCGGTGAAATATTACGGAGAGATGTCGATGTGGCGGATCCTCATCTTCAGGGGAATGATCGTTCTGCTCTGCCTGATCCCCATTAAAATCTTCAGTGATGAACAACGAAAGAAGAAAATCCTGACGGATGCCAGCTTCACTTTTATTGCAAAATTCCCTAAAACTGCTTCTGTGGTGATGGGCATGGCCCTCTCCCCGCTCATCTTCGTCCATCCACCACATGCTTTTATGGAATTTATCCTGATAGGCCTCACCTTTACCGTGACCATGCTGACCCTGAAGAACTATCCAAAGATCAATAAAACTCTGCTTATCTTACTGATCACCGCATTCATGATCCTTTACCTCATCAACTTTTTCGTTACCCCGACTTTTGCCGGCCGACTTATTTACAGCGCTTCCATCTTGCTCCTTTTTCCAATCTATTTGATTTACAAACAATTACCATCCTATGCCTTGAAACATGAAAAGATGGTCAAAGGATTGCTCCTCTTTTTGGGAGTACACCTGGTCTCCGGTTGGATCCTTGTCCTTCTCGGATATTACACACTGGGCAGATCAATAATCCTTTCGGGTTATAGTTTACTGATTATCAGCATGATTTTAAGAATCGCCATCTTTACACTTCTTGACTACATTGAAATCATGGCCTATTTTTTCAACAAGCAGGTGAAGACCGTTAAAATCGATACGAAGTTTGTCCATAGAAAAACAAAGCCTCTATTGATTCTTTCCGCGATCATTTTTATCATGGTTGCCTACCTCTACAATATGAACGTGTTTGACCTGGTAAAATCACAGGTCGAAAACTTTTTACTCACCCCCCGGAAGATTGGAGATGCAAATTTTACCCTGATGAGCATCCTGCTCTTCTTCATTTCCGTTTACCTCTCATTTGTCGTAGCAACCCTTATCCGCTACACCTTTGAACCACAGCATGACCATGCCGTAAAAAAAAGAAGCAATCTCGGAAGCTACCTGTTGTTGTTACGGTTGCTGGTTCTTTGTACCGGGTTTGCGGTTGGCATTCTCGTTTCAGGACTGGCTTTGACAAATTTTGCAATTTTCATCGGTGCAATGGGTGTGGGTATCGGCTTTGGATTACAGAATATTGTCAGTAATCTGATTTCGGGATTGATCATTGCCTTTGAACGTCCGTTTGTAGTGGGAGATGTCCTTGATTTTGGAAACGAAACCGGGAAAATCAAGGAAATCGGTTTGAGAGCAACCATGGTTTCAAACTCAGAGGGTGCCGACATTCTGATCCCCAATAACAATTTGTTGTCTGACAATCTTAAAAACTGGACAATCAGCAACAAACAACGCTTCATCGAACTGAAAGTGCTGACTACCCAGCAGGCTAACCCGGTGCAGGTGATTGAGATCATCGGCAATATCCTGTGCGACGAAGCCAACATTATCAAAGCGCGAAGTCTGGTGCTTTTGTCTGATATCAATGAAACAGGCCTGGTCTTTTCAGTCAAACTTTTAATTACCGACCTGTCCAACGGATCAAAAATCAGAAGTAAGCTGCTGACCGATATTTATGCTGAATTTGCCAGAAATGATATAAGGTTCCCACAGAAATTGGCGCTGCCAGGAGATTAGTTTGGCCCCGTAGTATTTTTAAATTTGACGTAACCGTGTACCCATGTTGAAAAAAATATTGTTGATTGTTTTTCTGGCAACCACATTGGCCCACACCTCCCGTGGATGGGTTTATCCCGAACACCGGGATATAACCCTGGCTGCCATTCAAAAGCTTGATTCTGCCCACCGGGCATTGTTGAACCGGCTATGGGCCCTGGCAAGAACAGGGTATGAGTCAAGACTCGATGAATCTGTTGCGGATATGACCCAGGGCGAACATCCGAAGTATCTCGATTATGCTGCCTTTCCCGCTATTTCAGGAGACCATTCAACCTCTGCTGAAAACCTGCTGTTCAACGTGTTGCATACCGACTGGATCCTGAATGTTGCCGATATCACGGCCCGGCTAAAAACCGGCCTGGCCGGGTCAACAAGCAAGAGTGAACGATCAGGCCAATTGCGCGATTCAGACCTGCGCCTCCTCAGGGCTGATCCCGAATATGTTACCAGAGCCGGATCGAACAACGTGCATTTCATGCTTGCACGACCCGGTGTGAATACCTCCGCCGGTGCATATTTTGACAGTTGCTCCATTGAAGGTTGTGAGATCAACCTCATCGGCACCTACAAGTGGTTCCATGCCAGCGCGATCAAAAAAGCCCGGAGGTTGTCAGGAGAAACCCTCACCTCCGAACAACGCGCATCACTTACCCTTTCAGCGCTTGCCGATGAAGCATTTGCATTGCATTTTCTGGAGGATGCTTTTTCCGCAGGTCACGTCGCAGGTGTATGGGGAAATGCGGCCCTGCGCAAAGGCACCCATGATTATTATGATGAAAACGGACTTGAAGTAACCACATGGCAGGGTGAACGGCTAATTTTAACCGGCGATGCATACATGCGCCCGGAGGACGCCGAAAGAGCAGCCAGAACCGTGATGATCAGCCTGAAGCAATTGCTGGACGCGGCTGATCAAAAATCCAGCCCGTCAGTCTTCAGCGCTGATCCGATAGTATTCACAGCCGACACCTTCAACATCTCCAAAGCGATAAAAATGCCCTTTCAGCAGCCTGATCCTGCCTTCAGGGAATTAACCGATGCGCTGCTGATGACAACCCCTGTTCCCGGACTCGCCAGCGGGTTGGGAGAAATTCCCCGGTTCCGTTCAGAACTCGGCCCCTTTATCGGAATTGCACCCGCCGGAAGGGTCTCGATTATATCGGGAGCTTTTGGCCCCAGTCAGCTAACCGCCGGAATGGTGCCTAGCCTGGAAGTTGCCCTGCATATCGGATTGGGGATGGACGGAGTGCTGAACCAATCAGGAGATGGCCTCGTATTTCTCGACCTTGGATGGCGGCTCGACGGAGCCTCTTCCATAAAGCTTGCGCGCGATCCTTCTTATAATTACTTTGGATCAATCCTGGCAGCTGTTCCCAGCCGGGATGCATTTTACACCCGGCTGCGCCTTCCCTTTTATGTAATACCGGGCGACCTGTTCATTCTGGGACCACTTCTTCTGCTGGTCTCACCAAAAGCCATGAATAATGTGATCGCCACTGCGGGGGCAGGGGGTCTCATCCCCTGGCAAACCGGAATGATCACCCCCATCGGACGGTTCCAGTTTATCCTTGGACGGGAGGTCGGGGTGTGTTTTTACGGTTCGGTCGATGGGGCAGATTCGTTTTTAATTCCTTATGATATTGACGGTTCCACCGAATTGGCGCTGGTATCGATGCGAACAACGCACTTTGAATTTCCGGTTCTTGAATACCGTCCGGTACGCACTTTTTCCCGCAGACAAAGTGCAAGTCTCGTGCTGCAAATCAGCGCAGGCATGGACATTCCCGGTAAAGTGACCATGCTTGAGCCGACCAATATCGGCACCATCCCACTAAAAACCACCTGGTTTGTCGGGTTTCGGCTGGCCTTCGACTGGCGCTACTACTATGCCAGAAAAAAGCAGACATCCAAAGTTGCACATTGATCAATCAAATAAATACTTTTATATCTTTACAAAAAAAAACGATGAGAACACAGCTACTTGCCTTGATAATTATTTCGGTGATTTGTTGCAGCGCCAGTTACGCTCAAAAACCAAATGTCTATGATCCTCCCATGATCCACGTGGAAGGAGGTACTTTCCTGATGGGAAATGAAAATGGAAACAGCGACGAAAAACCAGCCCACAAAGTGACGGTCAACTCTTTTTACTTTGGTAAATATGAAGTGACCTTCAGCGATTTCAAGAAATTCATCGACGCCACCGGTTACCTCACGGATGCCGAGCAGCCCGACACTTTCAGACTTAAAAACGGGTTGCCCCCGAGGGGAATTAACAACGGAACCTGGAAGATGGATTCGAAAGGTATCCTTGTTTCCTTATCAGATACGATGAAGCCCGTCGGGAATGTCAGCTGGAATGATGCCACGGCATACCTCGGCTGGCTGAGCAAAGCGACCGGTAAAAAATTCCGGCTGCCCACAGAAGCCGAGTGGGAATATGCTGCAAAAGGAGGGGATAAAAGCAAGGGATACAAATATGTGGGCGGGAACAACCTCAACGAAGTTGCGTGGTATGGCGGAAACTCCGATAACAAATCCCATAACATCGGACTGAAAATGCCCAACGAGCTGGAGATATATGACATGGCGGGAAACATCCGGGAATGGTGCTCTGACTGGTACGGGGAGACTTACTATAAAACCAGTACGGCGGATAATCCTGCCGGCCCTGACCGGGGAAAACAACGTGTGTTGAGAGGCGGTTCGTGGGGCAGCGAGGAAGGCCGCATGAGGATCTCCTACCGCAACTATGAGTTCCCGTACAATAGCGCACTGGGCTTCGGTTTCAGGCCTGCCATCACCGATGAAGCAGCGATAAAAAAAGCTGCGCCAAAACCGGCGGATGATCTCATGAAAGATTTTGATTCGAAAGGATTCATCGATATCTACGGTATAAATTTCGATATTGGAAAAGCCACAGTGAAAGCTGAAAGTTTCCCCGTGATCGAACAGATAACCTCTTACCTGAAAGAACATCCACAGGTTAGGATCATGATTGAAGGACATACGGATAATACCGGGAAAGATGCATCAAACATGACGCTCTCCGATAAAAGGGCTCAAAGTATCAAAGCTGAAATTATTAAACTGGGCATCGATGCCGGCAGGATGGAAACAAAAGGATTCGGTTCATCCAAACCAATTGCCGACAACAAAACCGCTGCCGGCAGAACCCAGAACCGGAGGGTTACCATTAAAAAACTGTAATTATTCAATCACGTAATTCATTAATCATTCACTTAAAACCAAAAGTCATGAGAAAAGTTATCATTCTGATCGCATTTGCATTATGTACTTCTGTATTTTCATACGGACAGTTTGCCCTCGGAATAAAAATAGGGTATAACGGAAGCAAACTCAACACCAATCTCGATTCTATTAAATCTGATTTCAACAGTGGATTTCATGTCGGGGCCTGGGCTCACTTTGGCAAGCGCCTCTATTTCGCTCCTGAAGTGCTTTATTGCATGAGTGGGGGCGTTTTCACCAATGGCTCCGTGGCAGACCCCAATTACTGGAGTCAGAAAATAAAAGTCGGCAGCTTCGATGTTCCATTAATGGTCGGTTTTAAAATCATTCATTCCGATTTCATCACGTGGCGTATTGAACTGGGCCCCGAAGCTTCCTTCGTCATGAATACAACAATCAGCGAGGAAAAAGGCCTTAATCCCAAACTTCAAGCCAGCGATATCAATAAAGCCAACTGGTATGTATTGGGCGGTACCGGAATTGATGTTTTATTTCTTACGTTCGATATCCGTTATAAATACGGTTTGAGCAACCTTATCAATGATGTCGAAAACCAATCGTTCGACACAAAGAATAATGTATTCCTGGTCTCTTTGGGTTGGAAAATATTTGGCAAGAAGTAACAGCAGCATGTTATTTGTCCACTTTAAAAACACTGCACCATGAAAAAAATGATGTTAGTTTGGTTTATTGTGCCTTTTCTGGCATCATGCACCAGCAATCAGCCTCCGGCAGACAACAGCACGGCACAGCAGCCCTTAGAAGCTGCTGCGACAGACACGGCGGTATCTGTTATAAAAAAGGAGTTTAAAACCAATACCGGTAAAATTATTGTGGTGACGGAATCTCATCCACAAGGGCAAAGCCTCAGCAATATCAGCGTTGGGTTTTCCGGGGACCCTGGTTCCGAAGTAAAGTTTACGGATGTTGACCCTGTAAATAAGGTGCTGATGGACGATCTCGATGCAAACGGCTTCAGTGAAATTTACATCGTCACAGTCAGCGCCGGATCTGGCAGTTATGGGAATGTGATCGGTCTGGCTTCCCTTTCTGACAAATCCCTGTCACAGATTACGGTTCCGCCGGTGGAGGAAAACGATCTGAAAAAGGGAGGAAAATTTGAAGGTTATGAAGGTCACGATGAATTTGTAATCATCGAGAACTCCCTGTCCAGAACATTCCCGATTAAAGCAGCCAATGCCACAAAACGGGCCATCAATTACAAATTGAAGGCTGGTGAGGCAGGATACCGGCTATTCATCAAAACATCTACAGCATACTAGAAAACGGGTTTAAATAAAAAAAGGCGATTCCCTCCGGAACCGCCTTTTTTCATTTTGTCACGCGTCACGTGTCACGTGTCACGTTTTTACTGCAACGTAAACTTGATCGGCAGGTTAAACTGCACCCGAACCGGAACACCACGCTGTTTGCCGGGAACCCATTTGGGCATCGACTTCACCACGCGGATGGCTTCTTCGTCGCAACCGCCGCCAATACCGCGAAGCACGCGTACATCAGAGATGGCTCCGTCAACTTCAACCACGAAGGTTACGAACACTTTTCCCTGAATACCCAATTCCTTGGCTTCTTCGGGGTATTTGATATTTTGCTGCAGGTAAGAGATGCGGGCCTCTTCGCCCCCGGGATAACCCGGCTGCTCTTCCACGACGGTAAAAATTTCAGCCTGGACAGGCGTTTCAATAACCTTGGGACCTTCGTCCTTTACTTCAACTTCCACCTCTTCACTGGGAGCTTCAACATTTCCCTTTTTATTCAGATCATCCATATTGGCCATGCTCACTTCGATTGTTGTATCTTCAACAACAACAGGCGCGGTAAATTTTACTTTTTCAACCATGGCTTCCGGAGGTGGAGGTGGCGGGGGTGGTGGTGGCGCTTCTTCCTGCTTCAGGTTTTCGAATTTTACGCCAACCTCCTTTTCCTTTTCCCTGATCAGTCGCTCTTTGTTAATATAAGCATTGATCAGTGGATAGGCCACAACAACTCCAATCAGAACAAAACCAAAGATCATGGAGATGGTCACAAATTTCCTGTATTTTTTTCGCAGGTAATATGAACCGTACTCCTTGTTCCTGTTTTTGAAAACAATATCCTCCAGCGATTCTACATGCTGTGTTTCAATTGCCATACACTATTTTTTTAACGTGTTAAACACAATATCTCTGCTTATTTTGGAGCGTTCTTCAACATCTCCAGTTCTGTGGGAGTAAAGT
>JAPLDG010000153.1:1155-3695 GCA_026391845.1 Bacteroidota bacterium | reverse complement strand
TCCGGGCGCCAGGTGGAAATTTTAACAACACAACCCGGTATTCAGTTTTATTCAGGGAATTTTCTGGATGGAACCATCAAGGGAAAAGCAGGAAAAATTTACGGAAAACACTATGGACTATGTCTTGAAACACAGCATTTTCCTGACTCACCCAATCAACCGGCATTTCCGAATACGATCTTAAAACCCGGAGAAAAGTTTACGGAGAAGACGGTATATCGGTTTTCGGTGGTTCAATGACAAAAGCCGTGACGCGTGACGGAAAAATCGTGACGCGTGACGGAAAAATCGTGACGCGTGACGGAAAAATCGTGACGCGTGACGCGTGACGCGTGACATGTGACGGGTGACGAATCAGTTTAGCAATATTAAATTTCAGAAAATGAACTGTCTGATTATTGATGATGAAACCCATTGCATTAAAACACTGACGAATCTGCTTGGAACAAATTTTCCGGGGATAAAGGTTCTTGCAACCTGTCTTGATTCAACAAAAGCGTATGATTTAATTCAGCAGCTTAAACCTGATTTCATTTTCCTTGATATTGAGATGCCATTGCTGAACGGGTTTGACCTGCTTTCGAAGTTTGACCATCTTTTTTTTGATGTGATTTTTACTACTGCCTATGATACTTATGCGATAAAGGCAATTAAGCTCAGCGCATTGGACTATCTGCTTAAGCCGATCGGCAGAGAAGATCTTGCTACTGCCATAGAAAAAATTAAATTGAAGCATAACTCAATCAGCCAGACACAACTTCAGCTGGCAGCAGCAGTTCATGGCAAGCAGTTACCGGAGACCATTGCGCTGCCGACTGCAGACGGATTGACATTTGCATCGGTCAATGACATTGTATATTGCACTGCTGACGGGAGTTACACCCGTATGTATTTAATTGACCACAGTGACATTCTGCTTTCAAAAACTTTGGGTGATCTGGATGAATTGCTCAGTGAATATGCCTTTTTCCGCATTCACCATTCGACACTTATCAATCTCAAACGGGTAAAAAAATACATCCGGGGTGATGGAGGTGAAGTGATCATGAGCAACGGGGCAACTTTGCAGGTAGCCCGGACACGGAAAACTGATTTCCTGAATGTTTTTACTCGGTTTTGATCCCCTGTTCAAAAAACAATAGCGTGATAATGTTTTTTTTCGAGATCAGGAATTATTTTTTCATGAACCTGCTGCTATTTGCACTTTTATCAAATAGTTCAGAGGCACAACAAAACCAAGACTTTTTTTTTCAGAAACTGACCACAATTGACGGGCTGTCAACCAATAACATTCAATGCGTTTACCGCGACAAACGTGGATATGCCTGGATAGGCACTCCCAATGGACTCAACCGGTATGACGGCAATAACATGAAGGTATATCATCATGATCCCCGCAACCCGCATTCGTTGCCACGTGAAAGTGTGCGCTCAATCACTGAGGATAAAAATGGCATATTATGGATGGGTGCAGATTACGGATTGATCGAATTCAACCCCGTAACCGAGCATTTCAATTTTTACCGGCATGAGGAAGGCAATTCGAAAACCCTGAGTGCAGACCATATTCCATCACCTTTTGTTGATTCAAAGAATAACCTTTGGGTTAGTACTGAAAAAGGGTTGCACCGATTTAACCGAAAGGATCGCACTTTTCAAACAATCAAGTTTTCCTTTGACGATCCGGCACTGAAAAATCATTTGCAGATTCTCATTTGGAACTTGCAGGAAGATAAGAATTTTGTTTTCTGGGGTATCGGAGAAGCTGGATTATACAGGTTCGATCCATCCGGAAACAAGTTGAAATTATTTCCACAGCCAGACAATAACGGAGGCAACATTTCAGATATCCTGTTCGATCATGACGGGAACTTTTGGGTATCTCAGTCAGATCGCGAATTAAGTTTATTCCATCCGGAAAAAATTTGCGAATGGAAAGACCCTTCAGGTGTATTTTGGCTGGCGATTTCAACAACCGGAGGCCTAATTTTCTATCACCACCAGTCAGGACAACGCATCTTTGTCCAAACAAATTCCGGAATTTCCAACTCGCTGACCGACAATGAACTGTATTACATTTATACAGACAGGGAAAATTTTTTATGGGTATGTACCATGAAGGGGTTGCATATGCTGGATAATATGGATCAATTATTTCATACTCGAATGATATCTCAGGCCAGTACCATTGAAGAGAGAAAATTCAATGGCGCCGTAGAAACCATTTATGAGGATACCACGGTTAAAATGATATCGTTCTGGTGGACAAAAGGTCTTGGCATATATGACACCAAGTGGAACCTGCTCAAATTTTATCCAGGTATCCCACCATCAGATACAACGCTGGAAGCAAGGGATATTTACGGCATCTACAAGGATTTTCATGGAATCTACTGGATTACAACGGATAACTGCCTTGTTAAATTTGACTGGAAGAAGAATTCCTTCAAGGTCTTTTTACCATCTGAATCCGATATCTCAATTGCGAAAAGGCCCAGGTTGATGCGTGAAATCATTCCATTCGACAATACAAGTTTCTA
>JAPLDG010000153.1:0-1149 GCA_026391845.1 Bacteroidota bacterium | reverse complement strand
ATAAATTTGATTTTGTAACGGAAAAGTTTGTTCAGCATCTGAGCCATCGCGAAAATGATCCGACCTCACTCCCAAGCAATATTTTACGGGCTGTATTAAAAGATTCAGCAAACCGGTTGATTATAATCTCCGTGAATGAAGGAATATTTATTTATAATCCTTATGATAATAGATTTGAGACCTTCAACAACCATCCGGATACCCTGATCAACGAAGCAATTACTAACATGTATTATGATCCGGGTTTATCGGGACATACACTCTGGCTAAACTCTGCTCATGGCCTGTTGAAGTTTGATTTGGTTTCTGACAAATTTGAATTGTTTGATTCAAGGAACGGGTTGGCCAACGATTTTTTAATCAGCAACGAAGTGGATGATTACGGGAATGTCTGGGTGGCGCATAATGCGGGCATTTCCAGATTTAATGCTGCAAATCATACTTTCACCAATTACAATGAGAACAATGGGTTGGTTTTCCAGGAACTTAGCTATAATATGCGAAAGATGGCTGATGGCAATATTTTCATCGGCGATCAGGATATGCTCATTTATTTTGATCCATCCAGGTTCAAAGCCAATCCCCAAATTCCGCAGGTTCATATCAATTCTGTTCAGGTGCTGAACGAGCCATACAAGATTACAATTGATTCGTTTACTCAAAAAAAGATGCTGATACTGCATCATGACCAGAATTTTATTACCATCAATTTTTCTGTGCTCAATTTTTCTCACCCCCAAAAGAATGGTTTTTTTTACCGGTTGGATAATGATACTGTTTGGAACCAGGTAAATGAGGGTCAGGTGAATCTGGTCAGGTTAGCACCAGGTCACTATGTGTTGCATGTAACCGGAAGCAACGACGGCAGGGTTATGAACCCAACAGGCGACACCCTGTTTATCCATATTCTTCCGCCATTTTATCAAACCTGGTGGTTCAGGGTATTGATGGCAATCGGAGTGTTGCTGATTCTTTTCCTGATCCAGCGGTTCCGAATTAAAAGAATCAGGCATGAAGAGCAATTAAAAACTGAATTCAACAAGCAATTAGCCCAGGCAGAGACCAAGGCTTTGCGTGCACAGATGAACCCCCATTTTATTTTCAATAGTCTCAACTCCATCAACAGTTTTGTCATCGAACAAAAACATC
>JAPLDG010000317.1 GCA_026391845.1 Bacteroidota bacterium | reverse complement strand
CAAAAACGGCATGGATTATTCGATCGACAGGTTGTCGTCATTGGACGAAAATTCGGTCGTGGCAATCGGAATTAAAGCCGGATTAACTGCCACATACACCCTTGATGCCACCGGTGTTGACAACTTCTTTTTTGCTAAAAGTATTATCCTTGAAGATCTTAAAACAGGATCCACACAGGAATTGAAGAACAATGCATCCTATACCTTTACGGCAAATCCGGGCGATGCTTCCGAACGATTCCACCTTCATTTTGGTGGCTCCTTCGGAATCGACTGCCAGGGTAAACAGCCTGATTTCACTATTTTTTCGTCAGGGAATTCGGTCTTTGTCAAAAGTGTTTCAGACAGAAACCCGGATGGAATTATTTATATCTGCAACATCCTGGGGCAGAAAATCATTCAGCAGCGAATTGTGGATCAAAGTAACATGATCAGCCTTGATGTTCGCACCGGTTGTTACATTGTCACGGTTGTTACCAGCAATCGGACATACAGCAGAAAAGTTTTTATTCACTGAGAGATAAACAGATAAACAACGAAAAACA
The DNA here is from genome assembly GCA_026391845.1 of Bacteroidota bacterium. GTDB lineage: Bacteria > Bacteroidota > Bacteroidia > Bacteroidales > FEN-979 > CAIVAT01. The sequence goes on along the minus strand of JAPLDG010000317.1, from coordinate 14,794 downwards.
TCTTATGATTAATTATGAATAAGCTTTTTGATAGCGTTGGTGAAATGACCAGTAAAGCATTATCGCTCAAGCAGGCAGGGGATGAAATTCTCAGACTTAATGAAACGCTGGAAAAACACATTGCAGAAAGAACCCAACAACTCGAAACCCAAAATAAAGAACTCATTCGCCGTTTGTGCGAATTAGAACAGTTTACTTATACAACCAACCACGATCTTCAAGAGCCGTTGCGAACTCTTATCCAGTTCACACAACTTATTAAAGAAAATTACGCCGGCAAACTTGACGAAGATGGCAATAAATACATCGAATTTATTTCCAAGGCAGCAATTCGCTTAAGATTGGTTGTCGTGGTTTTGCTTGAATACTCCTTATTGGGGAAAGAGAGTATAAAAACAATGTTTGATTGTAATAAAGTCATTGATGCTGTTCTCAGTGATTTGGATGATGCCATAAAAGGAAGCAATGCAAAAATAACTGTTCAGGAATTACCCACAATTATCGCTTTTGAAACTGAAATGAGGCTTCTGCTTCAAAACCTAATAAGCAATGCAATCAAGTACCAAAATAAAGGCAATGTTCCTGAAATAAATCTTTCATTCGAAGAAAACAACAATGAATGGCTGTTTCAGATTTCTGACAATGGTATTGGGATTGATGAAAAATATAAAGACAAGATTTTTATTCTATTTGAACGATTGCATAAACGGTCTGATTTCGCAGGAACAGGCATTGGTTTAGCACGTTGTAAAAAGGTTGTGGAACTGCATGGTGGTAGGATTTGGGTGGAGTCTGTGCCAGGTACAGGCAGTACTTTTAAATTTACAATCCCGAAGTCCCGTCTGTAAATGAATAAACACTTAACTGTATGGCGCTTGTGGACGATGATTGGGGCGAACGCAAAAGAAAAAGGTTAAATTTTTACAATTTTGTGATAATTGTGATCGGTAATTTTGTCCTCAGGAAAATCCCATTAACCCATGAAAAAACCTTTTTTTATTCTGCTCATATCTTTTCTGAGCATTTCGGCCTTCGCTGCCATTGACACACTCAGGTATTACACTCCAGGAACACCCAGCCTCTATTTTCAGACCTATCCGATTCAGATAGCAAGATTCAACCTTCCACAACCTGGAAATATCCTTTCTTTTCTTGTAACCCTGGGCGGCGACAATCCTTCAGGCTCGGCAACGTTGCATCTGTACGGACACGAAGGCGGTAATATCATTCCGGAACTCAAGCTTGATCTGACTCCCCCACTGGCGCTTCAAAAGACCATCGCCGGGGATGAAAAGATCCTTGTGACCTTGACTTCATCTGTCCATGTTGATAACAATCAGTTCTTTGTGTGGATTGATAATTTTCAGAACGGGGCCAAACTGGCTTCCGACAATGTTGCTTACACTGCTTTCTGCCTTGCCGGATCGAGCGGGGGTGATTTCTATTGGGAATATCTGCAAACCGCTTCTGCGTCAACAACTTACAAAACGAATGCCTTCAAAATTGATGTAATCATTGATTATGAAACACTTCCGGTGCCGTCCTATTTTGAAGATTTCACCGGACCGGCCGGAATTCTTTCCGATGCATATTCCAACCGGGGAGCTTCGGTCGGCGATTTCAATCACGATGGGTGGGATGATTTTATCCGGAGAAACCTTCTTTACAAAAATGTTCAGGGAACCTTTGTGGATATCACAACATCCGCCGGAGTTTCCGGAAATCCTTATGCCAGCGCCTTTGCAGATATGAACAACGACGGACTTCTCGATATCGTTTATGTGTTGATCGATTCTATCATCATCTACCGGAATAACGGGGATGAGACTTTTACGCCTTTTACTGCTGCAACTTCCAGTGCAAATCTCGGGTACGATGGCACACAAACCCTTAGTGTTGCGGATATAAACAATGACAAATACCCCGATCTTTTCATCGGTCGTCTATGGAAAACCTACCCTACTCCGCTTCCGAATTACCTTTATCTGAACAATCAGGATTTCACATTAACCGATATTACATCAACTTTATACCCCATTCCGAGCGAGAACCTGCGTCGCACCAGAGCTTCACAATTCGTTGATTACAACGAAGACGGGCTTGTTGACCTCTATGTAACCAACTATTACCTCGAACGCGATGAATTCTGGCAGAATAACGGAAATGCAACCTTTACAAACATCATTGCACCCAAAGGAATTGACAGCAATGCAACCGGGTCTAATCATGGAACAGGGGTTGCGTGGGCCGATTATGACAACGACGGCGATATGGATCTTTTGCTGCCTCAGTTCGCCCATCCTGCCTATGTTGCCCCATACGACCACAGAGGAACCACCATCTATCAAAACGATGGCCCACCGGCTTATAACTTTACTGACCTGATCGGCACCCCTTCCCTGGATGATGACATCGAATTTGAGGAAACCCATGCCGGGGCGGTATTTGGAGATGTAGATAACGATGGACTGACTGATTTCTACATCACAAATTTTTACAATTGCCGCTATTCCGATTTTTACATACAAAAGCCTGATCACAAATTCGAACTGAAAACACAATATTACTTGTCAAGCCAATATTACAATACCGGCGAAGATGCCCTGATGTTTGATTTTAACAATGATGGTAAGCTTGACCTTGTTACCGGTCAGTTTAACAAGTTTGTGATCCTGTTTAAAAACAATATCCCCGGAAATAATAACTATCTCAAGCTGCTCCTGCGATCTGTCAGCGGTAATAGTTACACCTTGGGCGGACGCGCAACCGTTTATGCAGGGGGGCAGCAATTTACAAGAGAGGTTTACACCGGACGAGGGGCACGGATGGGCGACCCATATACGCTACACTTCGGGCTAGGCGCTTCCACTTCCATCGATTCGGTTGTCGTAAAGTGGCCGGTCAACCCTCCTGTATATGAAACCTTTACGGGATTGACAGTAAATCAAGCCTATACGCTTGAAGAAGGTGGGCATATTGTCATCACCGGGCAACACAACAACGAAACACCCATCACATTTAATGTTAATCCAAATCCTGCGACAGATCAGATTACTGTTTCAGCCTATCTAACAAAAGCATCTGAGATCGAATTGACAATCAGAAAAATTACAGGGTCAGAAAGTCTGAAATTGTTACCGCTGACAAAGGTTTCAGCCGGTTCCTTCATTTACAAAATAACAGAGCAGCAACTTTCTCATCTCTCTCCTGGAGTTTATCTGGTATGCATGAAAACAAATGGCATTGAACAGTGTAAAAAAACAGTCCTGATCAGGTAAATCATTTATAATAGATTTTTTTGTTGGTAAAAAAAGATGCGTGACACGTGACGCGTGACGCGTGACGCGTGACATGGATTGTGTCGTACGATATCCTAATTTCTTTATATCTTTGCAAAAAACTATCAAATCATGGATTTAAGTAAGATCTTATCGATTGCAGGAAAAAACGGATTGTTCAAAGTGGTTTCACAGGCCAAGAATGCCGTAATTGTAGAATCGCTCAATGACAACAAGCGTTTCCCGACCTTTGCACATGAAAAGATGAGTTCGCTGGAAGAGATCAGCGTATTTACGACCGGCGAAGACCTGGCTTTGAAAGAGGTATTCAAAGCTTTTCACGAAAAATTGGAAGGGAAACCTGCCATCGATCCTAAATCTGACAGCAGCGCACTGAAGAAATTTTTCCTTGAGATGGTTCCTGAATTTGACCAGGATCGCGTTTATGTTTCAGACATTAAAAAAATGGCAAGCTGGTATAACACCCTGCTTGAACAGGGCTATGTTGAGTTCAATGAAGAGGTAAAAGAGCCCGAAGCAACTGAAACTGCTACGGAAGACTCAGCAACAGCAGAGAGCACAACCGAAACTGAATAATCAGAATGAACCCGTGAACGCAGAGCAAGCACCGGGACCAAATTCCTCCCACTGATGGAGTTTAAAAAACTTGTGCAGGACTTGCAGGTGGCTGAAGTCACACGTTTAAATAAGCGTCATTTTATCCTTGACCTGCTTGCTCCTGAAAAGTTACCGCTCATTCTTCCCGGGCAGTTTGTACAGGCTCTGGTTGAAGACTCCCCATCAACCTTTCTTCGCCGGCCATTCTCCATTCATTCAGTGGATTACAAGAAAAACACTTTGCGCCTGATGATTCAGGTCAAAGGCGAGGGAACCCGGCATCTTGCCAGCCTGAAAACCGGGGATCACCTGAATCTCATCTATCCGCTGGGCAATTCATTTTCACTTCCTTTTACCAAAGATGTTCTGCTCGTCGGAGGTGGCTGCGGTGTGGCTCCCCTGCTTTTTCTTGCCCAGTTTCTCAGCCAGAACAACATTCATCCCACCATCCTGCTTGGCTTCCGGACCAGGGAAGAGGTTTCTGAGATAGAAACATACTCCCGGTATGGCAAGGTGCTGGTGATGACCGATGATGGCACTGAAGGGGAAAAGGGGCTGGTGGTGGACCATTCCATCTTCCAGCGGGAACGGCTTGATTTCAAAAAAATATTTTGCTGCGGCCCCGATCCCATGATGAAAGCAGTGGCAAAAATCGCAAGGATGCACAAAACCGACTGTGAAGTTTCGCTCGAAAACACCATGGCCTGTGGTTTTGGAGTATGCCTTTGCTGCGTTACTCCTACCGATAAAGGAAACGAGCGTGTATGTGTTGAAGGACCGGTTTTCAATATAAACAGACTTACATGGTGATGACAATAATTACGAATTACGAATTACGAATTACGGAGTATCCATTCGCTATTTCGCTATTTCACTATTTCGCTACTTCGCTATTTCACTATTTCGCTATTTTATAAACATGCCGGATTTAGCCATAAATATTGCAGGCTTGCATTTCAAAAACCCGGTGACGACCGCCTCGGGTACATTTGGCTATGGCGATGAGTTTCTTGATTTTATCGACATCGGAAGGCTGGGCGGCATTTTTGTCAAAGCGGTTACGGGTAAAAACCGGGATGGCAACCCCTATCCGCGCATGGCTGAAACAGCTTCGGGCATGTTGAATTCCGTCGGGTTGCAAAACAAAGGTGTGGATCATTTCTGCCGGGAAATTTATCCCAGGATCAGGGATTTCAACACACACATCATTGTCAACGTTTCAGGTTCCACCGTTGAAGAATATGTGGAGGTGGCTGCACGTATCAATGAACTGGAAAAAATTCCCGCCATTGAACTGAATATCTCCTGCCCGAATGTAAAACTGGGAGGCATGGCCTTTGGCACGGTTCCTTCCATGGCTGAAGAAGTGACTGCAGAAGTGCGCAAAGTTTACAAAAAAGTGCTGATGGTGAAACTCTCACCCAATGTAACCAGCATTACCGACCTCGCCAAAGCAGTGGTTGATGGCGGAGCTGATGCGATTACCCTCATCAACACGCTATTGGGCATGGCCATCGATGCGGAACGCCGGCGACCGGTTTTATCAACCATCACCGGAGGCCTCTCCGGTCCCGCCATAAAGCCCATTGCGTTGCGCATGGTTTGGCAGGTTCACAAGGCGGTTCAGGTTCCCATCGTGGGGCTTGGCGGCATCATGAATGCCACAGATGCCATTGAATTCATCCTTGCAGGAGCTTCAGCCATCCAGGTGGGTACCGCTAACTTCATCGACCCTGCCGTTTCGATAAAAATCGTTGACGGCATCGAAGCATACATGGACCGGCATAAAATCAACACTGTTGCCGATATGGTTGGCGCACTCCGGACTGAATAAAACTGAAAAGAATCATGAAAACTCACCTTCCGAAAATCATCGCATTCTTTGCATTGTCAGCATTGTTTGCATTGTTTGCATTGCCAGCATTGTACAAATATGGAAATCCGTTTCATGGGAAAACCAAGGTACCTGCGGTCTCATGGACAAAGCCATCCCTTGAACCCAATGACTGGATGGCCATGCAACGGTTATACCCTTATGACCGAATTAATCCTGCCGCTTTCAGAAATGCCACCCAACAGGCAAAAAGACTTATTGATGAGTCATCCCGCAGCAACAGCCCATGGATATTCTCCGGACCCGACAATATCGGTGGCCGGATCACAGACATTGAATCCCCGTCCGGAAATCCGTCAACCATCTATGTTGGGGCTGCTACCGGCGGAATCCTCAAGTCCACTGACCTGGGTACCACCTGGAACAACCTTTTCACAGGAGTTCCGGTGGTCTCCGTTGGCGACATCGCCATCGATCCCAACAATGACCAGGTTATCTACTGTGGCACCGGGGAAGCCAACTCCTCCAGCTTCAGTTTCCTGGGAAACGGGGTGTACAAATCTACCGATGCCGGCGCTACATGGCAGCATACCGGTCTTTCAAATTCAGCCTATATTGGCCGCGTTGTGGTCGATTATTCCAATTCTCAGCAGGTTTTTGTTGCAGCATGCGGAAATCTCTTTTCTGCCAACGACGAGCGGGGTGTTTATCGCAGCAGCAATGGCGGGCAAACCTGGCAGCGGGTGCTGTACCTCAATGATTCCACTTCGGCCATCGATCTGGTGCAGGATCCCGCTAATCCACTGGTACTGTACGCTTCAATGTGGGAACGAATCCGTGGTTTAACCTACAGGCAATCATTCGGTGAATCATCGGGCATCTGGAAAAGCACCGATGGCGGCACAACCTGGAATGAGCTGACCAATGGCATCCCCACCGGGAGCAATGGCGGCAGGATTGGCCTCTCCATAGCCAAATCCAGCCCCAACATCGTATATGCATTTTATGACCTGCCAGACTATGAAGTTGCTGTTTTTAAATCGGCAGATGCCGGTCAATCCTGGACACGGACCAATGATGGCTTCCTGAATAGCATGAACAGCAATTTCGGATGGTACTTCGGGCAAATCCGGGTTGACCCTGAGAATCCCAACCGCGTGTATGTGATGGGTGTCTCTCTCTACCGGACCGATGACGGTGGCAATAACTGGACCGATATCTCAAGCTGGGACCTTCATGTGGATCATCATGCCATGTATTTTGACGAGGCAAATAACAGGATATTGGAAGGCAATGACGGTGGCCTTTTCCTGAGCAACAACAACGGCGATTCCTGGTATAAGATCAACAACCTGCCGTTGACCCAGTTCTACGCGATCGACATCGACTACCAGTTCCCTGAACGCATTTACGGGGGCACACAGGACAACAATACCATACGAACCACAACAGGTGGAACCAGCGACTGGGAACCCATCCTGGGCGGGGACGGGATGTACACACTTGTTGACTACACCGATCCAAATACAATCTACGCCGAATATCAGTGGGGTAATCTGTTCCGTTCTGATGATGGCGGTTTTTCCATGAATTACATTGCCGGACCAATGTCGGGCGACCGGGTAAACTGGTCGGCGCCACTGGTCATGCATCCGGTTGATCCTTCCATCCTCTATTTCGGGACTTACAGGGTTTGGAAATCAACAGACAGGGGCGATACGTGGCTGCCGGTCAGCAATGACCTCACGGCAGGCATCGATCAATATTTTTACACCATCACAACCCTTGCCATCTCTCCCGTGAATCCATCCATTGTCGTTGCAGGCAGTGGCGACGGGAAAGTACATGTCTCATCCAACGCCGGTCAATCCTGGCAGGATATTTCAGCAGGGTTGCCCAACCGCTGGATTACGAAAGTTGCAGCCGATCCATTTAATGCCCAGACCATCTTTGCGACACTGTCGGGATTCCGCTGGGATGAGCCCCTTCCGCATGTCTTCAAATCGACAAACCTGGGATTGACATGGACCGATATCACCGGCAACCTGCCCGAATTTCCGGTCAATGATATTGCCCTCGACCCCGACCTTCCCGGGCGGATCATCGTGGCAACTGATGCGGGCATTTATGGAACAACCAACGGCGGACAATACTGGTATTGGATTTGGGACGAACTTCCCGCCGTACCTGTTTACGCCCTGAAAATTCATGCCCCAACCCGCACCATCGTTGCAGGAACCTATGGACTCTCTTCATACAAAGCGCCGCTGAATGACCTGATGACAGGAATATCCAAGAATGCCGGTATGGTAACAATAAACCTTTCCGCAAATCCAAACCCTTTTGAAACCAGCACAAACCTGAAGTTTTATCTGCCCGGTAAAGAAACTGTCGTCATTCAATCCTACAGAATTGACGGTTCGCCCGTTCAGGTAATCTTTCAGGGAACCCTTCCCGCGGGGATCCACGAAATTGCATGGAGCCCTGGAAAAAATGGCAGCCTTGTTCCTCCGGGAATTTACCTGGTGAGGCTCGAAGGAGCCCGGTTTTCAGCAGCCATGAAAATTGTAAAATATTGATTTCAGAGAGATATAACCTGATTAAGAGTCTGTTAAAATTTTTATTTTGTAATATATTTCAGCGCAACCCTGTGCCGTAGGCACAAAAACCTGGTAGAAATCGAATTTTCTGGTAACCATTTCGTCCCATACGGGACGAAATAATGCACCTTTCCCTGTTTTTCTACCCATATAATATCCCTAAAGGGATTGAAAAAACAAATTTAAACAGTCTCTAAACCTACTGAAGAGTTTTTTTTCAGAGACTACCAAGAATATTCACCTCAGTTTCCAGCCGGATCCCGAATCTCTGCTGCACCGAATCTGTAATTTTTTTTGCCAGTTCAACAATTTGGCTGCCGGTAGCCGCTCCATAATTTACCAGCACCAAAGGTTGGTTTGGATGGACGCCGGCATCACCGTTGCGGTATCCTTTCCATCCGCATTGCTCGATAAGCCAGGCCGCAGGGATTTTAAAATCGTCGTCAGACAACTGCGCGTAGGAAGGAATTTCAGGAAAACGGCTCTGTAGGGAATCGAGCAATGCTTTGCCGATGACCGGGTTTTTAAAAAAACTGCCGGCATTGCCCACCTCAGCCGGATCAGGCAGTTTTTTACGGCGAATATTGCACACAGCAGTGCGGACATCACCGATGTCCGGATCAGTTACACCCAACCGCTGCAGTTCCCCGCGGATATCCCCGTAATCAAGGTTTAGCAATGATTTTTCAGCCACCCTTTCACCACCGGGCTCACCGACTTTAATCAATTTAAATGTGACGTTGAGAATGATGACCTTCCCTTTGAGCGCTCTTTTGAAAATGCTGTCGCGATAACCAAATTCACACTCGATATTGGAATATCGCTTTTGTTTTCCCGAGTCGATCTCAACAACCTGGACCGATTCGATGAAATCCTTTACCTCCACCCCGTACGCGCCGATATTCTGAATGGGCGCGGCGCCAACGGTTCCGGGAATCAGGGAGAGGTTCTCAAGGCCAATCCAGTGGTTGTTTACGCAATGCTGAACAAATTCGTCCCAGTTTTCGCCTGCCTCAGCCGTGACAACCACATGATGGTCATCCTGCTCCCTGATGGTAATGCCTTTCGAATGGATCCTGATGACAATGCCCGGGAAGTCGCGGGTAAAGAGTACATTGCTGCCTCCCCCCAGAAAGAGGATCGGCATATGGATCATGTGACGGTAATTGAGCAGCGTCAATACCTCCGAATGGGTTTTTGCTTCAACAAAATAGCGGGCCTCTACCTCCATTCCAAAGGTATGCAGCGTTTTCAGGGAAACTTTCTGGTCTAAATGCATGGCGTTATGAAACGCCAAAATTAAAGGAATTACCTGAAGGTTCGGCGGAAAAAAGTACTTTTGTTACTTTGAAATGCAAATCTGAAATCTGAAATCTGAAATTCATATGCCCTTTGCCATTGTCTCCGTTACCAACGACCTCACCACCGACCAGCGGGTTGACCGTACCTGCATGGCATTGGTAAAATCGGGCTACGATGTGTTATTGGTCGGACGCAGGCTCCGAAACAGCAAGACCCTGGCGAACCGCACCTATCAGATGCACCGCATGAGGCTTCTTTTTGACAAAGGCCCGCTTTTTTATGCTGAATACAACATTGCACTGTTTTTCTTCCTGATCATTCACCGGTATGATCTGAATGTTTCGAACGACCTTGATACATTGCCGGCAAGTTATCTTGCCAACCGGATAAAGAATGGATTTTCAAGAAACCGGAATTTGAAATCGGAAATTCGCTTTCTTCACGACTGCCATGAGTATTTCCGGGGTGTTCCCGAGCTGAATGGCCGTAAAGCTGTTACCAGGGTATGGAAATGGATCGAAGACCGGTTCTTTCCGAAGTTGAAACATGTTATAGCCGTGAATCAATCTGTTGCTGATTTGTATGCAAAAGAATATGGCAACCCTGTCACTGTTATTCGCAATGTGCCATTCAGAAAACCGCTGACCGGGGCACGCGATAAAACATCGATGCAAATCCGTGACGAGCAGAAAGTAATCCTTTACCAGGGAGCCCTGAATGTTGACCGGGGGCTGGAAGAGGCGATCCTGGCGATGAAATATCTGAAAACCAACGGAGTTCTGGTATTGGCAGGTATCGGTGATATTTACGAAAATCTCAAAAAACTCACCTCTGAAAACGGATTATCCGAAAAGGTCCGATTCCTTGGCCAGGTTCCTTTCCAGGATTTGCATGCCATCACATTGATTGCCGACCTCGGACTTTCCATCGAGAAGGATGTCAGTATCAATTACCGGTATTGCCTGCCCAATAAATTCCTCGACTACATTCAGGCCAACATCCCGGTTTTGGTTTCGCCCTTTCCGGAAATGAAGGCCCTTGTTGACCAATACCGGATCGGCGAATTTATTGAAAGCCACGACCCGGTAATCCTTGCCACTCAGTTTGATGCCATGCTGAATAACCCTGAAAAAACAGCTTTTTATAGGCAAAACCTGCTAAAAGCGGCGGAGGATTTGTGTTGGGAGATGGAAGAGGGGAAGATAATTGAAATCGTGACGCGTGACGGGTGACGCGTGACGGGTTGTTCGTAATTTTTAATTTTTAATTTTTAATTAAGCAGTGGGTAGTCCAGAACTCCATATCATCTCCTTCGATATCCCTTTTCCCGCCAATTACGGTGGGGTGATTGATGTTTATTACAAAATCAGGGCTTTGCATCGTGCCGGTATCGGCATTCACCTGCATTGTTTTGAATACCGAAGGGAGCCTGCCGGAGAGTTGGATCAATACTGCACTTCAGTGAAGTATTACCCGCGGAAAACCGGCTTTCTGGCCAACTTCGGGATGAAACCCTATATTGTTGCCAGCAGAATGTCGCAGGAACTTGTTCAAAATCTGATGAATGATGCCCATCCGGTTCTGTTCGAAGGACTTCATACCTGCGGGATTATTTCGGATCCACGGCTGAAGGGACGTTTCCTGATTTATCGTGAAAGCAACATCGAACATCACTACTACTTGCATTTATCCAGGGCCGAGAAAAATCCGTGGAAAAAAGTTTACTTCCTGGTTGAAAGTCTGAAGCTGAAATTTTTTCAGAAAAATCTCCGCCATGCTTCGGTCATGCTCGCGGTATCACAGGATGATTCAGCCTATTTATCGGCAGCATTCCCTGCCAAAAAAGTGGTTTACCTGCCCAGCTTTCACCGGGATAATGAAGTGAAAACCCTCCCGGGGAGAGGAAATTATGCGCTTTACCAGGGAAAATTATCTGTCCCTGAGAACAGTGTTGCCGCCGAATTCCTGATCTCAAAGGTTTGGGAGGACTCATTTCCTGAGTTGGTCATCGCCGGCCTCGACCCGCCTGACTGGCTGAGCAGACTTGCCTCGAAGCGCCCAAACATCCGGATCGTAGAGAATCCCGCAGATGACGAAATGTTCCGTCTTATCCGTGAAGCACAGGTTAACATCATGGTTACTTTTCAGCCAACCGGACTCAAACTTAAACTCCTCAACGCTCTCTTTAATGGTCGGTATTGCCTTGTCAACCCTGCAATGGTCGCCGGAACTTCATTGGAAGAACTTTGTTCCATCGCAACCGGTGAAGAAGCGTTCAAACTGGAACTAAAACGACTCTTCTTGCTGGAATTCACTCAAAACCAGATTAATAAAAGAGAATCCATTCTGCGGGAACATTATTCTAACCAAAATAATTGCAAATTACTGCTGGAGATATTGACTTTGCATTGATATTTAGCCTACCTTTATTGATTCTAAGCCACCACCATGAAAAAAATTCTTGTACCTGTCGATTTTTCGGGTCATACCGATATTACCTGTCGTTATGCCCTTGAATTTGCCAAAGTTTTTGGCGCAGAGATCAAACTTTTCCATACCTACTTCGACCAAATCATCATTGCCGATACGAGTTTTCCTGACACGCTCGATATGAGCACCATTTATAACGAAGAGCTGATGAAGGAGATTTTCCGGCAGGCTGAACGTAACATGGAGGAGTTGGAAGAAAAAGTGAAAAACATCATTAAAAAAGAGAATCTTGCCGATATCACTGTCACTTCAACAGTGACCGGTGGTGAACTCGAACACGAGCTTAAAAGCATCTGCACGGAGTTTCATCCCGATCTGGTGGTGATGGGTACAACCGGAAAAGGCAATAATTTAAATATCTGGGGCAAGGTTTCCAGTTTCATCATTGATTACGCGAAAGTTCCCGTGATTACCGTTCCGGAAATCAAGAGCTTCCATGGGTTTGGAACCATTATGTTCGCAGCCGATCTTTCAGAAGGGAATGCTGAAACCATTTCAGGATTGATGGATTTGTTCGCGGTATTCTCGGCCAGAATTTTCGTCGTACACTTCATCACCAAAGCAAAGCCGGGCGACGCATATACACGGATGAAAGCATTGCAAATGAAATTCGGTAAAGAGGAAAAAACCAACCTGATCAGTTTCGAGGTTTTTGAAGTTGCTGAAGACAACCAGGCAGCCGTTGATCAGTTTGTTGCTGCAAATAAAATCGAAATGATCGCATTCCAGCCGCACCGTCACAGCCTGCTATACATGTTCTTCACGAAAAATATTACCAAGAAAAACCTCTTTGCAACGAATGTCCCGTTGCTTTCGGTGCCTGCCACCACCACCTGAGCATCAGTTAACCATCAGCAATTTGTAATTTTCATACTTGTATATCATCCAACTACGGTTTTCAAATCCATTGCCTTTGGTCTGAACAAAGTCGAAGCGTGTTTGCATCGAGTTCATTTTTAACCCGCCGATACAGCGGCTGATGTTTGTTCCATATGAATTTAACGCCGTAAGGAAATAAAACGCCTGATCAAACCCCTGAAATGCAAGGAGTTCCGGGTCTGTTTTATACAACTCCTGATAATGGCTGACAAACCGCTTCACCCCCGGATTTTCGTAATCAATGAACGACCTGGCCATCATATGTGTTTTCAAGGCAACAAGATATTCGTTTTCAAGTCCTTCCATGGCCGACCACAATGGCAGGCCGATGAGCGTGAGGTTGTAATCATTGCGTAACTTATACATACCTCTCAGCAAATCAAGCGTATAAGCCTGATTATCAGAAATTGCAACAACATAGTTTGGCTGGTCCTTTGAAAACCGGAGAATGGCAGCTGCCTGGCCTTCAACAACCTGGACCGTCAGATTTCGCTCCTGACACGATTTTTTAAGCCGGTCGAAGATATCCCGATCTCCATATTGACCATTCCTGACAATTAAAACCTGTCCATCCCTGAACGCCCCCGCCATGTATGATGCCAATTGGTCAAGTTGTTCTTTTTTTGAAGGCTGAGCTTTAAAAACATATGGGTTTCCTGTGCATAACTCACTTTTCTCGGAAATCGGATTGATCAGGCTGATCCTGTTTTTCCTGGCAAAGGACGCTACTATCTGGAAATTAGAATGGTACAGTAAACCAAAAATCATATCCATCGATTTCATCTCAGGCTTCTTCAACAATTGTTTCGTTTTGGCCGTGTCTTTATCCACATCATAAACAAATAATTTCAGTTTTACACCCTGTTTTTCCAAAGAGTCGAGCGCCATACGGAATCCTTCGTAATATGGCAGAAATTGAAATGATTTTGAGTTATCAAATATTTTGGGATCGGGGTTAGCCGCATCGATCTGATCAATGCTGGAAAGGAAAAGAGGCAGCATCAGCGCTACATTGTAGATGGGTTTCTTCGTTGTAGTGTCAATGCCGCAAGGCAATTCCACAACCGGAACAGAATCGGTTTTTGGCGGGATTTGACTTGGTTCTGTTTTGCCATCCTTGTCGGAAATCCGCTTATCCTTCCCCGGAATGACCTTTGGACCGGGTGCGGCTTTTTGCCCCGGAACCAGAATCCTGAGTTTTTGATCTGCCCGGATCCCCTCCTTTACCCCGGGATTTTCGAGGATGATATCTTTCACCTCCACACCATACGCCTTGGAGATCATATACAATGTCTGGCCCCTTTTGATGGTGTGAATGTAAAAATCCCGGCCATCAATCTTCTCAATGACCGACGACCTCATTGCCTTCAATTGTTCCTGAGTTGATTGAGCCACAACCTCATGTTGAAAAAACCAACCAACCAATACAACGACTGTTAAAACCTGAAGATATCTCATTTTTTCATAATATCACTGCCCCGTCCCTCTGTTACTTTGTCACTTTGTTACTTTGTTACTTTTTCCCTCATTCCCACTCAATCGTCGCCGGCGGCTTTGAACTGATGTCATAAACCACTCTGTTCACCCCTTTTACCTTGTTGATGATGTCGTTGCTTACTTTTGCCAGAAATTCGTACGGCAGATGCGCCCAGTCGGCTGTCATTCCATCGGTCGAAGTCACGGCACGTAAAGCTACCACGTTTTCATACGTTCGCTCATCGCCCATCACCCCCACAGATTGCACAGGAAGAAGGACGGCAAAAGCCTGCCATACCGTGTGGTATAAATCGAAT
>JAPLDG010000325.1 GCA_026391845.1 Bacteroidota bacterium | reverse complement strand
ATGGTACGCAGATGGGACCTTGATTCCGGGAGCTAACTTGTCGAACTATACCTATACGGGTGTCGTTCCGGGTGCCAGCATTACCTGCGTTGTTTCGGCAACAGAAACCTGTATCACAGGCAGCCCGGCAACTTCAAATGCAATACCGGTTATTGTTAACCCGATACCTGTTACTACACCAATCTTCCATAACTAAGATTGCAATGAATTATATAACCTGTATCAGTCGCGGAAAGGCACCGCCCGGCAGCGCAGCGAAAACAAACGTTGTTGCATTGCTGCGTGGCGGCCATCATCCGCCGTGGCGTGGACCGACTGATGCATAAAAGAAATATGAATATGTAGGATCTAAATATATATCCGCTGTTATCACATTGCCCTGCGCCGGAAGGTGAAAGGGGGCGGTGTATGATTGCATGCTGTTCAGAATGTGCCACATAGAGATGTCGGGTGCAGGTCTGCGGCTGCGTGCATACATACATTAAGTGTTAAGTGTTAAGTGATTAAGTGTTAAGTGTTAAGTGATTAAGTGTTAAGTGATAAGTGTTAAGTGTTAAGTGATTAAGGTGTTAAGTAGTTGATTAGTATAAAAGAAAGGACGGACAATGTTTGTTTCGTCTTAACAACAAAACGGGAAATGTAACTTGAAAACGGTTATTCACATACCACGTTCGTCAGCAAGGGCAAGGCATGCCTTGTTCCTGCTGATGGCTTTCCTGATGGTTCTCGTCAGCGCGTTAAGGGTGTCGGGTCAGTCGACCTTGCCTGATACAGTGTGTTTTGGTGAAACGAAACATTACTGGGTTGCGCCTAACCCGATTACAGGTTCTTCCTACACCTGGCAGGTGGATGGTGTATTGAAATCATCTGCTGTCAATGACATCTTTATTACCTGGGATGCGGCTTACACCCTGGGAACTCATACAATATCCGTGCAGGAGAAATCGGCTGCCGGTTGCGAAGGGGCTGTCAGGACAATCCAGGTGAATGTGATTCCATCGGTTACTGTGAGTGTTCTGGTTTCTCCCGGACAAAATCCTGCCTGCAGTGGTGCTCCTGTGACCTTCACGGCAAGTGTTACCAACGGTGGAACAACGCCTTTGTACAACTGGTTTGTCAACAGTAATCCGGTCGGAGCAACGGCCGGTACCTATACCTATATCCCTGCCAATGGTGATATGGTTTCCTGTGAAGTTACTTCCAATGCCCGATGCGCCCTCAACAACCCTGCTGTTTCAATACCGGTGATCATGCAGGTCAGCAATATCCCTGTTGTAACCTTCACCCCATGCTACAACATCATCACCTCCGTCGAGGCCAAACCGTTCACCCTGCGTGGGGGATTGCCGCTGGGAGGCAGTTACTCAGGCGAGCCAGGCAATGTTTGGGTGAACAATCCGCTGCCGGGGATGTTTAATCCGCAGGCGGCGCCCATCGGTCCGGTTGCAGTAACCTATACCTATACCAACAGCGCCGGATGCAGCGACAGCACGGTGAACTATATCCAGAACAACCCGGCCCAGAGCACATTTACCTGCGGATCGATGTGGCTGGATATCCGCGACAACAAATCCTACCCGACCATTCTCATCGATACCCTCGGGATCACCCAGTGCTGGCTGGCCAAAAACCTCGACTATGGCAATCATATCCAGTCCACTCAAATGCAGAGCGATAACTGTGTGAACGAGAAGTATTGCTATAACAACGATGCGGCCAATTGTACCAGCCTGGGAGGCCTCTACCAGTGGGATGAGCTGATGACCTACGACAACACGCCGGCCGCGCAGGGTATTTGTCCCCCGGGATGGCATGTGCCGACAGAATCGGAATGGACGATCCTGCTCGATTACTATGGCGGAAATGCCTTTGCCGGCAGACCCATGCAGCAGATTTCCGCGACCGGATTCAATGCACTCCCCGGCGGCGTACTCTATCAGAACAATGCCTGGAGCCTCAACGATTTAGCCACCCTGTTCTGGACCTCCACCCAAACCGGACCGGTTAAAATCATATCCCATGGCATGAATAAAATGGATCCCTCCGTTTCCTATTATGAATCGTTGAGAAACAACGCATTCCCGATGAGGTGCGTGAAAGATTGAGAGACTGTCTAAATTTCTCTTTTGACAGTATTTGATTGATCACAATCATACCAGTAAAAGGTTGAAATTACTAAAAACCAATTAAAATATAACCAGCGCTGAAAGCGCGGCATATAAATAACCGTGGGTGAAGCCCACGGTAACCATGCAATCCAATGTATTAAGCCCTGAAGGGGCGTAATAGGTCCTTCAGGGATATCGCCCTTTCAGGGCTTAAAGTTATTCTCGTGATTTTACCCGATGGGCTTCACCCATCGTTATTATATTACGCCCCATTCGGGGCTGTATCCTGCTCTTATGTCAACCCCGAAACTTGATTTATATAATCAAACAGGTTGGGAGGGTGTCAAAAAACCTTAAAAAAACCGCAAGAAAATGAAAAAAGAAGCAATACGAAACGCTAAAACGTTTGATGAACTTTTAGACATCAAATATGGGAAAGTAGGTTCTTCCGTGCGAGATGAATATGAAGCCAAAGCTAACTATTTTGTTATTTCCGAAATGATGAAAGAAGCCATAAAGGATGCTCATATCACCCAAGAGCAGTTAGCTGACAAAATCGGGACAAAGAAAAGCTATATTTCCAGACTTGAAAACGGGAAGGTTGACATTCAGTTATCGACGTTATTCAAAATATTTGAAACTGGACTAGGTAGAAAGATTCAATTCACAATTCTCTGATGGTGTTACCTTTTCTTAAAATGGAACCAGCGCTGAAAGCGCGTAATATTCATAACCGTGGGTTACACACATGGTTATCGATATTCAACCACTTTGTGGTTGTCTATGGTCTTTTAGCACCAACCTCCCCCTTCCCTTGTTTGGGGAAGGGGGGCGGGGGGATGGGGAAATTAAAATTAGCAACTTCCTCGAATTTTTCCGATCTTTGGCGAATAAATCGCCTCGCACACTCATGCCGTCAAAACCGATCCTTGTTTCCATGCTGATTTTGCTGCAGTTGTTGTTCTCCTGCCAGAACGACACGTCAAAACCAACTGTACATCCGGGACTTCCGGTCGCTGAAAATAAAACGGCCAAACCTACCTACGACCAGATGCTTCACGCGCTGCAATTGCTTCAGACCGACCCTTTGCTGCAAAATGCTTCTCTCGGATATCTGGTGGTCGATGTTACCACCAAAGACCCGGTGATCGTGGCCGATTTCAATGCAAAAGAACTCATGGTGCCTGCTTCCACACTTAAAATTTTCGTGACCGGCGCTGCACTTGAGTATTTCGGGAAACAGATTTTTCAGGAAGTGACCATCACCAACCAGATGAGCGTAAACTGGCGGTCGTCGAAACTCTTACGTAAAATTGGCGGGAAAGTGTACAACAGTGCGACAACATCGGCTGGCGCCAAAGCGATCCTTGATTTCTGGACCACCAAAGGCGTGGACACCGAAGGCATGAATTTCTATGATGGCAATGGCTTGTCACGGAACAATGCGATTTCGCCAAAACAATTGGTGGATGCACTCTATGCGATGCGGACATCCCCCTATTTCCAGGTCTTTTATGAATCACTTCCGCTGGCCGGTCTTACCGGAACCCTCCATAAAGCCATGAAAGGAAGTGCGGCAGAGGGCAGAATCCATGCAAAAACCGGAACCATCGGCAAGGTGAAAAGTTTTGCCGGTTATGTCTCTACCGTTACAGGCCGGAAGCTGATTTTTTCCCTGATCGTCAATAATTTTGACTGCCGGGTGAAGCTGATGAAGAAAAAACTGGAAGCGGTGATGATTACAATGGCGGAGGTTTAATACGTCACGCGTCACGCGTCACGTGTCACGCGTCACGATTTCCAGTCATAGAAAAGTATTTCCAGGGAATCAGCATGCTTACTTTTTCCCGGTAGGCCTGATAATCTTTCCTTCTTTTCAGCATGCGTTTTTCGATCATCGGGATGCTGGCAAAGATAAACATCAGCGTAATGGCCAGCGGGCCGGCGATCACCCACCAGAATGACGGGTTGGAAGCCAGTGCAAACAGATAGAGCCCCCACCAGAACAGAATTTCACCCAGATAATTCGGATGACGCGACAACGACCACAGCCCACGGTTCATGGTTTTGCCGGCCTCCTTGTTATGTGCCAGAAAGGAGCGCAGCTGCCGGTCCGACAACGCTTCGAGCAGGATGGCGCCGCCGGTAACCACGAATGCAAGCAGATCCAGAAGGTTGGCGGGTCTGTAACCCTGCACCGCCACAACCCATATCGACAAGGTGCCGCCAAAAACCATGAGGGCAGGGAATAGATGGATTCCAGCATAACTTACCAGCCAATATGCTCTGCCGGTGTTCGTCCGGAAATCAACATAACGCCAGTCTTCATGCTTCATACCCGGCC
Organism: Bacteroidota bacterium; assembly: GCA_026391845.1. Taxonomy (GTDB): domain Bacteria; phylum Bacteroidota; class Bacteroidia; order Bacteroidales; family FEN-979; genus CAIVAT01. The sequence continues at coordinate 1,964 of JAPLDG010000325.1, read as the reverse complement.
AGTAGCGCAAAAAATTCCATGTCAGGCGCACACTGTAGGCAAGAGTCAGCAGAAAAAGGAGAATCAGCCGGGGCGATAGTAAAAAATGAATCAGGGCGGTGGCTTGCCCTCCGAGCCTGTGCACATCCACGGCCAACGCCAGATAATAGAGTACCATCAGCGGAGGAGCCACAGACCAATAGGGGTCAAATACACTCGAATTGTTGAAAATAACGCTGCCAAAAAAGATAATGGTTATAGCAATAACAACTGCCAGGGCAGATTTCACAAGGATGTTGTACCCGGAAAGGCTGCTTAACCAAAAACCAGCGCCAAAAGCGATCAGGTAAACACACAATAGTATTATTCGTCCTTTTGTCTTAACCCTCATATTTGGAGACTGTTTTTATTACACATCCCGTCAAAATTATTTACACAAACGATTGTAAATCATATAATTTCCGGTAAACGCCATATTTTTCAAGCAGATCCGCATGGGTACCTCTTTCAACCAGCTCCCCGCCCTGCAGAACGATGATCTCATCGGCAAACTGAATGGTGGAAAGACGATGGGCAATCACGATCGAAGTACGGTGGCGCATCAGGTTCTCCAGCGCCTGCTGAACCAGCCGTTCCGATTCGGTATCCAGGGCGGAAGTGGCCTCGTCGAGAATGAGAATCGGAGGATTTTTCAACACGGCACGGGCAATGCTGAGCCGCTGACGCTGTCCGCCCGAAAGTTTTGTCCCACGGTCGCCAATGTTGGTGGCATATCCCATCGGCATTTTTTCAATGAATTCATGGGCATTGGCAACCATCGCCGCGGAAATAACCTCTGCTTCGGTTACGTTCTCCATGCCAAAAGCGATGTTGCTGAATACCGTGTCGTTGAACAGAATGGTTTCCTGGGAAACAATACCCATCAGCCCGCGTAAATCGTGGATGATGAGGTCGCAGATATCCACCCCGTCGATGAAAATCCCGCCTCCCAGACAATCGTAAAAGCGCGGAAGAAGATCCACCAGGGTCGATTTTCCACCGCCCGACGGACCAACCACTGCAATGGTGCGCCCTTTTTCAATGGTCAGGTTGATGTTTTTCAACACAGGTTCCTTTACATAGGAAAAACTGACATTCCTGTATTCGATGTGCGAATGAAACTCCTTCTTACTCAATGCGTCTACCTTCTCTTCAATCACTTCAGGTTCTGCCAGCACCTGTTCAATCCGCTCCACCGAAGCAGCTCCCTTCTGAATGTTGTAAAACGCCTGGGTGATGGCTTTCGCAGGCGGCATCAGTTGGGAAAAAATCCCCAGATAGATCAGGAAAGCCGCGGCATCCAGGTTATTTCCGGGAGTAAAAACAAGTCTTCCTCCATACCACAACACGATGGAAAGCACGCAGGCGCTCAGGAATTCACTCAGGGGCGATGCCAGGTCGCGTTTGCGGTAAAGCCTGATCATCAGACGGTTGTACTCGTTGTTCGTATGCCGGAACCGCTTGTCAGCAAAACCGATGGCATTGAATGCCTTGATGATGCGCAGTCCGGAGATGGTCTCTTCAATCATCGAGAGCAATATGCCCATTTTGAATTGTCCTTTGTCGGAGGTACGTTTCAGACTTTTTCCGATCCGGCCGATGATAAATCCGCTGACGGGAAGCAATACCAGGACAAAAACCGTGAGCGACGGACTGATCACAAACAGGGTAATGAGGTAGGTGATTATGGTAATCGGGTCACGGAAAGCCATTTCGAGCGAACTCATGATCGACCATTCGACCTCCTGAACGTCGGTGGTCATGCGGGCGATGATGTCTCCCTTGCGTTTTTCATTGAAATAGGACAGGGGAAGGATCAGGATTTTCAGATAAAGATCATTCCGCAGATCTTTGACAACCCCGTTTCGCACCACAGCCAGAAAATACATGGCCAGGTAACGGAACAGGTTTTTCAGGAGAAACAACAGGATAATGGTAAAACAGAT
>JAPLDG010000257.1 GCA_026391845.1 Bacteroidota bacterium | reverse complement strand
CGATCGCGATGGCCCAGATCATGAACTATTATAAATTTCCTGTACATGGAACCGGAGAGCACGGTTATACCCATCCCAAATATGGCATTCAGTACGCCAATTTCGGAGCAACGACTTACAATTGGAGCAGCATGCCCGACTCCCTCCAGGGAAGCAATGAAGCGCTGGCAACTTTGATCTATCAATGCGGCGTGGCCCAGAACATGAGCTATGGGCCAACCGTCTCTTCCTCACTTTCTGATGATATTGATTCCGCATTGGTGAAATATTTCGGGTTTTCAAAGTCAGCAAACTGGAAATCGAAATCGGAGTACAATGATGGGCAGACCACAATTTTTTTTTTTTTTCGGTTACCAGGCTGGAGATATGTTCCACTTCAACTGGGGGCTTGGCGGCGCTGATGACGGTTATTTTACCATGAATCAGCTGATGCCCGATACACTTGGTTTATTGGTTGACAAGCGGGCATTGTTCAACCTTTCGCCTGCTTTACCCAATCCGGGAAGCTTTGTGATGGATTTTGAGAACGTCCCGGATTTTTCGCTGACATTCAACGATTGGGGGGTCCTGGATGCTGATCAGAAAGACACGTACATCATCCCCGGTCATACATTCCCGCACCAGGGTGAACCGATGGCTTTTCTAAGTTTCAACCCATCTCTTGTAACTCCGTCCATGGCCTCTGATCAGGCAATTCAGCCACATTCCGGACAACGTTTTGGTGCATGCTTTTCATCCAACCCTTCACCAAACAACGACTGGTTCATTTCCCCGAAAATTCAGCTTGGGACCAATGGCAGTTTTTCCTTTTGGATTAAATCCTATAACGACACCTTCAAGGTTGACGATTATTTTGTGGCAGTTTCAACAACAGATAATAATCCTGCTAGTTTTACATCGATCACCGGAACTGATACACTTCATACGACCACTGAGTGGATGAAAAAAACGTTCAGCCTGAACAGTTATAATAATCAGCGGGTTTATGTTGCAATCCATTGTGTTTCAAATGATCACTTGCTGATGATGATCGATGACCTGGAAGTGAAACCAGAGGCGTCATCAACGCTTTCAGCGGATTTTACTGCCAGCAAATTATCAGTCAGGGTAGGAGAATCGGTTAATTTCACCGATCTGTCTTCTGGCAGTCCTACCTCCTGGAGTTGGATGTTCACCGGAGGAACTCCTGCCACCTCCAACCAACAAAATCCGATGGGCATCAGGTATTCTGTTCCCGGATTATACGCGGTCAGCCTCAAAGTAAGCAATGGGTCGGTAACCGATTCAATTACAAAAACAGCATATATCAACGTAACCGGATATCCCTCATCCATTTCGCTTGACTTTGAATCCTTATCTGACTTTTCAATGGCTTTTAATCCATGGACGTTGATCGATGTCCGGGGGGGAAATACATGGGGAATTGACGGTGTATTCTTCCCGAACAACTATGTTCCCATGGCCTATATTTGCTTTAATCCTACGAAAACCACCCCGCCATTGGTCAATATGCAGGCTCATTCAGGGGAGAAACTGGGGTGCAGTTTTTCCTCCACGCCACCCCTGAACCCTAACGATAAATGGCTGATATCGCCTAAGATGAGCCTCGGATTCAATCCACAGGCCGATTTTTGGGTAAAGACCTACAATCCTCAATGGGGTGATGAAAAATACAATTTGGCGGTGTCGGTCACCGACCTCAACCCCGCCAGTTTTGTTCCGGTGAATGCAAATCCAGAAATAGCGCCAACCAATTGGACCAAAAGAATATATGATTTATCAGAGTATACCAACAAGGATGTTTATATCGGGATCCAATGCGTGACTGATAACTGTTTTATCTTCATGCTCGATGATATCTCCATCTCCTCTACCGTTGGTATCGGTGAAGTGAATTCCCTTGATCGGCTTGTCATTTTTCCAAATCCGGCAAAAAATTATCTGATCCTGAATTGCCCTTCTGGCGAAAATAATGTGATGACCATCGACATGATCAGCATCCTCGGAGAAAAAATATCATCATGGCATAAAACACCGGTCTCACAAAAAATTATGCTTGACATCCGGAATATTCCGAATGGCGTTTATCTCCTTCGTATTACAAATGGACAGGAGCAGGTGACCCGGAAAATTTCCATTACTAATTAATATCAGTCTGCCAATGAAATCAAGATTATTCCAGTTTTCTTTCCTGATCGTTTTTGCGCTTGCTTCACTGCCTGCACTGCTTCTGGCCCAAATTAGCAATGGTGGCATTCCTGCCAGTTTTTCCCAGGCCATTGCACCAGATACAAGCGCCCGGTTTATTGTTGAACGCCCGTCGATGGATCTTTTAGCAAAGGAGGATCAGCAGGCGTTACTGCCATACCGTTTTGCCGTTAATCTGCCGGTTGATTTTGGAATCAGTACTGCAGGACAATGGGTAACAGCCCCTGATGGGGATAAAGTCTGGCGAATCAATATAAAGTCTCCCGATGCCCAAGGCTTAATTCTATATTTTGACCGGTATCGTCTTCCTGAGGGTGGGAAAGTATTTATTTACAATCCCAAACGTACCCAGTTGCTCGGTTCATTTACTTCTTTGAATAACAGTAACTTGTCAACATTTGCTGCCGGTTTGATATATGGGGACGAACTCACCATTGAGTACAATGCACCAAATGACCTTCCATTACCGGAACTGCACATTTCAGAAATTGGTCATGCATATCGGGGAGTATCGGGTTACACCGGCGAAAAGGGGTTCGGAGGATCAGGTCCTTGTGAGGTGAACATCAATTGTGCAGAAGGTAATACCTGGCAAAATCAAAAGCGGAGTGTTGCGCGCATTGCCGTTAAGCAGGGAGCTGGCAGTGTATGGTGTACCGGATCGCTGGTTAACAATGTGCGTAATGACGGGAAGCCTTATATGCTGACAGCCGATCATTGTGGGAAATACTCTACCGAAGCCGATTTAAACCAGTGGATCTTTTATTTTAACTATGAAAGCACCGGTTGCCCGGATCCGGCGAATGAGCCTGTGATAAAGTCGCTTACCGGCGCAACCATGATCGCTCATGGTGGAAATGGCGGAAACAGCGGGTCTGATTTTTTTCTGGTTTTATTGCAATCTGATATTCCTGAGTCCTATCATGTTTACTTCAATGGTTGGAGCCGGGAAACAATTCCACCAAGTCCATCCGGTGCATGCATTCACCATCCGGAAGGTGATGTGAAAAAAATATCGACTTACACAAAGCCATTGCAACCTTCGAGATGGCCGCAAGATACCAAACTGGCTCATTGGCAGGTAACCTGGACCGAAACAGCAAACGGTCATGGTGTCACTGAAGGGGGTTCTTCCGGATCACCCTTGTTCGACAGCCAGGGGAGGTTGGTGGGAACACTGACAGGTGGTAAATCAACATGCGATTCATTGAATTCACCCGACTGGTATGGAATGTTTTCATATTCCTGGGATCAGAACGGAACAGATTCCGCGCAAGTGTTAAAATACTGGCTTGATCCGGATAATACCGGCATCATGGACATCAATGGCTGGGCGCTTTCAGCCCAGGAATCTGCGCACGAAGACTGGGTCACCATTTTCCCAAATCCGGTCACGGATCAGTTGAGTATCAAATGCTCATCGGCTGACCGCAAAGAACTGCATGTGACAATCAGCGATATTTGGGGAAATCTGTATCATTCCTGTGATTTGAACCCCATACAAGACCCGGAAATGCAGGTTAACATGACTGGATTTTCACCAGGGATGTACCTGGTAAGGTTTTCTGACCGCAATCGTCAGATGGTCAGGAAAATAATAGTTCAGTAAACAAAATATCTGTCTTGCTATGGAGCTCCGGGAGATCGCACAAAAGGTGAATGAAGCACAACGGATTACCCCGGCAGAGGGTTTCTTGCTTTTTGAGCAAGGCGACTTAGGGTTTCTTGGAACGCTGGCTGATTTGATACGACAGCGGAAAAATGGTGATAATGCCTATTTTATCAGAAATTTCCACATAGAGCCAACCAACATTTGTGTTAACAGATGCAAATTTTGCTCATATTCCCATCATTTTAGCAAAACCAGTTGGGAGCTGACGGTTGAGGAGATTTTGGAGAAGGTGGAGGCACAGGAAAGCAATGTTACCGAACTGCATATTACCGGTGCGGTTCATCCCGATCGTGATATCTGGTATTACGGAGAATTGCTGGTGAAAATCAGGACCGCCCGGCCCAATTTGCATATCAAGGCATATTCTGCAGTTGAACTTGACTACATGATTAAAAAATCGGGCATGAGCATGAAAGACGGCCTTGGTTACCTGAAATCGTGCGGCCTCCAATCAATCCCCGGAGGTGGGGCAGAGATTTTTGATGAATCAATCCGAAAGGAAATCTGTGGCATGAAATCTACATCTCTGGCATGGCTTGAGATACACGAAACTGCGCATGAGCTTGGCATCCCTTCAAATGCCACCATGCTTTACGGGCATAGGGAGAATTATGCACAGCGTATCGATCATCTTGAACGGTTGCGGCTGTTGCAGGATAGAACGGGCGGATTTAATGCGTTTATTCCGTTGAAGTTTAGAAACAGCCACAACGAGATGTCCGATATCCCGGAAGTATCGGTTGTTGAGGATATGAAAATGTATGCCATTGCGCGGATCTACCTCGATAATTTCCCTCACCTGAAAGCTTATTGGCCGGCGGTTGGCCGAAAGCTTGCACAAGTATCGCTCTCTTTTGGTGTTGATGATCTTGATGGAACCATCAACGATTCGACCCGGATATATTCCCTGGCAGGTGCCGATGACCAGAACCCGGTCATGACGGTGTCGCAGATGATTACTTTGATCAGTGAAGCAAAACGAATACCGGTAGAGCGTGATTCAATGTACAACCCGATCTCCTGATTTTAATTTTTGCAATTTACGATTCGGAAAATGACCATCGAACAAATAACCGGGAATCTGAAGACAAAAACAGTCGGCATAGCAGGTTGCGGAGGGTTGGGGTCAAATTGTGCTGTAGCGCTTGCACGCGTCGGGATCGGAACTTTGATTATAGCCGATTATGATATTATCTGCGAGAGCAACCTGAACAGACAATATTATTTCCTGGATCAGGTCGGGATGAAGAAAACACATGCGCTTCGTGAGAATATCCTGCGGATTAATCCGAATGTAAGCGTCATCACCTGGGATGTCAGGCTGACGCCAGACAGTATCCCCACGATATTTTCGGGTTGCGATGTATTGGTTGAAGCGGTTGATCAGGCAGATCAGAAGGAGATGATTATTGAAACGTTGCTCGCTTCGATGCCTCGGCTTCCGCTTGTGATTGGATTGGGAATGGCAGGATATGGCATGAATGATTCAATCCATCTTCGCAGAGCAGATAACCTCTATATCTGCGGCGATGAGGTTTCTGAAATCGGTCCGGACCTGCCACCTATCGCTCCCAGGGTCGGAATCGTAGCGAACATGCAGGCCAATGTGGTGCTGGAAATATTGCTAAAAACAGAAATGGTGAAATAGTAAAACGATGAAATAGCAAAAAATGAAGATACTTTTAAATAATTCCCCGGAAGAATTCGCAGTTGGTTCTTTGACCGTTAATGAGTTGTTGAGGCTTAAAAATTTTACTTTTAAAATGCTCGTCATTAAGATTAATGGAACACTGGTGAAAAAAACTGAATACGAAACAGCTGCAATCTGCGAAGGTGACGAAGTACATGTCCTCCATCTTATCTCCGGCGGATAATAACAACGCCCCTTTTCTGGCCACCACTATCCTGCCATGTCACGCGTCACGTGTCACGCGTCACGATTTTCAAACCACCTCCGCCACCACAAACGTACTTCCTCCCACAAAAACCAGGTCGTCCTCATCAGCCATCATCTGAGCAACGGTCATTGCCGCCCTTACCGATGAATAACAAGCGCCTTGAAGGCCGGCAGCATGCGCCTGATGTTGTAAATCTGCTGCATCAAGGCCTCTGGGAATGTCGGGTTTGCAAAAATAGTATGTCGCGTTGCCCGGCAATAACTTCAGGATGGGGGCAAGCTGTTTGTCATTCACAACCCCGAATACAATATGCAAATTCTTATGGGGAGTCTGTTCAATCTGTGCCAGGACTTCTTTCAATCCGCTTTCGTTATGCCCTGTATCACATATGGTTAACGGATTTCGATTCAGGATTTGCCAACGGCCTTTGAGGCCGGTGTTTTTGATAACATCTTTGATCCCGGAACGAATCACTGCAGAAGATAATTCAACGCCTTGTTTATTTAACAATTCACAAGCACCCATCACCGTGGTGATGTTTTTCCGCTGATATTGCCCGGCCAGCGGAGTTTTCAGTTGCATCAAAACAGATATTCCATCGCGAAAAATATCCATCGTGCGGTAGTTTGCTAATTTCCCCTTCAGTTTGAAGTTGTCAATCCTGTAATGCTGATCGGCAAAGAAAATATCTGAATCACAAGCAGATGCTTTTTGCCGGAATATGGTTTGAATCTCTGGTTGTGTCTCCCCTATGACCACCGGAATGCCAGGTTTGACAATGCCTGCCTTCTCAATGGCAATTTTCTCCAGGGTATCTCCCAGCAATTGCATGTGGTCAAAACTAACATTGGTGATCACCGATAAGAGCGGCTTGATGATGTTGGTGGAATCAAGCCTTCCGCCCAGTCCGACTTCTACAACGGCCACATCAACCTGCTGCTCCCTGAAATAATCGAATGCCATGCCTACAGTGAGCTCAAAAAAGGATGGCTGGAGGGGTTCAAAGTGGCTACGGTATTTATGGATAAATGAGGAAATATATCGTTTGGAGGAGATCTTCCCATTCACCCGGATGCGTTCGCGAAAATCTTTTAAATGTGGAGAAGTATAAAGTCCGGTGCGAAAACCGGCGGTTTGCAATATGGATGCCAGCATGTGAGATACAGATCCCTTGCCATTGGTGCCGGTGATGTGAATTGATTTGAACGAATGTTGCGGATTATCAAGCAAATCACAAAGGCCGATCGTGTTGTCCAGGTTCGCTTTGTAAGCCGAAACTCCCACCCGATGATATATCGGCAGCCGGGCGTAAAGATAATCAAGGGTTTGCTGGTATGTCATTGACGAAACAGGGCAAGAATCCCAACCATGATACCTGTTTGTCCTGCCCAGAAGATAAACATCCACTTGATGATTTCCGCCTTGGTTCTCTCGATTTTGACATCTAATTTGTAAATGTCATTTTTAGTGGCAAGTTCATCTTTCTTACTTTCGAATGATTCTGCAACCTTATTTTCAACGAATTCAACCAAAACCCTGGCTTCTCCGTCGCCGATTTTTGATTTAAGGATATTGTACATATCCAATGTTGTGACTGTCATATCGTTCTTTTTTGCCATATTGATATGTGTTAATCGGATTTACCCCCCAAAGGTAATACAAAAAACAAGAAAAGTTATCAACAAATCAGTAAATCGCTCCCCCTGATGAATCCCTCCTTGCCCCGGTAACACTTCTCAAACAGTTTATTTCCTGGCGCCAGCGCAACACGCCAAGGAACGCGAAAATAAGCGCTTCTTTATAATTTACCGTATTTTCATCGGGAATGATGATTTCAGGGGAAGCATGATGTCGGATCCGGCTGATCAGAAACCGGTTGAAAGCTCCTCCTCCGGTGATGAGTAATTTGGCGTGCCGGGTCGAATTTGTCGCGGCAGAAACCTGTAATGCAACATGTTCGCAGAACGTAGCGAGCTGGTCATTGGTTGATAAAAACGAAGCGTTCACCAATGGGAAAACATGTTGAACGACCCACTCTTTTCCCAGTGATTTCGGGTAAGACTGTTGATAGTAGGGAAGCAAATTAAGTTTATCCAATAAGGTTTGGTTTGCAATTCCGGTTGCTGCAAGCATGCCGTCAGGATCATAATCTTGTCCCGCCTGCCGT
>JAPLDG010000179.1:10097-10602 GCA_026391845.1 Bacteroidota bacterium | reverse complement strand
ATCCGGCTGATCTCCTCAATGGGTTCGATGGTGCCAATTTCATTGTTGGCGTGCATGACCGAAACGAGGATGGTTTTGGGATTGATGGACTGTTTCAGTGCAAAAATATCGACGATTCCATCTGAATCGACAGGCAGGTATGTCACGAAAAAACCCTCATCGGTAAGCCAGTTGCAGGTATTCAGGATGCAGTCATGTTCAATGGCTGAAACGATGATGTGCCTGCCTTTGTGCCGGTTTGCCCTGGCGATGCTTTTCAACGCCCAGTTGTTGGATTCTGTTCCGCTGGAGGTGAAATATACCTCGTTGGTCGCTGCCCCGATACAACGGGCGATTGTAGCCCTGGAGTTTTCCATTAACTCCTTTGCCTGGGTGCCAAAATGATGGAGACTTGAGGCATTCCCGTATATTTGGGTGAAACCGGGGATCATAGACTGGATCACCCTTTCGTCAACACAGGTTGTTGCTGCGTTATCCAGATATATTCCTTTTTTCAGCATGTTTT
>JAPLDG010000179.1:0-10079 GCA_026391845.1 Bacteroidota bacterium | reverse complement strand
TTTTCAGCATGTTTTCATTATTCACCAACATAAAAAAGCTCCTGATCAAGCGTGCGGAGAACTCCAAAATGATTTTTCGCACCTATCTCCTTTTTTCCTACACAGATGGTGCATGTTCCCACGGGAGGATTTCCCCTGAGAAACATGGGGAACTCCACTTCAGGAGTCTTAAGGATTTGTTTCACAATGGGATCAATCCCGATTCCGTATAAAGCATTGCTTTCTACGACCGTTATCCCTTTGGCCGATTCAAGCACGCGATAGCGGAACACCTCACGCTCAGCCTGGGAGATGAGATCGATCTTTGTAATGACACTGATGTCGGCCAGCGTAAGCATCGGGCCGATTTTCCTGGGAAGATTCATGCCGCTGGTTGCTTCAAGAACGACAATTCCCAGGGAATTTTCAACATAGGGCGAGCAACGCAGGCACAGTCCGGCTGTTTCAACAAACAAATAACTTGCACCGGATTTTTCAGCCCATTCGACAGCTTCATCCAGTACCACTACGTTGCAATGGTCGGGGCACAGCTCGCCCGAATAGATTTTTTTGACCGGGATGCCGAACTCTTTTCCGATGATGGCATCATCGTCGGCATACAGAACATCAATTTTAAGATAGGCCGTTTTAATCAGCTTTGCGGCCATGCGTTTCAGCACTTGCCTGATGACAGTGGTTTTTCCACAAGTTGGAGGGCCGGCAAAAATTACGAGTTTCATATATGTAATTTAAAAGGTTAACACGTTAAAACTTTCATTGAAGACAGATTCTGTGAGTTCATCACCAGACCTGATGATCTGCCTGAAATCAAGCATCATGTCGTCTATCTGTTTCATTTTCGCAACAACTTTCTTCTCTTCCGGCCGGGTAGAGATTAGCTGTTGCATAGCCCCGTTTTTCATGACTATTCTGAAATCCGACATCAATGCGATGCATGGATCATGGGTCACAAAGACGAAAATTTTCTTGTACCTCTTTAACAATTCAAGCGCTTTGGTGCGGTGAATACCGGCATTTTCAATCTCATCGAGTAATATAATAGGTGAATTCCCGATCACAACAGCATCAGCAATCAGCAATGCCCGGGTTTGTCCTCCTGATAATTCCGTCATGGCAATGTCTTTCATGATGGCTTCGCCGGTAAGTTCGTTGGCAAAATTCAATGTTTCGGTGATGATTGATCCTACATGTTTAGCTCCGCGAACGGTTGCATGTATCGTCAGAAATTCTTCTACCGGCAAATCGCTCAGAAAATTTGTATGCTGAGAGATCAAGGCTATAGGGTGATTTGAAGGATCAAATATAAAATCCTCCGGCACCGGTTCTCCGTTAATTTCCACCCGCCTTCCGGAGGGTGTGTTTTGATTGGCAAAAAGTTCGATGTCGTTGATCAGGGTCGTTTTTCCACAACCAGTTGGTCCTACGATACTTACAATGTCGCCGACTTCCATACTGAATTCGTTGACTCGCTCTGCTGATCCGTCTTTTCCAAAGCCGCCAAACAGGGTAATTTTATTTACATCCATGGTCAAATAAGTTTTTTACAAAAATATACACTATGTTCACCATTTTAGTGTACATTTGTCCACAATATTCCATATTGAACTATTAAATATTCTATACCAAGACATATATAATTATGGATACAGGGCCTATTGATGATACTCTTTTTAAATGCAGCAACTGCTTTTTAAATAACATTACCAGCATGTTCTTAAGCGAAGCAGAAAGAAATAAAATATGCGGAAGTGCCAACCAGCTGCACTATCAAAAGGGTGAAGTTATTTTAAAGCAAGGTGCTCATTCAACGAGTATTGGCTTCCTGCATAAAGGTATTGTTAAATTTACCTATCAGAAAGATGTAAAAAAGAGTTACATCATGACAGTCGTTTCCGGCCCCAAACTGATCGGACAGGCGAATTTGTTTTTCAGGGAAAAAAATATTTTCTCCATAGTCGCGGTGGAGGATTGTGATATCTGCTTTCTCGACAGCAGGCTTGTGCTTGGTGTGCTCGAAAACCATGGCAAGTTTCTAATATCGCTGGTAGAACGTTCTTCTGATATGTTTCAGTCTAGCATATTCAATTTCATCAGTCTGGCGCATAATCATGTGCATGGCAGAATTGCAGATATCCTCATTTTTCTCTGGGAAAATGTTTACCGGAATTCAGAATACGATTTCACCCTCACCAGAAAGGAGATTGCAGAATTTGCCGCTTGTTCCCATGAAAATGTCATCTCAGTGCTATCCACTTATAATAAGGAGGGTTTGATAAGCTTTGAAGGCAAGAAAATTATCATCAATGATTTGAACAAGTTAAAAGAAATCAGTAAAAACGGATAATCGAATTATTATGCTCTCCCAAAAAACAAGATACGCCATGGTTGCTCTAACGCGACTTGCCCGTGAATATGGAAACGGAGCCATGCTGATCAGTGAACTGGCAAAAAGTGAAAGACTTCCTCAACGGTTTCTGGAAAACATATTGCTTGATTTGAAAAAAATGGGGATCCTGGGCAGCAAACTGGGAAAGTCGGGCGGTTATTTTCTTTTACGGCATCCGAAGGATGTAAATCTTGCTGAAATAGTGAGGCAATTTGAAGGTCCCATAGCGCTTCTTTCATGCGTTTCGGAGAAAGCCTACCAATCCTGTGAGTTTTGCAAAGATGAGACACTTTGCAATATCCGGAAAGTATTTAAGGAAATCAGAGATCTCACTTTTGAGAAACTGGAGAATGCGACACTTGAAGAATTGATCAAAACCTCTCCTCTCTAACCCCTTGCCAAAAGGAGTCACATTCAAGTTCACTTCAGATTTCCTGATTCGGCGGAAGGATATCATTGGCGATGCGATAATAAGATTTACACTATCTTTGTTCCATGTTAATACCGTTGGCAGAACAGTTACGTCCCGATTCGCTGGAAGATTATCTGGGACAAGAACATCTGATTGGCAAGGGAGCGATTCTGCAACGCGCCATTGAGTCGGGAAACGTTCCCTCCATGATTCTCTGGGGTTCACCCGGAATAGGTAAAACCACACTTGCTCATATCATCTCGAAGCAATTGAACCGGACATTTTACACCCTCAGCGCGGTAAGTTCGGGTGTGAAAGAAGTTCGCGAAGTAATTGCCAAAGCCCGGGAAGCCAATGACAGTCCATTTTTATTCATTGACGAAATTCATCGTTTCAGCAAATCGCAGCAAGATGCATTGTTGGGTGCAGTTGAAAAAGGTGTGGTAACTTTCATCGGCGCTACCACCGAAAATCCCTCCTTTGAAGTCATCTCCCCACTCTTGTCCAGATGCCAGATTTACATATTGAGACCACTGGAAGAACACCATTTGCTCAAACTGCTCGAGCAAGGCCGTATCTATTTAGAAAACAATCTGAAAACTGATATTGAAATTACGGAGTCTGAGGCCTTGCTGCGTATTTCCGGAGGCGATGCACGCAAACTGCTGAATGCCCTCGAGCTCATTGTTACAGCTGAACTTACGCAAGGTCGCCCTGTCAGGATTACGAATGAAAATACCATTAAAATCATTCAACAAAACCTGGCCATGTATGATAAAACAGGCGAAATGCATTACGACATCATCTCGGCATTCATTAAATCGATGCGTGGCAGTGATCCGAATGCGGCCGTTTACTGGCTTGCAAGAATGATCGAAGCTGGTGAAGATCCCAAATTCATTGCCCGGCGCATGCTGATCCTTGCTTCCGAAGATATCGGAAACGCCAATCCCAATGCACTGTTACTGGCAACTACCTGTTTCCAGGCTGTTGATGTAATCGGTTACCCGGAATGTGATCTCATTCTTTCTCAAACAGCAGTTTACCTCTCCTGTTCCGTTAAAAGCAATGCATCGTACCTTGCCATCAGGAACGCTCAGAAATCAATCAGGGAAGGTGGAGACCTCCCGGTTCCTTTGCATATCCGCAACGCTCCGACCAATCTGATGAAGAAAATCGGTTATGGCAAGGATTACAAATATGCCCACGATTTTGACAACAATTTTATTGAGCAGGAGTTTCTTCCTGAGAAGATCAAAGGAACAAAATTTTTCGATCCGCAGAATAATCAGCGGGAAATTGAACTGCGGGCGCGATTGAAAAGTTTGTGGGGGAAAAAGTACAATTATTAACACAAAAAGCATGAATGACACTATTTATAATGACCTGAAAAACAGCAACAATGGCATGTTTTTTCTGATTGCCGGACCGTGTGTGGTGGAAGACGAGGAGATGCCGATGGCGATTGCGATCCGTATTAAGAAAATCACAGACCGGCTGGGGATACCCTTTATTTTCAAGGCCTCTTACCAGAAAGCCAACCGGTCACGGTCCGATTCATTTACAGGTATTGGTCACGAAAAGGCGCTGCGTCTGATTGGCGATGTTGGGAAAGCGCTGAAAATACCTGTGCTTACAGATATTCATGCAGTGGAACACGCAAACCTGGCAGCTGCCTATGTTGATGTATTGCAGATCCCTGCGTTTCTTTGCCGCCAGACAGAATTGCTGGTTGCTGCCGGAAAAACCGGGAAAGTTGTAAATATTAAAAAAGGGCAGTTTGCATCAGCAGATTCAATGAAATTTGCAGTTGAGAAAGTATTGCAAACCGGGAATTCTCAGAACATACTCACAGAACGGGGCACTACATTCGGGTACAATGACCTGATTGTCGATTTTCGAAATATTCCTGAGATGCAGGCAAACGGGGTTCCGGTAGTCGTTGATATTACTCATTCGCTGCAACAGCCCAACCAGGGCACCGGCATAACCGGCGGGCGACCAAATCTGATTGAGACCATTGCCAAAGCAGCAATCGCAGTCGGCGCCGATGGAATTTTTCTGGAAACCCATCCTGATCCTGGCAAGGCAAAATCGGATGGAGCCAATATGCTACGCATTGACTACCTTGAAGATCTGCTGGAAAAGCTTGTTAAAATAAGGGAAGCCGGTTATTGAATCTCCTAGCCTTGAATTCCACCTGTTTCCATGTGATACAGTACTTTCCATTTTCCGGAAGGCAGATTTGTGACCACTCCAAGCTGAGATACAAGACATTGTGTTTCCTGCTGTGTGTTTTCATCTAACTTCACAGATACACGTGCCAATTCAGGAATCCGATAAGAAAAACCCTGAACCTTTGAATCCTTTTCAGCTTTTTTAAGATAATTCGCAACCGTATTGGTATTCCCGACCCGTTGAATTTTTATGGTCACCACCTTCCCGCCCTGGTCATCCAGGTCGATAACCCCTTTTGATTTTAAAAACTTAAAAATTGGAATTTCAGCGTTGATCTGGTTGGGGACAGGAATATACTTGTAACTAAATGTCACGCTCTTATGAACACTGATCCCGGTAAACAGCTTCAGATACTCTTTTTCCATGCGGTTCAGCTGATCATCCATGTACTCAAGTGTCTCCTTGTTGTAATTGACCTCCTGAGTTCCGCTGATGAGATTAAACCGATTTTCCTTGATTTTTGAAATGTAATCAGCAGCCTCCTTTGCTTTTTGCTCCGGTGATTTTTCAACCATGGTCCTTTTGTAGTATTGGCGTTCAACCGTTAAAGTATCAATGTTGATTTTACGGATGATTGTATCAACTTTCTCAAATACGCTAACATCAGCTGAGTATTTAAAAAGTTCGCCAAACGCGTCCCGATCAGGATCGGCAGGCGCATCGACTTGTTTCAGCACTGGTACAAATTTGTTTATGGTGTCCATGCTTTCAGGAAGTGTTCCTATAATTACCCCGGCATCATTGAGCGAAAGCATGCCGGCCTTCTCCCCTTTCGAAATTTTATCTCCCAACTCCACAAAGTAGTATTGGTCAGAATCCGGTTCGGCATAGGTTGTGATGGAGATGTTGCTGATTTTATAATCGATGGAATTTGTCTCGACCACATTTTTCAACCCGAGGAACCTCAGTGCAAAATCAGCATAAGGCCCTTTATAATTCTCAATACGGTCAATTTTTACATCTATTTTCACCACGGTTCGAGGGAGGGAATAAAAAATTCCATCCTTGGTTTGAGGTGCGGAATTGTTATCAATACGTAGTACATTGATCTGACCAAAAACAGAACAAATCATTGCAACCGGAAGAAAAATTGCTGTTATGATACTTTTTTTCATAATTTAGGATCTATCGGGTAAATAAAAGTTCTCGGTATTTTGGTAATGGCCATAATTCATCATCGACAAGCAATTCCAGCTTATCAGCATGTGTTCTGATTTTTTCAAAGAATGGAAGAACCTTGTTGCAATAAGCAAAAGCCTTTTCTTCGGGGTCATGTATCTGGTTGGTCTCTTTTCTGGCTTCGATCATCTCATTCACGTAAGTTTTGATTTTATCAACATGTTCGGATATCTCCGTGATCGATTCCAGCTGGGTCTGAGAAAGTTTTCCATAAGTCTTCACATCCAGAACCTGCTTCAATCCCTTTACATTTTCGATGAGTGTATTCTGATACCGTATGGCAACGGGTATGATATGATTTCCTGCAAGGTCACCTAAAACACGGGATTCAATCTGAATTTTCTTTGTATAATTTTCCAGACCGATCTCATGCCGTGCCATCATCTCTCTGTTTGTAAGAACGTTGTTTCTTTCAAACAAATCGATCGACTTTTTGTCAACCAGCGCTTTCAGTGCCTCAGGAGTGGTTTTACGGTTGGAAAGACCTAATTTGAGAGCCTCCTTCACCCATTTTTCCGAATAATTATTTCCTTCAAACCTGATCTTTTTTGATTCCCTGATGTATTTCTTTATCACCTGGAACAGCGCATCATCTTTCTCTGTTTTTTTTGCAATGAGGGCATCAACTTCAAGTTTGAACTTGCGCAATTGGTCTGCAACAATCAGGTTTAGCACAATCATGGGCGGAGCACAGGTTTGTGCGGATCCTACCGCGCGAAATTCAAACTTGTTCCCGGTAAAGGCAAACGGCGAAGTGCGGTTTCGATCTGTGTTATCCAATAGAATTTCGGGGATCTTAGGCAAATTTTTCAGCAAATCAGATTCGGTTTTTTGTTTTGCAAAAACATGCTTATCCGTATTTTCGATGGCATCCAGCATTTGAGTCAGCTGGGCACCGATAAAAACCGAGATAATGGCAGGAGGAGCTTCATTTGCACCCAGGCGATGATCATTACCGGGAGAGGCGATGATCGCCCTGATCAGGTCGGAATGCTCATGAACCGCTTTGAGAATATTCACCAGAAAAGTGATGAATCGCAGGTTCTCCCTTGGTGTTTTTCCCGGAGAGAGCAAATTTTCACGGGTATTGGTTGCCAACGACCAGTTGTTATGCTTACCTGAGCCATTCACTCCGCTGAATGGCTTTTCATGAAGCAACACGGTGAAATCATGGTGCCGGGCAATTTTATCGAGAAGGTGCATCATCAGCTGGTTGTGGTCGATGGAGAGATTGACCTCTTCAAAGACCGGGGCACATTCAAACTGATTGGGTGCAACTTCATTGTGCCTGGTTTTGACCGGGATTCCCAGCCGGTGTGCCTCATATTCAAATTCTTGCATAAAGGCAAGTACTCTTTGCGGAATTGTTCCAAAATAATGATCCTCCAGTTGCTGATCTTTGGCAGAAGAATGGCCAAAAAGGGTACGCCCCGTCAGCACAAGATCCGGACGGGCGAGGTAAAGCGCATTGTCAACCAGGAAATACTCCTGTTCCCAACCCAGTGTCGCAAAAACCTTGGTAATATTGGCATCAAAATACTGACAAACATCCACAGCAGCTTTGTCAATCGAATATATCGCTTTCAGCAATGGCGTTTTATAGTCAAGAGATTCACCGGTGTATGACACGAAAACTGTTGGGATACACAAAGTCCGGTCCATGATAAAAGCCGGGGAGGTAGGATCCCAGGCTGTATAACCGCGGGCCTCGAAGGTACTTCTGATTCCGCCGCTGGGAAAACTTGAAGCATCGGGTTCCTGCTGGGTAAGCTCGCTTCCACGAAATTTTTCAATTCCACGGCCTCCCTCCACCGGATCTACAAATGCATCATGCTTTTCAGCGGTGGCACCGGTCAGTGGTAAAAACCAATGGGTGTAGTGGGTTGCTCCTTTGCTGATGGCCCAGGCTTTAATGCCTGCTGCGACCTGGTCGGCAATTTTCCGATCGATCTTCTCTCCCTTTTCGATGGAGTTCATAACCTGATTAAAGGCTTCCTCCGTAAGATATTCACGCATGGCCGCCCGGTTAAACGTTAGTTCCCCAAAATACTCCGAGGCCTTCAGGTCCGGAAAGTCAACAACATTCCTTTTGCGGGTCATGGCTATCTCCAGAGCCCTAAATCGTAAATTATCCATGAAAAAACAATTTTTTAGTGAAATTTAGCTTTTGCTTTTCAACCCGGTCTTCCTTCTTAAAATAAGCAACCCTACAAATGTAATCAATCCATTTAAGATTAAAAGTTCAAATCCAAACCTGTAACCATGGAAGATATGAACAGAATATTCACTTAAAATATAACATATCACCGGGGACATTAGTGCAATCAATGGAACCCAGCGATCGCGAACTGCAAATTTTGTGAATAAACCAAATGCAAAGAGGCCAAGCAACGGACCATATGTGTAACCAGCAACGGTAAATAATTTATCGATTACAGCACGGTCATTGATGGCTCTGAAAAGGACAATCACCAGCAGCAGAATTACAGCAAAAGCAATATGAACCCGCTGTCTGATTCGTTTCTTTTCGTTTTCAGTCAGATTTGTCTTTTTATTCATGTCCAGAAAATCGATGCTGAAAGAGGTGGTCAGGGAAGTAAGGGCACCATCCGCGCTCGGATAGGCGGCAGAGATAAGCCCGATCAGGAATACAAGTCCTGCTACCGGTCCCAGATGGGTGATCGCAATCACCGGAAAAAGATCATCGGTTCGGGCAGGTAACTGAATGCCCTGAAAGGAAGAAAAAAGGTAGAGGCTTGCGCCAAGAAAAAGAATCAGGAGGTTTACAAAAACCATAATCCCTGTGAATGTGAACATGTTTTTTTGAGCATCTCTGAGTGAACGGCAACTCAGGTTTTTTTGCATCATCTCCTGGTCAAGGCCGGTCATGACAATTGCGATGAAAGCACCGCTGAATAGTTCTTTCAGAAAAAACCGCTTATCACTCCAGTCTGTAAAAATCATGTTTGAATAGCTGCTCGAATAAACTTTATGAATCATCTCTCCAAGATTCAATCCCATGCTGTCGATGATCAGGTAGATCGACATCACCAGCGATAACAACATGAATGTCGTTTGTATGGTGTCAGTCCATATAATGGTTTTAATGCCTCCCTTGAAAGTGTAAAGCAAAATCAATACAATAAAAATCAGAACCGTTACAAAAAAAGGGATATTCCAGGCATCGAAAATAAAAATCTGCAGGACATTCACCACCAGAAACATTCGGAAAGAGGCTCCTATGGTTCGCGACAAAATAAAGTAAAAGGCTCCGGTTTTATAGGACCAGAAGCCAAACCTTGTTTCAAGATAGGAATAAATCGAGGTAAGGTTCAATTTGTAATAGAGCGGAAGCAGCACATTCCCGATCACGAGATATCCGAAAACATAACCGATCACCACCATCATGTACGAAAAATTCGCAGTACCCACCCAGCCAGGAACTGACATAAATGTAACTCCCGACATGGAAGCTCCGATCATGCCATAAGCGACCACAAACCAGGGCGATGCCTTAATTCCCAGAAAAAAGCTGCGGTTCGTTGATTTGCGGGATGTCAGCCAGGTGATGACAAACAGCAGCGCGGTATAGGCCAGAAAACAAAGAAGGATAATGGTTGGGGTCAAGAGATTGGGTTAATTAGATTGTGAAATGAAATGCAGAGACGATGCATGCTTCGTCTGTACAGGCAGGTTAGAAGGCATGGGCAAGGGATATGAGGTCGGGAAATACATAATCTATCTGCCGGGGATAAAGTCTTGCCAGTTGAGAATCGCCGGAAATAAATACGGTTTTCATTCCGACACGTTTTCCGAAAACCATGTCTGATAATGAATCACCGGCCATGACACAATGGTTGAAAC
>JAPLDG010000139.1 GCA_026391845.1 Bacteroidota bacterium | reverse complement strand
CTTTAAAGTAAGGTTCAGGGCTCATGGCGCCAGTTCACTGGATATCATGCACTGGTATCTCGACAACATCAGGATATATGCCGTTTGTACTCCTCCTTTGGGGTTGACCTATACCGAGTCACACAATACCGTGAACCTGTCTTGGAATGCTCCGGAATGTGCATCGGATGTCATGTTGCAAGGATATTATATTTATCGGACCGACTCAACCGGGATGGCTCCGTATCAGTTGCTGAACATTGTTCCGGTTAGCGCCGCATCTTATGCAGACATTCTTTCCCTGACTGGTGTAGGAGCATATCGGTATTTTGTAACTGCAGCATTCAATGATCCGTTTACCAACCTGTTTTTATGCGAATCTCCCGGTGCTGATACGATTGCAGTATTGTTCCCGGCTGTAGGAATTGCAGAAAAAGCTGACGGCAAAATCATCATTTGGCCCAACCCTGCCACAGAAGAGGTAAACATAATGTGCAATGATATGATCACGGGAATAGAGGTCATGAACGCTGCAGGTCAATCGGTTTATATCAACCGCAATACCTGGTTAAAGGCCTTGAAAATCAGCGTCCGGACCTTAAGGTGCGGTGTTTATTTCATGAAGGTTTCTACAACAAAAAGTATTCATTCCATAAAAATCGCGGTGACGCGGTGATCAGTGTAATTTTTAGGGTTGTTTTCTGAAGATTCGTTGCAAATTTCCGTCTAAAACAGGATTCAGTGTTTTCAAATACAGCGAATCAACAGCAGTAATTTGGACAACGTATGTTTTTGAAGTAGTATCTGTTACAACAATTTTATTTCCTTTGCGGTTCATTTTCCACACGCCGTGAAAATTATTTTTCCTGAAAATAACAGTAGCGGTTTTGTCCTCTTTAAAAGACAAAGCGGTGTACATGGTCTCATTCATGGCAGCTATCTGCTTTTTATCCTGATCTCTGTAACTCTTTTTTAACTCCATCAGGCTCTGTTCATCTGAAAGGGTATCTGCTGCCGTTTTTTTACCATTGCTGATTTTACTGAATCGCTCCATCTTCTCATATTTCCAATAACCAACGATGAGTTTACTGTTCACTTTTGACACTGAACATGATCCCAGAATAACTAATCCGAGAGCGAAAACCAAAATCCTGTTGTATATTTTCATAATAAATCTTATATTTTAGAGTCTGACTGAATCGACCGCAAAATTAGACTTTTTCTTTGTAATAACAGAAAGCCTGTAACAACCGGGATAAAAAAATCAAAAAAAACGTCCTAAATAGAATTAATTGTTATACATTTGCTGTCGAAGTTGAAAAGCATGATCGCTTTTTGATGATTTTTATTTTTAACAATAACGTAATGAGTCATTTAGGGCTTAGTAGTCTTAAGTGACCTTGATTAATTATGAAGCAAATCCCTTTATATATATCAATTGTAAAATTGATCCCCCATATTATTCTTTAACTATCTTAGTAAAAACCTAAAACTGAACATGATGAAAAATGTTACCAAAATGCTTACGATGCTGTTGCTTGTTTTCGCAACTGCATTTATGCTTGTTCCCAAGGTTAGTGCACAGACAGTAGTGTTAACAGAAAGCTTCGAAAACGGTGGTGTTATCCCCGCAGGCTGGGCTGTTGACAATGTTTCCGGCACAACCAACTGGGTCTCTTTTGTTGCCACATCCACCAACCCTGCCGGGATCGTTCCATTCAACGGAACCTGGATGGGCAGATTTAACAGTTATTCTGCAGCTACCGGCCAGGTAAACCGGCTAAAAAGGACTG
>JAPLDG010000013.1:32546-55793 GCA_026391845.1 Bacteroidota bacterium | reverse complement strand
GGTGAGACAGGATTAAATGAGTTGCGTGACAAAGCAAGATCGATTGCAAAAGAACTTGAACTGAACAGCGAATTTGAGAAGCTAAATAAGCTGGTAGGTGCAATGTTGAACACCCGTTCGATTAAGATATTATCCTCCCCCTTTTAAGGAACAAGCCGATGCGAAACTGAAAATTATTTAATGGTTTTTGTATTCATTCCCAATACGATGCAATTGGTAATGAAAGTTTTCCCGGGAGGCAGAAGTATTTATTTTATTGATTTATCTTTGCCACACCTGTTTGAACAGACGAGGCAACTCCGATGCCCACTATCCTTTGAACCCGAGATGAAACATGTTGCCAACATTATTTTTATTAGGTGTTTTCTTGTCAGTGATCCTGGCCATTTTTAATTACAGGAAAAATCCGGCAACGATCTGGTTGTCATTGTTTTTCTTTTCTGTCAGTGTGTATTGCCTGATACATTATGTGTTATTTTATTCTGAATCAGTTATTCTGGTAGCGCTGTTTTTCAAGTCAAATATTGGGGTTATAACCTTATTGCCAGGACTGGTGCTTTACTTTTACACCAAACTGACGGTCACGGATCAGGAAAAATTGAAACCCATTGACTGGCTGCATTTTCTTCCTGTTGCGCTGGTTTTTGTGGTTGGGATTGACAATTATTTTTCTCCCTGGACGGAAAAACTCCGGATGGCATCCGACTTCATCCTTAACAATAAGTCATTAATATCTTATTATCAACAATCCGACCATAATTCTGGTTCATTTTCCCTTGCTTTCTTTTTCAGATCTCTATACAACCTTTTATATCTTCTGGGGGCCGTTGTGGTCTTTCTCAAGCACAATTTTACGATTCGTGATTCTCATGTTTTTTCGCATCAGAAGTTTATGTACTCATGGCTTTCTCTCCTGTACATTCTGTTTTTCGTGTCGATCGTATCGCATTCAGCATTACTCTATACACATTATTTTACAAATCAGACATCCATTACCCAAACATTCTTTTTAATTCAACTGATAGCCCTCACCGGGCTCGTGGCACTGTTGTTTTCCCCCTTCCTGTTCCCGGGTATTTTATATGGATTGCCTCAGGTCAAGGATCATGAAAGGCAGATTGAGATTGGATATAAGAAAGGTTTGCACGAAATAGTAATTATAGAAAAGGGTTGTTCTGATGAACACCAGGATAAGGATGCCGGAGAACGCCGATTGGAGGAGAGGTACCTTATGGAAATAGGGATGTTGATTGATGCTTGCATGAAGGAGCAGCAACCCTTTTTAAACCCCGCATTCAATATGGCCATGTTGTCGGTGTTGATAAACATCCCGGTTCATCATGTTGCCTACTATCTAAAAGAGATTAAAAATCAGTCAATTAGTGAGTGCAGGAATTCTTGGCGTGTTGAATATGCCAAAAAAATGATTGCTGAGGGAAAATCAAAGAATCTGACCCTGGAGGCGATCGCCCATTTGTCTGGATTTTCAGCCAGGAATACTTTTTTAGTGTCGTTTAAGAAATATGAGAAAATGACCCCCAAAGAGTATATGAAAAATAACAAAAGCTGAATCTCGATTTTTGCATCGTTTTTTGAAAAACGGATCAAATACATCTAATCCGTCCAGGATGGACAACCGACAATTCTTTTCTTTTGCACCCTGAAATTGATTTAACCTGAACGTCGGATCTTTAACCTGGTGTGTGAAAGCTATTCTCCCCTCGGGATAAATACCAAGCTCATTAAAAATTATCATACCTGTATGAAAAAACATGTACTATTTTTTCTTCTGATACTGTCGATGTACAATGCGGCAGCGCAGGAAAGTACCGCTGAACAAACTGCCATAAACCGGCGGTTCTTCGTTGGCGCATCCTGGTCGTTCATGTCGGTCAACATGAAATTGTCATCGCTTACCCTGAATTCCGTCTGGTATGGTTCGGATTTGGGAACCAGTGAGTTCGAATCTGAAGAGATCGACAACATCAATGGTTTTGTCGACCGGCATTCCGACATCAACGCCCTCACCCTGGAAGCCGGCGTTCACTTCCTCAACAAGCCCGGTAACCCCTGGAAACTTTCAGGAACCCTGCTCCTGGGAATCGCACAGAACTTGACTACCGTCCATAACAATGAGACCGGTATTCAGGAATATTCCTTTAATTCGGGATTCTCGAAACCCTGCCTGGGGGTAGGCTTTAACTTTGGGTACCAGTTTACCCCGCACTGGAGCCTTTCTCTCCGTCCCAATGTTGTTGGCACGATGGGAACCATCACCAACATTGATGACCAGGTAAATCCCGATCCGGTCAACTTTACCTCCGTCAAGAAAGACCAATTCAGCGCCCTCTATCTCCGGAGCAGCCTGATGGCCGGCTATACTACCGGACCCGTGACAATCATGGCCGGACCGGGTTTCTATTATCTCTGGTCAAAACATAAATACAGCCGAAACCACACAAATATCAATGATGGTCAGGTCATTACCGAAGAGGCTACGTATGTGCTGGTACCCTGTTCGTTCATCGATGGGAGCCTGGCCGTGAGTTGGAAAATCATCCCTCAGCTCACGATCCAGGCGCATGCCGGAATTGGTATGGACATCATGGCCGATGGCGGAATTCAGTTCGATTTTTAATTTACAGCAAAGAAGAACATATCATGAAAAAAATCATTCAACTCACCCTCATACTCCTTCCAGTTTTAGGTGTAAGTCAGTCACTCCTTCCCGAAGCCCACTGGAACGACGGGAACCATCGCCCTTGGTGTGATAAAGGTATCGGAACCAGCTTTCTGACTTATAACGGCGTACTTTATGCCTTCAATTATCAGGGTAATGGTACAAATAAAGGTGGACATGCCTATATGTACACCATCAATAAAGGGAATTTAACCACCCAGGATGAACTTGATGATGTTAAGATGGAAGATTTTAAAGTTGGTCCTGATTATGACCATGACAACAGGCTTGAGTTTGGCTATCCGGGTGAAAATAACTCTTACGATGAAGGGGCCGTGCTTGGCCGTACGTTTACTTTCCAGTTCAATGGTCTCGCCTGGTACTTCGAACATATTCGTTCAGCGCATTCAGATGCTGCTTTCGGTATTGTAAATGAGAGTTACGAATGTTTCGCGCAGCTTCCTGCAGATGATTTTTTAAAGTGTTATACCTATTACAAAACCTATTCACCTGTATCCAAGAACTTGAAACAAGGTGGTTTCCAACTCGACAGCCTGATGTACTTCTTGTCGTTTAATTCGGATGAAAGAAGTTGGGAGATACAGGAAAACTACTTCTCGGAAGATAAAAAATTCCAAAGCACCGGAAACAATGTCACGGTTAATCCATTTATCGAATGTGTTGGAAATCCGCTGGGAGCCTTTAACTATCTTGGTGGACTCGTCAGACGGCTTGATTCACTTGGCAATCAATACTTTGTGGCTACTTTTTATCACCCGGGACAATATTATGTTTTCGGAAAGATCGTTCCGGGAATGACCAATGGCAAACGTTCCTTCACATGGCAGGAGATCCTTGCTGAGCCGGATCCGGCAGTTGTTTTTCCGCAGGTTCCAGGAACCCGGGCATTTCCTTTTTACATTGGAGCCACAGCCCTCGCAGAAGGATCAATGAAAGGGAACCGGACCGCAAGCCAGATTCCGAACAAAGAGCAGACTGACCGTATGGTTCTATTTGGTGAATCGAATACCAAATCCAGCGACGGTTATTATCATGTAGCTTACTGCGAATATCATTTCGAACACGATCTCCTGGTGAAGGACGCATCGGGTGAAATAACACTTCCATCATCGAGGGGACCAAATCAAGTAGGTGATAATTACCATTTGTACGCGTCTTATCAGCTCAAGCCCATGGATTATACCACCATGTTAGCAGGTACAGATGGCTACCAGTCGTATATGTGGCT
The DNA here is from genome assembly GCA_026391845.1 of Bacteroidota bacterium. Lineage (GTDB taxonomy): Bacteria > Bacteroidota > Bacteroidia > Bacteroidales > FEN-979 > CAIVAT01. The sequence goes on along the minus strand of JAPLDG010000013.1, from coordinate 51,864 downwards.
TATTTATCCCGACCATGACAAGCACTTCAACGCAGCTATGTTCCTGTCGGACAACTGGATACAGGACCCGGAATTATTCGAAGAGAGTACCGACCTGGATCAGGATAAAACCTATCCGGGTATTGAGAGTCTCTGGTCATTGATGGGTATCATCGATGGCTCCCCACCGGTATCGATGAACTGGGAAAAATGGCATGAATACTGGGGTGGTTTTCCTGTAGCTGCCTCTTTGATCGAATTCGAAAGCGATAGTTCAGGCTCTTCGGAATTTTTAACAAGTACTGAACAGGAATGGAGTATCGGACAAAGTCTTCATTTGTCTGTAGCCAACAAAGTGCTGAAACTCCAGATGGGAGAAAAATTCAAGTACTCCCAGGCGTATGACAATACCATAGCACATTCGCAATCCACCAGCTTCACCTACGGAATACCATTCGAGCTGGAAGAGGAGAGCCAGGATTATGGCTATTATATTTATTCAGTTCCAATGATCAGACGCTATGCGTATTATGCTTACCCATGGTGGGATAACAAAACGCTACAATACCCGGTCGAAAGCTCATTGCAGTATCTGTTTGTCACTGTTGCCAATACGCCCGTTCCTTATCCTGTAAAACTGAATCAATTTCCATTTTACGTGGATGAACCAAACGATCCGGCGATGGAAGGATGGGATATAACTGCAGGCAGGTCTTTTATCAATGATCAGGTTACCTTATACGGACTGCAACCTGTTTTGACGCTTGACTGGAAAGACTTGTCCGGCGGATCCCATATGACCATTCAGACGGGAGTTGAAGATAAAACTTCCAACCAGCAGACGAGAAAATGGGATTTTGAAGTAGAAGCTGGCGGAGGCACAACAATAAAAGTTCCCAAAATTTGTACAGTTAAAGGAGAGGCAATGATTCAGGCTGGTTATAGCGGAAGCTTGTTGAACGAAACTACAACCACCTCTGAATATGGCAATCGCATTTATGCCTCACTGGATAAACTTCATTTCACCTCATCCGGTCCCAATCTGACCTCACTGCATTTGTCGGCATTCTTGTTCACTCCTGAAACCAATCCGGATTGGTGGTACTTCGACAGTCTTAACGGGCAAAAACCCTTTTATTTATCCTGGATGGTCACTTCCTCCACCCAATCACTTGAACTTCAGACACCAGCAAACAAAACCCACTTGCACCAAAATGAACTTTTATTTACCTGGATGCCAGATACTGGCGAATTGCACGATTATGAATTGCTGGTATCAAAATCATCCAACATCTCTTATGTGAATGCAGTATACAGGAAACAGTTGGGAAAGTTAACGGCGCATTCGGTACCGGATTTCCAACCGGAACCGGGCGAGACCTATTACTGGGCCGTGCAGGCAAATGACGATGACGGGAACAGGATATATTCTCCGATTTGGAGCTTTACAATAGCAAATGAGTCAGAGGTTGTGCCAGCAGAACCATCTCTAAAAACGATGATTTATCCGAACCCAGCCAAAAACGGTGATTTGAATATAGCCATCAGCACCGTGAACCCAGGAAAACTTCAAGTCAGGCTGATCGGTATTCATGGCATGGTGGTTGCCTCCGAAGAGATCAGCATGACAGAAGGATCAGCATCCATTGTCAAATTCAATGACATCGACCTACCGGCAGGTGTGTACCTGGCTGTAATCCGGTCAGAAAAAGAACAGGTGGTGAAAAAGGTAGTAGTGAGATAGTACCGGAGACAACACTCGCTTTGACCAGTCTTCGCCTGAGTAATCTGATCACCTTTTCTTGTTGACTTCTAAGCAGATATAGAGATCAACAAAAATCGGCAAAGCGTGGTCAGGAACTCCGATTTTCCAGGCTTCTTCAAAATCAAACCGCTTCTATATTTACGACTGCTCGGTCGGAGCAACAGTTGGTTCAGTTTGAGGTTTTCCAGGAACAACATTCACTTTGGGAGCTTTCTTACCGAGAGGTTTGGCGAGTTTAGCTGAAGTCGCCACCGTATCCTTTCTCTTTTTCCCGGTCGGTTTATTCTTCACCACCTTTTTAACTTCCTTTTTCGGTGCGGTGAGTAACGATGTCACGACTGATTCCACCTTTGCTGCAACTTTCGCTTCTGGTTTCTTTTTAGGAGCCGGTTTGACAACTGGTTTCTTTTCAGCTTTAACTTTAGCAACAGCCTTTATTTTGGGTTCAACTGGTGCTTTAGCCTCTTTTACTGCTGGCTTACGACCTCTTTTTTTACCCTGTGCTTTTTCTTTTTCAACAGGTTCCGCTTTTGCCGGTTTGGCACCCAGCTTCTTTAAAAGTTCTTGGATGTGTTTAATATACATTTGAGCTTCTTCCATCTCAGCAGTATACATATCGATCATGGACTCTAATTCCAGATCAGTAAATTTTATTGATTTCATAATATTTGTGTTAGGTTGAGATTGCAAAGGTACTGATTTTCACATTACCACAAAATATCTGATAGGGTTACTGCGGGAAGTTGATTTATTGAAATTCCTCTTTCCTGCAAACAACGCTCTCTTTGACCAGTCTTCACCGGAGCAATCTGATCACCTTTTCTTGGTGAATGCTAAGAAGATATGGTGGTCAGCGAAAATCGGCAGAAGGGGTCAGGAATTCCGATTTTTCCACCTATTCCTTTTCAACCCGCGAAAAATAATAACCTTGCCGATCGGGATCAGGCAAGCTTGTGCTTATATCCTTTTATTCCGTAGAACATGATATAGGAATAGCATATCAGGGTGAGGAGAAAAGCATGATGGATGCCAAATGTATCGGCAAGGACTCCCATGATCAGGGGAACAATCGCGCCGCCCACAATGGCGAAGCACAGGATCCCTGAACCCTGGCTGGTGTGTTTGCCCAATCCATCAATGGCAAGGGTGAAAATAGTGGGAAACATGATGGAATTAAAAAGTCCGACTGCCAGAATGGGCCACATGGCGAATTTCCCGGAGGAAAGAACAGTAACAAGTACCAGCAGAACCACAACACCTGCCATCACAGAAAGTGTCCGGTGGGGCTTGTTTTTCCCGATCAGGAAAGCCCCGAAATTCATCAGGACAAAAACAAGGAAAAGACCGGCCAGTGTGACCTCTTTCGTAAGGTACCAGGCGAGGAAAAATGCAAAGACAAAAATAGCTGAATATATCATGTAGCGGTCGCTCTGCTTCTTGATTCCTGACAAGGCGACGGCTCCGAAAAACCTGCCAACCATGGCGCCTCCCCAGTAAAGCGCAACGTATTTCGCACCATCTGAATGCGCCAATCCGGCAATGTCGGGCTGTGCAAAAAAATTGATCAGAAAACTGCCGATGGAAACTTCGCCGCCAACATACAGAAAGATGGCAAGGGCACCCAGAACAAGGTGGGGATATGACCATGCACTACCGGCTGTCTTATTATAGGTTGAAGTCTGGATAAACGGAAGCTTTGCAAACATAAAAACCGCGGCAAGTACGAATAACGTGATCGCAATTCCAATATAAGGTCCCTGCACGGTGGTTGCATTTTCTACAGTATTGGTACTGTCGGTAAGTATCAGCAAGCCTCCGAAAACAGGTGCAATCGTTGTTCCCAGCGAATTTAACGCCTGGGTCATATTCAGGCGGCTCGAAGCCGTTTCCGGGGAGCCCAGGATAGCCACATATGGGTTGGCTGCCACCTGCAATACGGTGATTCCCGAAGCCAGGATGAAAAATCCAGCCAGAAAAACACCATAGCTGATCATTGTGGAAGCAGGAAAAAACAGAAGTGCGCCTAATCCGGTGATGACCAGCCCTGTCACAATCCCTTTACGGTAACCGATTTTCCCGACAACCCACCCTGCCGGGATAGACATGATGGCATAGGCTCCGAAAAAGGTGAACTGGATCAGCATGATCTGTGTGTAATTCAAACTGAACAGCGCTTTCAGGTGCGGGATAAGAATATCATTGAGGCAGGTAATGAAACCCCACATAAAAAACAGTGAGGTCAGCAAAATTAATGCTGGCTTGTAATTTACTGATTCTGATGTCATTAAATCGGTTTTCCCGGGAGCTTTTTCGGATGTTTGGTAGGATACTGCCATAGCATGGTTTTAAGTTTGTAAAGATATATTAATTATATTATCGTAAACAGGGTTGGTGCGTTTTACTTTCAGCCAGATCAATTTCAGATTGAACGAATTACAATTGTTAGTTTTGCAAAAAATCAGAAATTCAACTGATGAATCTGAATCCTATCGAAAAGGTTCTTTGGAGTCACAACATTCTTTAACTATGCAATGACGGATGATAATTTCGGACTACTCCCTAAGGCTAAAACAGGAATGATGGATTTTAGAAGCAGGATCGGTCTGGAAAATGAAATTTTTCAACTATCTTTATTCCCGGATTAAAAATTAATCTCCGGGAATTGATCATAGACGGTGCATTGAAACTAACCTCGTTAATCTACTCCATGAAACTCTTTTTTTTAACCTTTGCATGCCTGTCATTTTCTTTTGTTTCTTTTGCCCAGGATAAAATTCTTTATCAATCTGCTGAATTTAAAGTTTACAACAATAGGATTGAACAAGGTGATTTCAAGGCAATTGCGACATCATATGTTGAAATGAGTTCGAACTACCGCAGTATGCAGTCCGACATCTACAGGCCGGATATCACGTTTAAATTCAGTATTAATTCTCGTGATAATGAGATGCCGCCGGGTCAGGATCATCATGTAACATTGCAGCCGAAGGATGGCAGCTGCATTACGACAGTCCGGTTTGGACAGCAAATGGTTGACACAATTCCATTGTCTGACGATATAAATCTGACACCAAACACCCTTTGGACAATTCGCCTGGATATGCGTGAGGTGTTGAAGTCTTTTCAGGAAAAAGGGTTTTACACCCTGAACACTGGTGAAAAATTGGACAAAGCCGATTTTAACGGAGTGTTTATGGCCGGAAATTCTGCGCCATTGATGTGGGATTTCAACAATCTGCATACGCGCCAGGAACTTCAACTCAGAGATCCTGACGGGGATGGCATTTTTGAGACTACGCTGATATTGAACGCCAAAAGTAATGAGAAACAAACTGCCGCCAGATGGAAACAGGCAAACTATACAACTGGATTTCCGCAATATCAATCCGATTATCTGATTTCCGATGCTCTTTATAATCTTGCACTTGACGAAATGATCAATGCCGTTGAGCCTGATAGTACTTTTAGGACCGGAAAAGAGTGGGCTGGTGTATGGACAAGAGATATCAGTTACAGTATTATTTTATCAATGGCCAGCCTTCAGCCAAAAGTTGCTGTAAATAGTCTGATGCGCAAGGTGAAAAACAAGCGGATTATACAGGATACGGGAACAGGAGGCGCCTGGCCGGCCAGTACTGACCGAATGATTTGGGCTGTTGCAGCCTGGGAGGTTTACAAAGCAACAGGGAACCGGGACTGGCTTGAACAGGCATATGAGATCATCAGTCTATCCATTGAGGATGACCTGAGTAATATTTATGATCCTGAAACCGGCTTGGTTAAAGGAGAATCTTCTTTCACTGACTGGCGTGAGCAAACCTATCCCCAATGGATGCAACCCGCAGATATTTTTGAAAGTGAATGTCTGAGTACAAATGCTGTACATTATCAGGCCAATCATATTCTATCAAAAATGGCGATGATTTTACACCATGCTGATGTTGCTGATAAACACAACCGAATCGCCAAAACAATCAAAGACGGCATTAACCAGCATTTATGGCTTCCCGAAAAGCACTGCTATGCACAGTTTCTTTATGGCCGAAACTTCAAAATTGCCTCACCAAGGTCGGACGCATTAGGCGAAGCTTTGTGTGTTATTTTTGGAATTGCCGATGAAAAACGTGCAGAGCAGGTTATTGCAAATACTCCGGTAACCGCATTTGGAATCCCGTGTATTTATCCGCAAATACCCAACATCCCGCCTTACCATAACAACGCCGTTTGGCCTTTTGTCCAGGCCTTTTGGTTGTGGGCCGCGGCATCTGTAAACAACGAAAAATCCGCGATGGAAAGCATCAGCGCGATTTATCGTCCGGCAGCGATGTTTCTTACCAACAAAGAGAATTTCGTTGCCGAAAACGGCGATTTCAGCGGCACACAGATCAACTCCAGCAATATGCTATGGAGTTTATCCGGCAGTATCAGTATTATCCATAAAGTTCTGTTTGGGATCCGTTTTGAAGAGGATAAACTTGTATTCAAACCTTTTGTACCAGAAGCATTTAACGGGAAGAGAGAACTCACAAACTTTAAATACCGTAATGCCATCCTGGATATCGAATTGAATGGTTTTGGAAATAAAATTTCATCGTTTAAACTGGACGGGAAAAAGATCTCCTTGTCTGAAGTACCGGCAACAATTTCCGGCAGGCATACCATCAGCATTGAACTGGAGAATCAAATGCCCGGTCAATCCCTGACCAATCAGCAGCCAGTATTATATTCATTGCCTGCGCCGGTGGTCAAATATGAAAATCAGCAAATCTCCTGGCAGCCTGTCGGAAATTCATCAGTCTACAACATTCTGGTTAACGGAAAATTATTTACAACGACAAATCAGACATATTTTGATGTAATTCCGGGTGGTTATGTTGATTATCAGGTAATTGCCTGCCTTGAAAACAAAATGGAATCCTTTGCATCGGAGCCTGTGGTCGTTATAAGTGACAAATTCGTACAAATTATTCAAGCTGAAGATGTTGCCGAAAAAACAGATAAGCCTTTCAAGGGTTTCGCCGGCGATGGTTTTATCGAAATCAGCACGACCGTGAACAAGGAGGTACGGTTTAAGTTTTCAATAACGGCAGAAGGATTGTATTCCGTTGATTTCCGGTATTCAAACGGCAATGGCCCTGTCAATACCGAAAACAAATGTGCCATCAGAACTTTGTCCGTCGGTGGAAAGCCCGTCAATGCAGTAATTTTCCCTCAACGTGGAAAAGGTGAATGGTCAAACTGGGGTTTCAGCAATGCATTGAAGGTTCATTTAACCAAAGGGGAGAATATTGTTTCCATCTCCCTGGAAGATTCGAACGCGAATATGAACGGGGAAATCAACCAGGCGATGATCGACTTTATCCGAATTCAATATCTGGATTAAGCAGCGTTTGATGAAGGCATTCAATGATTTGGTGTTAAAATTTATCAAATGAAGAAAGGTGCTTTTTTTTCATTGTGTATTTTTGCTTTCTTTTTAGGTTTTGGAAACGTGAAAGTATCAACAATCTTTAGTGACCACATGGTGTTGCAGCGCAACAAACCGATTCCGGTATGGGGCCGGGCTGATCCCAACGAAAATGTCTTTGTGGAATTCAACCGGCAATCAAAATCGGTAAAGGCTGACAGCAGCGGGAAATGGATGGTGCGTTTGGATCCCGAAAAGGAAGGCGGCCCCTTTAAATTAATGATCAGGGCGGGGAACAAGCTTACTTTCCATGATGTAATGGTTGGAGAGGTCTGGATCTGCAGCGGGCAGTCTAACATGGAATTCATGGTAAAAGCTGTCGCAGATGCGGAAAAAGAAATTGCAGAAGCCAACTACCCTCAGATCCGGCATTTTACCGTTCCCAAAAATATCAGCGCTACTCCGGAAGATGAGTTGACAGAAGGCCGTTGGGATGTATGCAGCCCTGAAACCGTTGGTGATTTTACGGCGGTCGGGTATTTTTTTGCCAGGGAGATCTTCAAGGAAACCAAAATACCCATCGGACTGATCAATGCAACATGGGGCGGCACGGTGGTTGAGACCTGGACCAGTAAAAACACGCTGGAACGCTGCGATGATTTTAAAGAGATCATGGAGGCGGTAGCTACCTTTAACCAGGATTCATTGTTTGAAGCAAAGAAAAGGGCATCGGAGAAGCATATATCCCAATTGACGAAACTGATCGAATCATTGCAGGGAAGTGTCAGCAACTTCATGGATGTTGATCAATGGATGAAAACAGATTATGATGACAGCAAATGGCCAAAGATGGAATTGCCCGGACAGTGGGAAAAACAGGTAAAAGAGCTGAAAGACCTCGACGGCTCAGTCTGGTTTCGGAAAGATTTCACCCTGGGCAGGGAGGAAGAGGGTAAACCTGCTAAAATACATCTTGCGATGATCGATGATAATGACCGGACCTATATAAACGGGGTACTGGTCGGCTCTACTTTTATCTGGAACAAAAAAAGGATCTACGAGGTGCCTGAAAAAGTTTTAATACGCGGGAAAAATGTAGTGGCAATCAGGGTGGAAGATGGCGGCGGCGGCGGTGGCATCTACGGAAATCCTGCCGACATGAAAATCATCGTTGACCGGAAAAATATTTCACTTGCCGGCGAGTGGTCATTCAAAGTGGATTCAGTGTCAAAGAAAATTCAGGGTGTTGAGCCGAATGATTTCCCTTGTTTGTTGTACAACTCCATGATAAACCCGGTCATTCCTTATGCGATGCAGGGAGTCATCTGGTACCAGGGTGAATCCAACGCTTCGAGGGCCTTTCAATACCGCACGGCATTCCCGATGTTGATCAGGGACTGGCGCGATCACTGGGCAACCGGGGATTTTCCTTTTTATTTTGTGCAGCTGGCAAGCTATAATGATGACAATGGCAACAGCAAAAAGGGAAGTGCGTGGGCTGAGCTCAGGGAAGCACAGCTTATGGCCTTATCGCTTTCGAATACCGGTATGGCTGTGACGACCGATATCGGAGATTCCGCCGATATTCACCCGCGCAACAAGCAGGATGTTGGTAAACGTCTTGCGGCTGTAGCATTAAAAAATGTTTACGGGAAAAATATCGTATGCAGCAGTCCCCTCTTTAAATCGATGGAGGTGAAAGGGAACAGAATAATCTTATCCTTTTACAATACCGGCGGCGGTTTAATGGCACATGACAAATACGGGTACCTGAAAGGTTTTGAGATAGCCGGTGGTGACAGCATCTTCCATTTTGCCAAAGCATTCATTGAAGGAGATGAGGTAATTGTATTCAGTGAATCGGTGAACGAGCCTGTGGCAGTAAGATACGGCTGGGCCGACGACGCAAGTGAAGGTAATCTGTATAACCAAGATGGCTACCCTGCAAGTCCCTTCAGGACGGACCAGTGGAAAGGGATAACGGAAGAAGAAAAATACACCGTCGGCCTTTGATATTGAGATTGGATCGTTTCATGGTTTCCGTGGGCTTCACCCACGGTTAATGATAGTACGCGCTTTCAGCGCTGGTACTTTTTTAACTGGTCGTTTAGTAGTTTTTTCCTTTTACTGGTATGATTATGATCAATCAGAAAATATTTTATCGGTTAACAGGAATTTCCGGGGGGAGAACTTGGATGATTAAAATATAACTGATTTCTTTGCACTAAAAAAGAGATTCAAGGAGAAAAAGAATAAACCTTCGCACAATGTGTGTTACCTGCCGGGCCTTTGGAATACCTTGATTTTACAGAAATCAAACAAACATATGAAACTTTCTCTTCCTCCAAATTCCGTATTACTCCCCTCTCCGGTGCTCATTATCGGGACATATGGCTCCGATGGCAAACCCAACATGATGAATGTCGCATGGGGTGGAATCGTATCCAGCAAGCCACCTTGTATCAGTGTGTCTATAAGGGAGGGTAAACTCAGTTTTCACAACATCAGGCAAACCGAGGCATTTACAGTAAACATTCCCTCTGAAAAGTATTTTAAAGAGGCCGATTTTGTCGGCATTGTTTCTGGAAAAGAGTACGACAAATTTAAGGTGACAGGACTTACTCCGGAAAGGAGTAAACTGGTCAATGCTCCTATCGTAAAGGAATTTCCCTATTCTCTTGAATGTAAACTGGTCAGAGAGATTAATCTTGGTTCACATACAATGTTCATTGGAGAAATTGTCGGAATGGTCGCTGATAGCGAAGTTCTGAATCCAAAACAACTTCCCGGCATTGAGAAGGTCAGACCCATGATATGGGGTTCATTCGGAAGTCAGGCATATTATTCCATCGGTGATAGACTTGGGGATGCATTTTCTGTCGGAAACGAATTGAAACAAAAATGAGCTAAAGATTTAGTTGCAAAATACTGAAACAGAAAATCCGGGGTAACCAATTAAAGAATCAATCCATGTCAAGACGTATTGTTGGGATAGACCAAAAACTACCTCTTTTCGAAAGCCTTCCGCTCAGTTTCCAGCACCTGACAGCCATGTTCGGGGGAACCGTGCTGGCGCCTGTCCTGCTTGGTGTTGACCCTTCCATCGCATTGCTGATGAACGGGATCGGCACGTTGTTGTACGCCTGGGTGACCAAAGGCGGCATCCCAGCCTACCTGGGATCAAGTTTTGCTTTCATTGCACCCACACTTCTGATAATCAGTGCTTATGGTGGTTATAATCATGCCCAGTCCGGATTCATTTTTTTCGGGATGTTCTTCATCCTGATATCGTTTGTCGTGAAAAAATGGGGCATCAGGTGGATTGACATCCTGATGCCACCTGCGGTGATGGGGGCGGTGGTTGCCATCATCGGGCTGGAACTGGCACCGGTTGCCGCCCAGCAGGCAGGGTTATGTCCTTATCCCACAGCTGTCGGGAAGATTGTTGAACCCTTTGTCCTGAACGGACCTGTGCTGATCGTTTCAATGTCGACATTATTTATCGGCATTTTTGGCTCGGTGATGTTCAGGGGCTTTATGCAGGTGATCCCCATCCTGGCCGCTGTCATTGGTGGTTATCTGGTTGCCCACGTGATGGGCCTGGTCGACACAACTGCGATCAACAATGCCGCATGGTTTGCCCTGCCGAAATTTCATGCTCCGGTTTTTGACATCAAGGCAATCATCATCATCGCCCCGGCATGTATTGTTGTCCTTGCCGAGCATATCAGCCACCTGATTGTCACCGGCAGGATCACCGGGTCAGACCTGATGAAAAAACCCGGCTTGCACCGGTCATTGCTTGGCGATGGCCTCACAAATGTTTTATCGGGTTTCGCAGGATCAACACCCAACACGACTTATGGCGAAAACATCGGCGTAATGGCAATCACCCGTGTCTATTCAGTGTGGGTAATCCGGGGAGCCGCTGTCATGGCCATTCTCTTTGCCTGTATCGGAAAGATCTCTGCGGCAATTTCAACCATTCCCACCCCGGTGATGGGAGGCATTACCCTGCTCCTGTTCGGGGTAATTGCCATGCAGGGATTGCGTATGTATGTAGAGCAAAAGGTCGATTTCAGTCAGAACCGCAACATGGTGCTGGGTGCTGTTGCCTTTGTGGCAGGTATCAGCGGGGCCGGCATCAGCATCGGGTCGGTGCAATTAAAGGGAATGGCACTTGCTGCCGTCATCGGGGTTGTTTTGTCACTGGTTTTCTGGATATTTGACAAACTCGGGCTGATGAACACAGAAGCTGCCTGACGGGTGACTGGATGTAATCCTGATCATCATTGCAATACTCTGTTTTTCACAGATTTCGTTTTTCATGGCTGCCTTTTTCCTTTCAGCGTCACTTTTTACGAATAAGGTTTACAATAGCGACGGCAAATTAGATAGCTCTATTGCTGCATGTTACAGAAAAACAGAGTGCTGAATGAGGTTTTCTATCTGTGAAAAAGGTAAATTTGCTACTATAAATGGGCAATATTGAGCCGACTGTGCCAATACCGATTGCCAGACACAAACTTAGCTATAAACTGGTAATGATAGAATGACTGACAAAATAAAGAAACTTAACTTTAAGAGAAATGCTGACCTTCAAATTGAAGTGGTGCCGTTGCAAACTTTGACAACAGTTAGCAAAGACCATTTAATAGTCCCCCATCGGACAAATTTTTATCACATTTTTTTATTTGAAAACTGCCAACCAACACATTTTGTTGATTTTGATCCCATAAAAGTTGAACCTTACACTCTATTATTTATTGACAAAGACCGTGTTCATCAGTTTGACCAACTTCTTAACTATGAAGGACGAATTTTAATTTTTACTGATGCCTTTTTTTGTACTTCTGAATCTGACACCAGGTTTTTGAGAAGTAGTATTTTGTTTAATGACCTTGCCGGAAAGCCAACTATTAAACTAAATAAAACTGATTTTGAAACATTTATTCACATTTGCGAGAGCATTAGAGATGAATTGCTTTTACCAACCGACAACTCAAAACATATTCTATTAAAAAACCTACTTCATAATTTTTTACTTCTTTGCGAAAGAGAAAAACGCAAACAAGGTTACACTGAACTTAAAAAGGGTGCAGACCTTGATTATACTTTGTTGTTTCGTGATTTATTGGAAAGCAACTTTACCAAATTAAAAAGCGTAAATGATTATGCTAAAATTATTTGCATTTCCGAAAAGCGATTGGGTCAAGCCACTGCTAAGGTTTTGGGTAAATCGCCCAAAGAAATAATCACTGATAGAATATTATTAGAAGCCAAACGCCTTTTAGTTCATACTAATTTATCTATTAAAGAACTTGGGCAGGAGTTGGGTTTTGAAGACCCTGCCTATTTTGTTCGCTATTTTAAAAAGAACACGGAAACTACGCCAGTAGAATTCAGAGCAACTTACCTCAAAAGATAATTTCCCCAAAAGTACCATATAAAGGCTGATTTGTCCATTGTGCAAAACCCGGGACCATCTCATCTTTGCACCATTATTAATCATTTAAATTTTTTAGCCATGGACAAGAATCATGATGCCTTAACGGCATTTTACAGGAAAGCATTAACCGTAAATACAGAAACCACACCTACAGCAGTTTTAACTGAAGTTTTAGCTGACGATTTTCTTTCGAGCGGATCAGTAGAAAGCAAAGGGAAGCCTGCTTTAATCGGACAAGTTGAATTCTTTTGGAAACTGATTCCGGATTTAAAATGGGAGCCACAAGATATGGCAAATGACGGCAATAAATATGTGGTGCGCAGTTTGGTAAGCGGTACACCCAATGGTGACTTTATGGGCTTGCCTACCGATGGCACAAAATCATTCAAAATTATGTCAATTGATTTTCACACCGTAATTGATGGTAAACTTACTTCGGTGTATCATTTGGAAGATTGGGGAACCGCCATGAAACAATTGAAATCGTAAACCTATGAGCAAGCACATTGACATCGTCCCAAAATGGTTGAGAATTTTAGTTGGCGCTTTGGCAGCACTCAACATCTTATTTGGCGTAATGGGCTATTTTGACATGTCTTTACTTTTCAAAGACGGTTCAGGTCTTGACCTTACAAATGCTATTCTGAAAAATGCCAGTTATGAATTTGCTGCAAGAAATCTTGCCATTGGTTTAGGGCTTGCCATTGTAGCGACTAAAGGAGTTCCTGAAAGCATTACCATCGTGGCCATCATAAGAGCTTTGGTTGAAATTCAAACCATTATTACAATGATTACAACTGGTAATATTTCAGCAATGATTTTAATGCCTTTGGTATTTTTAATCGTGGAAATTTTCATTATCAAAACCTTGGTTGGTGTCATACAAAAGCGAGATGCTATACAATGAAAAAGTAAGGAATAATTATTTTTATGTTGTGTTATATGGTCTCGTTCACGCAGGCACAAAAAAATCAACGAAATAAAATAACATGGAATACATAGAAATTGCAAAATTCAAATTAAAAGTAAGTTTTACAGACGAACAATTTATTGAAGCAGAAAAGTCTGTACGGCAAGGCTTAATTAAAACTCAAAAAGGATATATCAGCCGAGAATTATGCAAAGACAAAGACGGATTTTGGTTAATGGATATGCGTTTCGACACCAAAGAAAATATGGACACTTGGTTTGAAACCTTGCAACAAGACCCAACAATGAAAGTTTTGGGTTCAATGATAGATTTTCCAACCGTTCGTATGGAGTTTTTCATCAAACAAATTTAAAAAAATGAATAAAATGGAAGTTAAAAGTCAATATTTGGAAGTAGTTCGTTTTAAACTAAAATCGAATGTGACAACAGAACAGTTTTTAAACACTGAAAACGACATTCGCAAAGGTGCAATAAAAACACAAGCAGGTTATCAAGGTAGAGACATTTATCAGGACACAGACGGTTCTTGGCTTATCATCATTCGCTGGGACGACAAAGCATCAGCAGACGCTTGGACGCCAATTTTTATGACACTAAAAGAAGGACAAGCCTTTGGCGGACTAATGGACTTTTCCAGTGCAAGACAAGAGCATTATACATTGGTAAATCCTTAACTGAATTAAAATGAATTTATTAAGAGTTTCCTGTCTTAGGGCAGGGAACTTTTTGGTTTTAAAATTAACACTCTTTTGGATGAAAACAGCATTAATTACAGGAGCGACAGATGGTGTCGGAAAAGCGACTGCAATTGATTACTTTCAGATGGATGGAATGTGATAATTATTGGGAGAAACCCGGCAAAATGCAATTCGACTGTACATGAGTTAAAGAATTCAACAGGGAAAAACAACATTTCTACGATAGTTGCAAACCTTTCCGTTTTAAATGAAGTAAAAAAGGCATCAGACAGCTTTCTTCAAGGAAACCTTTCACTTGATTTCCTGATGTTAAATGCCAACGCCATCACAGATGACAGAACAATTATTTCTGAGGGATTTGAGCAGAATTTTGCGTTGGGATATCTGTCAAGAGCCTTGATGATTAAAAAACTTGAAAATGTTTTGAAGACTACTCCCAATTCTCATATTCTGGCTGTTGTAGGATTAGATACAGCACGATTGGATTTTGACGATATAGCGATAAAGAACAACTTCACCGGCAGAAAAGCATTGGGTCGATGGCAGTGGTGTATGAATGTTTTTACAAGGGAATACAGTTCAAAAAAAACCATTCCTCTGAATTTATACATGCCGGGACTGGTTAAAACCAAAATTCTGGCAAACGAACCACAGCCCATGAGGGCCTTTGTCAAACTAATGAATGTTCTTGTCGGAATTTCGGTTGAGAAATCAGCCGAAAATGTGTTCAGTGTCGTGAACGATATTGTAGCCAACAAAAAAAACAGAACTTGTTATTCATGGAAAAAAGAAAGGTCGTTTCCAAAGGTTGAAATGAAACCAGACGACCAAAGCCGACTTTGGGATTTAACAGATAGTTTAGTAAAACCATATGTATAGGGTCGTATTGCTAAGGGTGTTGTTTCCAGTTCGATATTAGCTAAGGGTGTTTTGGTTACACTTCAAACTTCGCTCCCCATTCAGACATCAGTTGCATAACAGGTAGTAATTTCTTTCCCTCCTCGGTCAATGAATATTCAACTTTGGGTGGAATAACTTCATAAACTTTTCTGCTGACGACGCCACTTTTTTCCAGTTCCCTCAGCACTTGCGTCAGCATTTTATCATTTATTCCAGTCAATATCTTCCTGATTTCACCAAATCGCTTGGTGCCATTCCGTAAATTCCAAAATACCAGGCTTTTCCACCGGCCACCAATTACGGAAAGTGTCAAATCAACGGGGCAGTAGTAAAATGTTCCATCTAATTCGTATCGTTTCATAAACTTTTTTTTCGCAAAGATATACGAAACACATTTCACTTACCAAATGTATAGTGCTTTCAATTTGGGTAGTATATTGCATTATTAAAGTGGATACTGCAATTTTGCAGCCGGAAATAATTTCAGAAATGAATCTAAATTAACAAATTGAAAATGAAAAAAGTTGTATTAAGTCTGCTTTTGTTGGCAGCAACAAGTTCAGTAATTTATTCACAAACAAAAACAGAAAACAAAAAAATGGAAACATCTGCAAACAAAGAAATCACACTAGGCTTATCTAGAGCTATCATGAACGGACAATGGGATAAGGTTGATGCCTTATTGGATGACAATTTTTCATACACGGGGGATGGTCAGGCGCCAATCAACAAGCAACAATATATCTATTTTATGAAGGAAATCCTCTCCAAAGGATTTATGAACATGGATATGAAATTCCACAGGGTGATTGAAGAAGGAAACATCGTTGCCGTTGATTATACCAACGAAATGACAAATTCCGGTGAATACTTTGGTATTCCCGCCACCGGGAAAAGAATTTTCTCAACGGGACAATTTATGAGAGAAATTAAAAATGGGAAAGTTGTTGCAGAATGGCAAACGACCAACACATATGGAATGATGGTTCAGTTAGGTGTTATACCCGCTCCACAGGGAAAGTAAATCAGAATTGTTTTTCAGGCTGACGATAACTTATTCCATTTAAGAGGGTATTGTCAGCCTTTTCCTGATGATAAAAGAAGTCAATCGAAATGCTCTCTAAATTCAGCGGAATATGCAGAAGTACCACGCCTGGAGTGAGGCTCCCTGATGGAAGCTATTCTCGTGGAATTAATAGAAAACTTGAAAAACTGAGAAGAAAATATAAACTGTATGGCGTTTATAGTCCGGTGGCGATAATGGAGCAATCGAGACAATTATTCCTTTTTGACAACATGAAGGATGATAAGTTAAAGACTATAAATCATTCCATTTCCTCAATAAAATCAACTACTTTGAGATAATCTGGGATGATTCCGAAGTTAGATAACTGGTCAGTTAAGTGTACGGAAAAACTTCGATGATTTATAAATAGCGCTACCGGTTATCATATTGATTTCTTTAGATAGCGATTTTTGTATGAACTTTTATCATTTGTTTGGGGATCAAGAGGAAATGTCACCTTAAACGATAATATTTGACCGTAGCCCCGAAAGCCTCCTCTTTCGTGTATTTAGAAACAAAGCCAAAATCCCTTGCTGCTTTTGCAGAGGTAAAAGTAAAATCGCTACAGGTATACAACACGGCGAAACGGCTGAATTTGGGATTGTATTTTTTAACAGGACGGATGAGAAGTGCGAAAAATTCAGCCATGGCTCCCATAGCAAAAGCTATTTTGCGCGGGATCCAGATATTCTTTGGCCTGATTCGATAGCCGGCTCCCTCGACAATGGCATCAAAAAATTTGAAAAAATTTGACGGCGGACCATCGGTGATAAAGTAAGCCTTACCTGCAACTGCATTGTTCCCTGTGATAAGTGCCTGAATCGCCAGGATATGTGCCCATGCTATATTTCCCACAAAAACATGCTGTGAAAGTGATGTTCCATTCCCAAGCCGTACATAGAATCCACCCTTTGCCATGCTGATGAGCGACCCGATGTGGAATGGATCAGCGGGACCATAAACATCAGCGGGACGAAGAACACAGGTGGTGAGGGATACCGGTGAAGGGGCAGATGTTTGGGAAGGCGGAAAGGTGGGTAGTTTAAGGTTTGTCGTCGTGGATACTGGCTTTCCGTTGGTTTCCAGGACAAGTTTTTCAGCCAGGAATTTGCTCCGGCAGTACATGTTGGGATGCTTTTCAGGGTAGGGAATATTTTCGTCGATGTTGACCAGGGGTTTCCCGGCATAGATGGCATCCAGGGAACTGGTGCAAACAAGGTGTTTTACCCCCATCTCCAGGCATGCCCTGACCACATTTTCAGTCCCCGTGTAGTTTACCGCGTATACCTCCTCTACTGGCCTGGTGCCCCAGTCGACGATCGCGGCCGAATGTATCACAACATCGATCCCTCGGCAGGCAAGGGTTACAGCCGCTGCATCCCGGACGTCGGAAGTAACTGATTCTATTCGCTCCTCTTCAGGTCCGCTGTATGGAATTATATCGAAAATCCTTAGAAGGGAGAAGGTAACAGGGCAGCCGGGAGCCAGGAGCTCCTTAACGATGGCCAGTCCAAGGAAACCTGCACCACCTGTAAGCAGGATGGAACACCCGGCTGGGTCTGTGTTTGGTTCGTTCATAATGGTTCTTCAGCAATGTAGGTGCAAAAGTAACAGGAATATATTGATGACAACTGCCTTTAATCATGCTGTTACACTATCACGAGCTTTTTAATATCCACCCGCTCACTGGTCTGTATCTTCAGGAGGTAGATTCCTTTGGGAAACATGCTCACATCCATCTATGCCTGGTTTTGATCCTGGTAAATGCACAGTTTTGTTCCCCGGTTTAGTATTTCCTCCGTTGCAACAACCCCTCCGCTGGTGGTTTTCAGGATGTTTCCAAATTCGCCTACTGTATAGCCGGTATTGGCATCCGGGAAAGAAACCGATAATAACCAGTCATCAAACCCGGTAGAAAGAAGTGACCAGGATGAACCGCCATTTGTTTTTACCGAAAACTAAATACCAGCAACCGCTGAATAATTAAACACAGAGTGCTTCCTGCCATCGGTCTAGTTTTACAATCAATAAATTTTTTAATTCAAAATTAAATCCGATATTATGAAAAAAGTTTGCGCCTTTCTTTGTTTATTCCTGTATGCAGGATTCAATTTATTTTCACAGGTTTCCGTGAATACCGATGGCAACCTGGCCGATCCATCAGCCATGCTCGATGTGAAATCGACCAACAAAGGGCTTCTTCCTCCGCGTGTTGCGCTTTCCTCCATCAATACTGCCCTTCCTGTTACGGCTCCGGCCTCCGGCCTGCTGGTCTATAATACTTCTGTTGCGGGAACACCACCCAATAATGTAGTGGCTGGGTATTACAGCTGGAACGGAACAAAATGGGTTGCGGTCGCCGCTCCCCAGGGTTCCAGCATAGGAGATATGTTATATTGGAATGGTACACAATGGGCGGGTGTGCCTGCCGGTACAAACGGACAGGTGTTGACATTCAGCAACGGTTTGCCTGTATGGGGACAGCCAACTCCGTTTTGCGGTATTCCGCTCACCATTAACCATGTTGCCGGTGCGGTAGCGCCGGTTTCAAAAACGGTTACTTACGGCACAGTGAAAAATATTTCTGGTGAAACTTCCAAATGCTGGATTACCAGCAACCTTGGCGCCGACCATCAAGCCACGGCTGTGAATGATGCCACAGAAGCCTCGGCGGGCTGGTACTGGCAATTTAACCGTAAACAGGGTTACAAAAACGATGGGTCAACTCTTACACCCGCATGGACGATATCTTCGATCACGGAAATGTCAGACTGGCAAGCTACCAACGATCCGTGTACAATAGAACTCGGCGCTGAATGGCGCATCCCATCCAATGTTGAATGGTATAATGTGGATAATGCAGGTGGTTGGGCAAATGTGAATGGTCCCTGGAACTCCGGGCTTAAACTCCACCCTGCCGGGTATCTCAACTACACTACCGGCTTACTGTTCGGCCGGGGTGCAAGCGGCTTCTACTGGAGTAATACGCAAATGACCGCAACAGACGGCTACCACTTATACTTTGTCAGTAACCTCAGCCACCTGACCAACTTCAACAAGGCGCTCGGCTGCACGTTGCGATGCCTCAGAAATTATTAGTCCGTTTGCCTGTTTTTGTTTGGC
>JAPLDG010000013.1:20554-32527 GCA_026391845.1 Bacteroidota bacterium | reverse complement strand
GGCAGGAAATAATGACCCGTGTTCGCTTCTGTTAGTCAGCGCCTTGCGAATACCCACCCCGTGCGTTGCGTTAAAGATTATTGATCCGCATCATTTGTCCATTCATAGTTTGATCAATTTATAACATCCAGTCCTGTTCCCTGATGAGACCCGAATAAAATAGATACCAGGGAGCAGTACCTGTGCAGACACCCTATGGGCCCGTTCATTCATAAACTCTTCCGAAATTAGTTTCGTTCCATGCATTCCGAAAATTTCAAACTGGGTTGGAAGCAACGAATCAACCCCGGTTTGTTCAATGGTAAAATCACCGGAAGTCGGATTAGGGAAAAGTTTACAAAAGGAATATTCCTGATCAGAAGCGGGCACCTTGACCGATGATTTTACGGCTGGTGCAGGCAGTGTCGTGCCATCGCAAAATTCGCCGGTGGTGGTGATAAAACCGCTGAGGTAGCCTCCCTCCTGAACGGAAGTTCCGGGCAGGTAAACAATATTCTGACCAGCAATCATGGTGGCACTGCCACCTGTCAGAACAGAAAAGATTGTTCCATTTCCTGCGATACTGATCGTTTGTATTGCGTCATAACATTCTGTTGCTTCCTCCGGAACAATGATATTCTGTAGATTGCTTAACACAGGAACCACCCCTGGTGTAACTGCCACGGTGATCTGATCAACATCTATCCCAAACTGATCGCCCAAACTAAAGCAATGCCAGCCAATATACCATGAGCCCGTTACCGGTGGAATAAATGAGGCAGATGCCATGGTATAACTGGTTTGGGAGAAACCAATGTCACTGAATACCGGCCCGTTATTCATTCCGGCCACTGTTGGGGTATTGCCCCATGTCACTTCAAGATTTTCGATATAAACCGGTGAACCTGCTTTGTAGAAAAACTTAACATCATAACTCTGTTGCCCCGTAAGTGCCAGTTCCGGTGTGATGTACCAGTCGTTATGAGGCTGCCCGGCCGGATTGTAGCCAATGTGCAATTTATTGCCACCGGTATAATCGTCCCCTGTTTTGGTAATCCATTTAACCGCATCGGCATTGACATTGAGAATCGTTCCACACCCCACGGCAGGTTGCGAATATCCATCAAAGTTCTCTGTGAAGGGAACCGGGTTGGGGCCGCAAACCGTGGTGAAACTCCACACATGGCCATTCACAGTGCCTGAGGCATTGTGCTCTGTAACCTGCCAATGGTAAACCGTACTTGTGGTCAGCGGCAGTGAATTATAGATGTATTGTCCGGTAATGGCAGGCTGGGATTCAACCACTTTAACCATATTTCCCCTGGGTCCGAACCAGAGATCGTAGGTAGCGGTGTTTGCTCCGAAAGTCCAGTTAACAGAGCCATTGACTGGTATATTGACAGCATTGTTCAATGGATCTGGATTGATTGGCATGCCGGGAAATCCGGCCTGGGATGGGGTATAGCAATAGGTAAAGCCATTCGACGGGAAGCAGGCAGTTGATATATAACAGATCGCCGTATTGACAACCCCGGAGGTGGTAGCCGCCCAATTGATGGTGGTCAACCTGTTACTGAAATCTGCATTGGAAGCGCCTCTTAATCCAACCTGTGCCGATCGGGTTGCTGCACCCGGTACAAAACTGCCATAAACGAACCATATCTCCCCGGTCAATTCAAACAGTTTTATCTGAAAATTGTACTGAACGCCTGTTTCTCCAAAGTGGCGGAAATCTTTCCACTGAATGGTAAGTATCCGGTTTCCCGCACCTCCCGAAAGTTGATACCGAAGCGTTGCGTTTGCATTGCCCTGCAGGTTATGGCCATTCGCAGAGATCACATTGTTGGAGACCCCTGTACTGATGGGTGTATAGCTTGAGATTACCGTGTTGCCAAATGCAATAAATCCGTTTGCATTTACACTGAATTGGGTATAGGAATTTCCGTTGAACATAAACGGGAACCCGATGTCATTGGCATTGTAGCAGTTATCATCAATGGCCGAACCGCCATCCAAAAGGGTTCCTCCGGATATCTCCGTATAGGTTCCCCAATAACTCCAGAAATTAAAAGTGTTTACCTGTGCCTGCAGGTTTACAACCAGCATAATCATGAAGGTCGTAATTAAGTATAGATTTCTCATTGAATATGGTTTTAAGAAAAAAATGAATTGTAAAAGGAGAGGGATTAACGCTTCATTTCAGTGCCGCTATCACCTCCTCTTTTCTGCGGCGGCTGACTTCAATTTTGCTCATATCTTTTAATATGACAAAGCCATCGTGGTCGATGAATGAAACAAAGTTCTTATTCACCAGGTGGCTTTTGTGGGTCCGTATAAACTGATGAGGTGTCAGCAGGGAATCATATTCTGCCAGCGTTTTTGAAATGAAGTAATTTTTACCGCCGGTTACAAAAAACCGGGTGTAATTGCCATCCGCTTCACATCGGATGATTTCCGATGGCAGCAGGTAATGAACTCCATCCTTGGTCTGCAAGGCAAGCCGGAATTCATTGACAGAAGGCGCACTGATATTGAATAGAATATTCTTTAACAGATCATATTGCTGCTGATAGTCAACACTGGTTTGCAGAAACCTTTTCACCGAGGACTGCAACTCTTCAAAGTCGATGGGTTTTAATAAATAATCAAAAGCGCTGAACCGTATCGCCTGGATGGCATACTCATTATAAGCCGTGGTAAAGATCAGCTTGAAGTTTTTATTGGGGATTTGTTCCAGCATCTGGAATCCGTTTACATGGGGCATCTGGATATCCAGAAATACAAGTCCCGGCTGAAATTCATGAATAATACCTGCGGCCTTCCGCGAGTCGTTGCATACCCTGACCTGGGTAATATCGGGTATCAGTTTTTCAATCATCAACCTGAGTGAATCTGTTGCCCGTTCTTCGTCGTCTATTAACAGCGCTTTTAACATAATTATTACTGATATCGCTGATGAGGATACTACCGGTTTTTCCTGAAACACCCTTAAGGGTTTTCAACCTTTCTTCGGAAACTGAAATTCCTTTGCCTGTATGCGTGTTCTTTTGCCTGTACAGTTTTTTTTGTTCGCTGGACTTTTTTCTTCCAACACCGTTGTCTTCAATAATGCATTGTAAAAAATCCGTTGCTTCTTTAAACCGGATATTCAGGTGCCTGTTTCCCTCCTTGTGCATTAATCCGTGCCAGATGGCATTTTCAACAAACGGCTGTATTAAAAGTGTCGGGATTCTTACCTCTTCTGTTTCTATCTCCCCGTCGCATTCAATGGTATAGGAAAAAGCATCCTTAAACCTTACGGATTCGAGCTCCACATACATTTTAATAATCTCGATTTCCTCAATTAAGGAAATTGATTCCTTATCGCTGTGAACTAAAACGGTCCTCAGCAATTTGGAAAATCTTGACAGGTAACGGGTAGCAACCATCTCCTCGTTGGCCAGGATCATCTGTTGGATCGAATTGAGCGCGTTGAACAAAAAGTGTGGGTTCATCTGAAGCCGTAAACTCTGCAAACGGCTTTCAGTAGCTTTTTGCTTATTCTCCCAAAGTTCAAGAGATGCCCGCTTTTTATCCTGTTCGGCTTTCAATTTTTGAATCTGCCGTTTTCTGACACCGTTTATCACCGTGGCTATCGTTACAAGAATCAGCAAGGCGGCTAAAAGCCGGAACCACCAGGTATTATAAAAAGGTGCAGCAATGATGATGGTGACTTCATTATCTGCATTTTGCCAGTTTTTATTATTGTTGCTTATCCTCACTTTAAAAATATATTTTCCGGGCTGCAATGCATTATATCTTACAGAGTTCTGGTCAGCGATCTTGATCCAATCGTTATCGGCACCCTTAAGCTGATACTCATAATAGGTTCGCAGATGTGGTGAAAAATCAACACAGCCAAAGTAAAAAGTTACCTGGTTATCGGAGGCAGTGAGTTCATTCAAACGTTGTCGTTCCGGTGATGTTTGATGCAATGTTATTGGTTTCAATTTTGTTGATCAGGGCATTCAGTGTGATTTTTTTACTCAACAATGATTCGGGATGGAAATACTGCACACCTTTTGGCGTTCCGAAAATAAATTCACCGTTCGGGGTTTGAAAATAGGAACCCAGCCTGAATCCATAAATACTTAACCCATATCGTTCGTCAAACGTGGAAATCGTACTGTCTGTTAAATTATAGCAAGCCAGACCGATGTCATTACCAATCCACATGCGGTTTTTTCCGTCAGGCAGCAATGCCTCAACCCGGTCCATCAGCAGTCCGTCTTTATGTGTGATGACTTTGATCCGTCCGTTTGGAAACAGTATGTTCAGCCCGTCGAGGGTGCCGATATATATGTTTCCTGCCGGGTCTTTGTTGAAGGAGAATATCTGGTTACTGATCAAACCATTTCGGGTAGTCATTGTTTTCAACTCTTTTGTGACCAGGTTATAATGAAATGCGCCCGATTGTCCGGTACCGATCCAAAGGTTTTCGTTATCGGGGAAAAACATCGAATTACAATAAAAGGAATCCAATCTGATTAGCGGGGTGTTAACACAATTATCCACCTCAAAGGTTCGCGGATTGATTTTACAGACTCCGTTCCCGCCTCCAGCCCAGATTAACCCATCGGGTCCGGTCACTAAAATTCTCGATTGCTGAAGCTTGACATTGAATTTTCCCCTGACGTCATTTTTGATATGCCTGATCAGTTTCAGATTTTTATCCATCACAATGATGCCCTGGCTGTGGGTGGTTGACCAGATCCTTTCATCCGAATCGATCAGAATTGAGAACACAAGTTCTTTGTTCAGGAGGGGCTTGCCATTCTTCCCCGGGAAGTTGATGAAAGTAGTTTGATTGGTATTCCGTTTCCACTCGAGCAACCCTTCCGAGGTTCCTATGTAATAGGTGTTATTATCTTTTGTGGCAATACCGGCCACATAACCATCATAGCCGTTTCCCGAACCGTCGGTAAATACAGTCTGGGTCCCGATGAAGTCATTACGGTTAAAGTAGCTTATTCCATTGGGATTTGCAGTAATAAAGACCCAGTTTTTCCTGCCGACTGCAATGGTTGTCTGTGTGTTATTGCCCAACGATGTCAGATCAGCAATGCTGTGTTTGTAATTATAAATCGTCCCTGTACGTTTGTTAAAAATATAGATGCCAGAAGTGTAAGTGGTAAGCACATACTCATCCCCGTTTATTCTCTCTGCATATAGAAATTGGGCTGTAACCTGCTGACCAAGCTGGTCTTTCAGCTTAATAAACGGATGATCCAGCTTCCCTGATTCCAGGTTGATGGCTTCTACCACTTTTGTTTTCCTGTTATAGGCCAACAGCTCGTTTTGTCCCCATTTGACCAATGCAGTACACTGTGGAAACTCATATCTCCTTTCAAGCTTCTTGGTTTTAAAATTAACCTTGAGGAAAGCATCTTCTGTGACAAAGAGGTAACAGTCGTCATCAAAGTAAAAAATCTGTCGATACCCTTTTTTCTGCAAGGAATCAAATCCGCTTACCGCGATATGTGAAAAGTTTTTTATGGTGGCTGAATCGCTGGTTGCCAGCTGCGTTTGCTTGTCAAACCTATAAAAACCTTCACTTGTCATGAGGATGATCCCTCCTTGCAGAGAATTTAAAATCCATCTTGTTTTCACAAATAACTTGTTCTTGTATAGGGCGATCCGGTGCATCTGTCGTTTCCCGTCGAGCATTGTCACATTTCCGCCTGCTGTCAGTACCCAGATAGAGTTGCTGCTGTCGCAGGTTACATGAATCACATTGCTGTTCTGAAGTTGCGGATATTCAGCTGCAAAATATTTATCAACTGTTTTACCGTTAAACATGTTAAGTCCGTTCCCGGTGGCAATCCACAGGTTGCCGGAGTGGTCGGTGCAGATATCCTTCACCCCGCTGTATGACAATCCGTTAATTGTCGTGAGATGTAAAAATGAAATATTTGAAAAATGATCAGCCTTATGTTCTGTAGTCTGAGCCCAAATCGAAGGAAGGCACATGCAGGTCAGAATACAACCGGTGATTTTAATATATCTGCTAAAGGATTTCTGAGACTTCATCGATAAATAAATCCAGCACTTTGTGAAAACCTGGTTCAAAGATACAGAATAGAAGTCCTCCTTGACTCCATACCCCTGTGGTGAAAAATGTTACCGTTTGATGATCTTCTGTGGCTCTGAATCCAGGCCTGAACGCACATATGAAAATATCACTTTCCCCTCCAACTACATCGGCAACAGGATATTGAAATGTTGTATTGCAGTAAAATGTGGCAATCCCGGTTTGTGTGACATTCCAGTACCGTGAAAGATAGCTTGTGGCAGTTCCCGGATACTGTGCGTCGGTGAGGCTGACCCCGGCGAAACTTCCAGGAGCGAATGTCCCACTGGAGAAAGCGAGGGTTACCGGGGAGTATTCAGAAGTTCCGGTGGCATCCCCAAACGGGAAAAGAAAACTACCGGCAGCGGTAAACACCTTCCCGAGTTGTCCGGGCATGATGTTCAAGGTTGTTCCACCTGAAATGGTTGTTTGTCCATGCGACAAATAGCAGGAAATTAAACAGATGCCTGTTAAGATACTAGTTTTCACCCTGAAACGGCTGATCACGAAAAATGAAGTGTTTTTTTTCATGGATTTATGGATTATGTTTTATTTCTCTTCTTAGGAAGTAGTAACGGAAAAATCACCGCTTCCAGAATTGTTGTTCTCATCATTGTTGTCTGATTTTTAATTTTTCCGCGAAACTATGATGTCCTTCAATATTTTCCGGGGATTCTTATTCTGCGGCAGCTGGTATTTAGTTTACGGTAAAACGTATATGTTTTCATTGTGGCTTCGGGCCATCTTGGGTTTTCCGGTTCAAATATCGGAGGGATAGCCGAAATAGAGGAGTTGCTTGACTTCTGTGCACAACATCACAGTCGCCAACGAAGTAATCAAGGGTGAACAAATCAAAGAGACCTTTGACCGAGTTAATTTATAATCAGGTGAAAATAACGGGGTTCATCCATGAAGCCGGGAACTCCCCTGTAAACCACACTTGCCGTTTCGCTGCCAGGGCATGAAAACGTATTGAAATTCAACCCGTACTGTTGAAGTTTTTCAAACACATTGAGTTGACTCAGGTTATTCATCAAACCGGTTCCGGATGCCTTAAGCAGTGCCTCCTTCAGTGTCCAGATTTTTGTAAAATTGATTGCCCGATCGCCGGTATTAAAACATACATGTTTTTCATTCTCCGAAAAAGCATAATCAGCCAATGAAACAATATCTTCATTTCCTGATAAACACTCCATATCCACACCAACTCTTCCCACTTTACTTATCGCCACGAGATAGGACGATTCGCAATGGCTTACGTTAAAAAACAATCCCTTGCCTTCAACATATGGCTTTCCTGTTTTCGTTTCCGGTATCCTGATAGTTTCAGGCGGAGAATTTAAAAACCTCGACAGCAGCATGCGAAGAACTGCCCGGCATTCGAGCGGGGTTGTACTCCTGTTTTTTTCGTATTTGCATCTCTCGTTTTCGTCCAGATACTTGCTTAACCGCTCAGAATTGCCAGGAAGGCTCCTTCCATAGACCAGGAATAGATTTCCTGTGGTTGTTATGCTCTTCAAATCGTTTACGGTCAGCCAGTTCATTTTTGCTCTGCTTCAATTTGTTCCAGTCTTCTTTCAAGCAATTCTGCGAAATACCGGTCATAAGGGGGAGCGAAGAGCAAGGAATGCTCGCTTGGGATTGTATGAATTGTCAGCCCCTGTTTTGCAAAGTTTGCCCATCCGTAAGTTTTCCTTTCATGGATATAAAAAGTCGGTTTCCCTGCAACGAAAAGATCAATATGGAAAGTTGCCGGTCTTAGTTCGTATTTTTTTAAACTTTCGTTCATGGAAATTCTCATACTATCCGAAAGAAAAGACATCTGTTCAAGTTCTTCGGCAATTTTTTTTCGTTTTACCAGGCCGAGCCTGATCATGTAATAGGTTATGGTCAAACGAATATTATTGTATTTGTTCTCCAAAAACTTCTTCTTTTCGGTGTTTGGTTCTTTGAGATACAGCCAAAACAGGTAGAATGGTTTAAGAACAATACTTTGTGCCGAAACAACAATTCTATTCGCATAGGATTTTGAGTAATTCGCCAGAAATGACACAGAATCAATCAGACCCGTAAATTTCACGGTTAATCCCCTACCGGTTAGCTGCATGGCCATTTCGTAGGCGATAAAACCACCAAGTGAGAATCCCATTAACAAAAAGGGTCCGTCAGGCTGGATCCGAAGCAATTCCCGGATGTATTCTTCAGCGATATCGGGAAGGTTGTTCTTGAATTGTTTGCTCCCGTCCAGGCCGCTTGCCTGAAAAGCATAGATCGGGCGATCGGCTGAAAGATGATTGGCCAACGATTTGTAGAATAAAATGTTCAAGCCGGCACCATGTATGAGAAAGATCGGGGTTTTATGGCCTGCAGGACGAATAGGCACCAGACAATTCCAGTATTCCAGCTTGTTTTCCAAGTGAACCAGCCTGGCGAATTTTTTAATGGTTGAATGCTGAATCAGGCTTGCAAGCGGTATTTTTATTCCCTTCTCTTTTTTGATCTCGGCCATTAAAGTGACTGCTTTCAGCGAATGACCTCCAATTTCAAAAAAATCATCGTGAATCCCAATTTGAGAAATACCCAGGATTCTTCTCCAAAGAGCGAGCATGTATTCTTCCGTTTCGTTGGTTGGTCCATCCAGTGGCACTGATTCATCCTCCTTTGCTGATATGGCTGATTCCAGAAGCCTGCTTTTGTCGATTTTCCCGTTTGGTGTAAGCGGCATGGTCTGTATTTTTACAAAAGCATCGGGTATCATGTATGGAGGCAGCATATGTTTGAGGGCGTTCTTATACGCAGAAGCTGATGTCTCACGACTGCCGGATTGGTAAAACGCAATCAGTTTTACCTCTCCGTTGAGGTCGGCTCCGGTTTGAACCGAACATGTTTCAATCCCGTCCAATTTACATATCTGAAATTCTATTTCGCCGGGTTCGACCCTGTATCCTCTTATTTTCAGCTGATGATCAATCCGTCCGAGAAAATACACAATTCCATCGTTATCAGAATACACCCTGTCTCCGGTACAATAACACCTTACCGGTCCATCTTCCGGGGTATTTATCCACACAAACGCTTTGTCATTCAATCCATTTACATACCCCGGTGACACACTGTTGCCCGCAATGAGAAGTTCGCCTGCAACTTCCAAGGGCAAAATATTTCTCTGTTTATCAACAACATAGATCTGATACCCGGGCAATGGCCGACCGATTGGCACAAAATCAGACATTCCTGAGGCGGGTGATATTTTACAGGCCAGCGCCACCACGGTGGTTTCAGTAGGTCCGTAAGTATTTATCAGGGAGATTCCAGGGTTTATTGAATTCCAGCAATGGACATCGGCAGGTAACAGTGCTTCCCCTCCAACAATGATAAGTTTCACTTTGTTCTGCAGCGAAGACATTGACTCGGCTCTGATCATCCTGCGCCAAAAAAAAGTTGGCAAATCAAGTACTGTAATGTTATGTTGATCCGCAAATTGTATCAGTTCCTCCGGGATCAGCATTTCTTCCGTGCGGAGGTACAGGGAGGCGCCTGTACAAAAGCTGCAAAAAATCTCCTCGATACTTGCATCGAACGATAAATTTGAAAACTGCAAGACACGGTCGGTCGAAACCGTCTGATATAAATGGATGGCGCCTGAAATAAAATTTGCCAGATTCCTGTTTGATATTTTAACCCCTTTCGGCAAACCGGTAGAACCACTCGTATATATGATATAGGCAATATCCTCCGGGTTGTACAATTGAAAATTCCCTGCTTCTGCACTTGTGCTGAGAGGCAACGGAGAAACGATCACCTCCTCTATTCCGGTCTTTAAGCTATCTTCTTCATTTTCAATTAATAACACTGAAGCACCTGCATTTTCACAAATGAATTTCTTCCGTTCTACGGGAATTTTTGGATCGACCGGTAAAAAAGCTGCTCCACAATGCAAAATTGCCATAATGGATAGCAAATAATGATAGCTTCGTTCAATCGAAACAGCTGCAACTACCTTGTTATCAACCCCCATATTGCGCAGCCTGACCGACAACGTGGCGATATCATTCGAAAAAGTCTTATAGCTGTAAGTTTTTCCTGCATCAAAAACAGCCATATTATCCGGGTATTTTTGCACCACATCCCCGAAGGCTGAAACAACATTTGTGATGATCACGGGGATTGTAAAAGATGATTGCAGTGTTCGGATCACATGGTCGGTGGAGGCAGGTGACATACATGACAATTCAGCAAAAGAGGCAGAGGGTGATAGAAAAATATTCCCGAGCAATGCCAAAAAATGATCGATCACTGCCTGCAAGCCACCAAACCGGTTGGGATTGGTTGAGAATATCTTCATCCCCGAACCGGTAATTGAAACCAGCACTCCGTCCTCATCCATGTTCTTTGAATCAGCCTCTTCGCTGGATATCACAATTTCATGTCTGCTGGTGGTCTTTCCATTCAATTCGGGGTACCGGAGGCAGATGCTTCGTGTGAAGGTTTTTGCTTCACGTGTCCTTTTCAGTGATTTTAGTGTCCGGTTGATTGCCTTAACTGAATCTTCGCCCTTCCGGAGGTTAATGGAAAAAGGGACAACGCTGCCAAAAATTTCCGTTTGCCTGAGCGACGGAGAAATG
This sequence comes from Bacteroidota bacterium, assembly GCA_026391845.1. Classification (GTDB taxonomy): domain Bacteria; phylum Bacteroidota; class Bacteroidia; order Bacteroidales; family FEN-979; genus CAIVAT01. The sequence goes on along the minus strand of JAPLDG010000013.1, from coordinate 21,814 downwards.
TCACCGGCTGGCATGTATCCAAAGGTGCCTGATTCCGTATCCCTCAGCATCAGTAAAAACATACAAAATGCAGCAGTCACCGTATCCTGTATGTCATATCCGGGGAAAATCTGCCTCAGCAGATCAAACAGTTCAATGTCAAAAGACAATGTTGCTTCCTGTTGTACCTGATCTCCGGAAAGGACCGGCCATGTGGCATATTCTGCCTGCAGGAGCTGCTTTTTCCAGTACGATTCGTACTTTGCGATTTCTGAAAAATAGTTTCCGGCTTCCGTAAGGATCTTCTGGTCGGGTACCTGAACCGTTGTGACTGTTGCCAGCAGCTCCTCCACGGGAATGCTTATTCCCCGGCTTGTGTAAATAACTTCAGGAACGATGAAACCATTTTCGCAAAAGAACCCGTGATTTCCGCCGGAATGGCTGATACAACCGGCAGGTCCTTTCCGGTCTTTTAAAACTCCGGCCTTTGCAATCGTGTAAAAATTTCCATTTACAAAGAGCAACGGGAGTGCAAATTCATTTGCATTGTACCTGCCAAAGTCGGTGGCACGCAGAAGCCGGTCAACCGCTGACTCAGATTGATCAGGTGAAATACAACCGAAAAACCGCGGGCGGGAGCCCAGACCATGATATGTTCTTTCGGAAAGGTTCTGAGCTGATGTACACACACTTCCGCTGTGGATCGAATTTACAAGTTTTTCAAAACTGTCTATTGCAGCATCGAAACACTTTGTGTTAAGGGAGAAAGCCGTTTCGTCGGCCTCTATCTCAAAAAAACAGCTTTCAACGATATCTCCGGCATCCACCTTATCCGTTATTTTATGCCAGGCGATGCCGTGTGTTTCTTCGCCGTTCATGATGGCCCAATTGGTTGCATACATACCGGCATAACGGGGCAAAGGGGCGTCGTGATAATTGACAGCCATTATTTTAGCCAGTGAAATGAACTCCTTTTTTAATATTATACTATTGCTGATACTGAATATATAATCGACCGGTTCAAGTTTCCATGAACCATCAGCGAGCGCATCACCATGCAGCGAGATTGTGTCGAATTCTGCGAGCAACCATTCATCACCCGAAATTACTTTAAGTACCTTTATTTTATTACTATCCAGTATTTTAATACATTGAGCAGCAAGCCGCCCCTCCCCTACAACATAACAGGTTAATTTATCGGCAAATCCAAGATCGCCCTTAATTCGTTGCTCAATGGAACCGATGTTGGTTTGGGGGTTTTCAATCATATCCCGGAGCGAT
>JAPLDG010000013.1:0-20543 GCA_026391845.1 Bacteroidota bacterium | reverse complement strand
TCATATTCGAGCCAGCAAACATAGGCGCCGTCCCGGTATTCGACATTGAACAGGAACCCTGTTTTCGCGGTGTTGTTCCCAATTTCGCGCTGAGACAGTGAAAACCCCGGCAATTCCAGGTTGTCGTGAGGCCAGTTTTGCATCACAAAAATGGCATGGAACACTGAATTGCAGGCAATTCCATTTGTTTTGTTCAGTCGCTTTGCTATTTCACCATATGACACGGTGGAGTTTAAAAAAGCATTGATAACCTGAGCATTGCAATTTTCGATGACATTTAGAACACTCGATGAGCCATCCCAGGCACCCCGGATACAAACCATGTTGGTATAATACCCGATAAGGTCGGTTATCATATTGTTATTCCTGTTGGCCAGGGGAGATCCAATAACGATGTCGTGCTGATTGGCCGCCGCAGCAAGTGCCAGCTGATAACCCGACATGAAAACGACAAAAGGCGTGGTACGGGTTGCGAGTGCAAACTGATCAATTCCCGCTGAAAGCTCCTTACTCATTGTCCACCAGAGTCTATCGCCACGATTGCGTGTGTCGACAGAATTTGCCTGTGGTTTTTGAGGAAGGGATAGAAAAGCAGGGATATCCTTTAATGAGCTTGTCCAAAACTCCAATTCTTTGATGGTCTTTTTCAAAATCTCCGGTTGCTTTAGAAACCAGGCATAGTCGGCATTTCGCCAGATTGATTCTTCCGGGTCTTCGTTCAGGTAGTGCCTGGCAATTCGTTTCATGAACAGATGCAACGACCAGCCATCGAAAATCAGATGATGTACAGTCAGCAGGAGCCGGTATTCATTTTCAGACCACTTGATGAAAATAAATGAGAACAAAGGAAGCTTGTCCGGTTCAAACAGGGTATTTCCGTGCGCAAACAGGATTTCGTTGTATTTGCTTGTTTTATCGGCAGCCGCTGTTTTGCTTAAATCGACCTCCGGGATATCAACTTCGACCCCAGGCAACAAACGCTGAACCGGGACCTCCTTGTTCACTTCAAAAACCGACCGGAACATCTCTTCATGCTGAACCGTTTGGGTTACCGATTGTTTGAACCGTTCAATATCGGGGTGGCCCACAAGGGTAAATTCTACCTGTATATTGTGTGACAGCCCTGTATCATCAATACTGTTCATGATCCACATTTCGGTTTGCACCGGAGTGAGGGGGAAAACTGTTTGCCGGACATCCGGTTTCACACGTTTTTCAGGTGGCTGGACTTTGATGTAACTTCCCTTGTCGATCTGCTCCGACATCGAACTTATCGTTATCCCGTTGTAAAAATCCCGGATCGGAACTTCATAGCCCATCTCCCTGATGATCAAAGTAATCAGCTGAATGACCTTCAATGAATGACCACCGGTTGCAAAAAAGTCTTCATGCAGGCCGATCTGTTTTTTACCTGTGACGGCTTGCCACAGGATCCTGATCCTGCATTCGGTTTCAGTAGCCGTTTCATTTGGGTTTTCTTCAGCGTTTACACCTGTTTCCCGGCTCTGTACAAGTGCGGTTCTGTCAATTTTTCCATGTGCGGTAAGAGGGAAGCTTTTATAGATTATATAATCCGAAGGAAGCATGTAAGATGGAAGCCACTCAAGTAAGTGTGATGTAAGTTGCTCCTTAAAACTCCCGGGTGCCGGATACCAGGTTTCAGCCTGATCAGGATCGGTGGTTTGCAAACGTAAATAGGCCGTTAAACAATCATCACCCTGACGATCTTTCAGCATCAGGACCACACATTCGGCAATTCCGTCAAATTGTAAAAGCGCCTGCTCAATTTCGCCGGTTTCAATTCGCAGACCACGCAATTTTATTTGGAAATCCCTCCTTCCGATAAATTCAAAATATCCATTTTCATTTCTTCTGCCGAAATCGCCGGTACGATAAATTTTTCCGGTGCCCGTGATGGTGTTGTCCACAAATTTTTCGGCAGTAAGTTCCGGCCTGTTTAAGTAGCCCTTTCCAACACCGGCACCGCCAATGCATATCTCGCCCTCCTGACCATCAGGAACGGCATGAAGAAATTCGTCAACAATGTATATCGTATTATTGGTTACGGCATTCCCGATCGGAATTTTACCGCTTTTTATACCCGGAAAGCAACAATAGGTAGTAGCATAAACCGTTGTTTCAGTTGGTCCATATACATTGATCAGCTTCACTTTTTGATAATCAAACAACTGATAAAAAGCATTGACCAGCTGTAAAGGTAAAACTTCCCCTCCAACCGATACCCATTTCAATGAATCAAACGAGGTTTTGTGCAAAGTACAATATGAGGTAAATACACTCAGCATGGATGGCACAAAAAACAGGAACCCGATTTTCTCCTTTTCAATGATTTCAGACAATTTCCCCGGATCCTTTTCAGCTCCTGCAGGTGATATGAACAAGGTACCCCCCATCTTCATCCATCCAAACAACTCCCATACCGATCCATCGAAGGTATAGGGTGATTTAAGCATCACTGTATCTCCCTCTTCCAAAGGATAGTTCTCCTGCATGTATAATAAGAGATTAACCACGGAGGAATGTGAAATAAGAACCCCTTTTGGTGCGCCGGTTGAACCGCTGGTAAAAAGCACATACGCAGTGGCTTCGTCGGGAATCACGCGTAACACCGTTGTATTTAACCTTGCCGGAACTGAACAATCGGGAACGATGGGTGAAAATCCAAGTTCTGAAACAAAATCTGCCAGGCCGGAGGTGGTAATGACCCATTTAACACCGGCATCGGTCAACAGTGAAACAATCCGTTTAGGGGGATGGGATGCATCGACCGGCAGGTAGGCTGCACCGGCCTTCAGAATACCGAAAATACCAACAAGCATTTCCGGTGAACGTTCAGTACACATGCCAACAATATCGTCTTGCCGAACCCCCGTCTCAATAAGCTGGTGAGCAAAATTATGCGTAATGGCATCAAATTCACTGTATGAAAATGAAAAATTGCTGCCCTTTATGGCAATCCCGCGAGGAAAATCAGATACAGCATTTTCAAAAAGATTGATTAAATTCATCGGCATTGCTAAGTTGAAGCTGATTGTCAGTATAAAGAGTCGCAAGATTCCTGCATCGTAAAAATAAGCATATATGGCAGATTTTAATTCGCCAAAATGGCAAAAGTTTGAATTTAAGTTATATTTGCAAAGGCTGATAAAATGTTCTGGTGAACAGGTTTCATCCTTAACTTTATTAAGCAATCTTGATTGAAAAACAACCCCGATAATGCCGAACGCATCAACAAAGTCGTTCGGACCATGGAGCAGGCAATTGACAGGGACCTGCCATTGGATGAATTAGCTTCCTTGGCGTGCTTTTCACCATTTCATTTTCAAAGGGTGTTTAAAGATATAATGGGTGAAACGCCAAAGCAATTTATCAAACGGCTCCGGCTGGAGGAGGCCGCACGGATCATCGCCTTTAATCCCAGGGAAAAAATTCTTGAAGTAGCAATTAAAACGGGATATCAGTCACTGGAAGCATTCTCAAGGGCATTCAAAGATTACTATGGGATAAGTCCCGACAATCTGAGGAAAAGCAGTGAGATTGACTATATCAAAATTGTTCAGGGTCCTTATCTTGAAAAAGGGCTTATTGGTGAAACGAAATTGGAAGTGGCAACATCAAATCATAAACCTGAGTTTGAAAATCTCAAAATTGACATCGTAAAAAGAGCCGCACAAAAATGTGTTTACCTGAAAACCACACTGGATTCAACTCATCTTATCAGCGGGAGTTTTAAAAGAATCAAACAATGGTCACAGGTGCGGGGTCTTGTTGCAAATGACATAAAATTATTCGGTGTGGTTGTGGATTACCCGGTATTTACGCCGCTGGATAAATGCAGGTTCCATGTATGTGCAGAAGTTTACAAACCTGTTATTACTGTTGGCCTGGTAAGCTATCAGGAAATTTCATCAGCCAGGTATGCTCAATTTGAAATTGAAGGTGGCATCAGCGAGATTTTCAAAGCAGCTTCATTTATTGTTCATTCCTGGTTGCCCGAAAACGGATATAAAATCAAACTGGAACCCGTTATCCTGGTACCGCAAACAGACGCCGCCATTACGCCCTTTTCCGGTAATCTTTACCGGGTTTACCTCCCCGTTGAGCCTGAATAGGAATCGCAAGAAATGTTAAGCGGTTAGCAATTTATGTGAAAATCGGAATTTCACATGGTCATACTTTTGCCGTCAGTAATAATTGAATTAAAAAGGAGCAAACTATGATCAAGCTGGAAGGAGTTACAAAGGTATTCAAGACAAAAGAGCGTTCTTTTACATCCCTGAACAACATTCATCTCAACATATATAAGGGTGAATATATTGCCATTATCGGCAAATCGGGAAGCGGCAAATCCACCCTGTTAAATATGATGACAGGCATTGACTATCCGACAGAGGGAAAAATCATCCTGTATAATACGGAAATCGGGAACATGAACGAAAGCCGGCTGGCAAGCTGGAGGGGCAAGAACATTGGCATTGTATTTCAGTTTTTCCAGCTGATCCCAACGCTGACCATTCTCGAAAACATACTTCTTGCCATGGAATTTGTGAATTGTATTCCAAAACCTGAACGTCTGAATCGGGCAAAACACCTGCTGAATACTGTTGGGATTTCAGATCAGGCCAATAAAATGCCCGCCTCGCTCTCAGGTGGAGAACAACAACGTGCAGCCATCGCGAGAGCATTGGCAAATGATCCTGCCATTGTTGTAGCGGATGAACCTACTGGCAACCTTGACAGTAAAACTGCCGATTCGATCCATGCCATTTTCAGCGAACTTGCCAGATCGGGCAAGACTGTTATCGTGGTTACTCACGAAAAGAACAGTGCCCTCAGGTATGACCGCATTTTTACACTTTCTGACGGTATAATAGTTTCAACCGTGTCTAAACAAAAATCATTATGAGTTTAAAACTGCGAAAAGCGTTAAAGGATTTGAGTTCCAATCCAAAACGCACAAGTTTGGTTGTTTTCGCAATGATACTTGGAATCTGGGGAGTGGGGACTGTGGCGGTTTCGTATGTTATTCTTATGAATGATCTGAATGCCAATTATCAGCGGACAGCTCCCCAGCAGCTTGTATTAACATCGAACAACTTTGAAAAACTAAACCTGGAAGATTTCAGGGCAAAACCGGAAATTGAAGCTGCCGAATTCAGGGATTTTTCATTGCATAGAATTGAAATCCGTCCTGATGTGTGGATTCCTCTATGGCTCTACGGCGTTGAGAATTTCGAAGATTTTAAAGTTGCACGTGTTTTTTGGGAAAAAGGAAATAAATCACCAGGTCCGGGAACCATATTGATGGAACGTGACGGGAAAAACGTTTCCGATATAAAGCTTGGATCAAAGCCGAGAATCAGGATTGCAGGGAAAAATCTTCGGATTCCTGTCAGCGGAATATGCTTCGATCCCGGCCAGGCGCCCGCAACACAAGATGCATTTGTTTATACCTATACCGATAAGCAGACCTACAGGCAGCTTACAGGCTTGCCTTCAAACCACAGATTGATCATAAGGTTAAAAAACGTGAACTCCGCCCAGGATGTGATGAAAGTAAGCCGATCCCTGGTTAACGACCTCCGGAGGAATGGAATTGAAATCGGTTCGGTTGATATGCCGAGATTCAACGAACACCCTCATCAATGGCAGCTTAACACCTTGTTGTTCCTGATCGGAGCCATCGGATTCCTGGCTTTTATCATGGGCGCTGTCCTGGTTTCACAATTGGTCAGGGCAATCATGGCCAACCAGGTGAGACAGATCGGGATTTTAAAAGCAATTGGAGCCACACAGTTTCAGTTATTCAGAATCTATATTTTGATGCTACTTGTCATTGGTGGATTATCGGGAATCTTCGCCATTCCTTTGGCTGTCAAATCGGGCAGTGCATTTGCATACTTTGTTGCAGGTAAACTCAATTTCGATATCCTGACTAAAACTATTCCCTTGTATGTTTACGTGATACTAATCCTGGCAAGTTTATTATTGCCGGTACTTTTATCACTGCCGATATTACTGAAAGGGACAAGAATATCGGTAAAAGCTGCATTGAGTGATTATGGCATATCGCAACGGGCCGGCGTTGGAGAATATCCCTTTTTGAAAAAATTACACCTCCCTGACCTGTTGATCCTGGCCATTCGAAACTCCCAAAGAAATATCAACCGGCTGATGGTTACCATATTTGCCATGGCTTTTGGCGTTGCGATTTTCAGCACCGGGTTTAACGTGAGGCAATCCTTATGGGAATTATTGTCAGGATATAAAAATGAAATGCGCTATGATGTCCAGGTTGTATTGAATAACCCGGTTCCCGGGGATTTGCTCATCGGTCCGTTTAAATCATTAGATAATGTGACGGCAGTTGAAAAATGGCTGGGAGGGAGAGGTGAGATACAGTCAAAGGTGATTTCGACCGACAAAGGTGCAGGAATTGTTGCACTTCCGGGAAATTCCGAATTTCTCAAGCTCAAAATCCGGGAAGGCAGATGGTTGAATGCCTCCGGGGAAATTGAAATAGTACTAAATCAGCAAGCCCTTGCACTGTATAAAAATCCTGTTATTGGTTCCAGAATTAATATGAACGTTGGCCAAAAAACCATCAGGGCTAAAATAGTTGGTGTTACCCAGCAATTTGAGAGGCCTAAGGTTTACATAGATATTCAGCAATACGATTCCCTCCTGAACCCGGATCACCTTGTGAACACTTTATCATTCGTTGCTGAAAAGAATAGTTATGAAGAAGTTGCTGCCCTTAAGAAAAACATTGAGAAGGCAATTTCTTCGTCCAACCTGGATGTCGCATACGTGATGTCGCAGGCCGAACGAGTGAAGGTCATATACGATCACCTTGACATTATTCTGTCAACCATCATATTGTTATCATTCCTTGTCCTGGTGGTCAGTGCGGTTGGCATGGCATCCGCCACGGGGATAAACATATGGGAGCGCACCCGTGAAATTGGTGTTATGCGCGCAATTGGCGCAACTCCAAAAATAATCCACACCATGTTTCTGAATGAAGGAATGATCACTTCTGTGATCAGTATACTTACAGGGCTGTTATTATCCTATCCATTGAGCCTGGTTGCAGCCATGTTTTTCGGTAACCTGATGCTTGGGAAGGATGCAAATCTTGATTATGCATTCAGCCCGTCAGGTTTTATAGTTACAATCGTCGTAACTCTTTTATTCGGATGGCTGGCAAGCCGCATCCCGGCCAATTCGGCCATTAAAATTTCAACAAATAATGCATTGTCTTACGAGTAAAAAAGCGAATCATGAAAAAGATCCATTTGATCCTTTCCTCAGTTATCACCATATTTAGCATTAACGGTTTTTCCCAGACGGAAAAAAATACAGGTCCCCTTACCTTTCATGTTACCGGATTTGAAGACAATTCCGGGCAAACAATTTTAATGCTATACCGCCCGGAAGATGATGTACCCAAAAAGCCTTTTATTCGCATAAATGCTGAAATTGTCAACCGGGAATCTGTTATCCCGGTGAAAGATCTTCCTTGTGGAGATTATGCTGCGATTATAGTGCATGACAAGAACAAAAATGAAATAATTGACCACAAATGGGGTATTCCTGCCGAGCCGTTAGGATATACCAACAATTGGAGACTAAGCCTTATTTCAGGAATGCCAAACTTCGAAAAACTAAAGTTTCATTATTCCTCATCAAATAAGCTGATCCTGGTAAGAATGAAAGATTAATTCGCAAACTGAAAAACCTTCAGGTACCCTGACCTTTCGTCTTAGGTTCCCATCCGTGCACTTGGTTATTTGCGCAAGTACTGAAAATCCGGATCGTTCGGGGTGCAGGGCAATCCCTTGTTACCACCAAACCGGTAGCAAATGCCCGCCAGCAGGAGCGTCGAATTGGTGTACCCCTTTGATGTGGCCGTTAGAAAATAGCTGTTGCGCTCAAAGTCGGATTGGCCTGACCGGATATTGAGCAGGCCGTAGTTGTCGCGCAGTTCCAGTGAAACCAGAAGCTTTTTCCCGATGGGAACAGCCATCCCGATGCCGGCCGTAATGGCGAGGTTCACCGGATGATAGGCGCCTGTTTCATTTGCCACCTTTTCCTTGCTGCCGTTTTCCGGGAGGTACCAGAGTGACTCCTGCAGCAGGAGGGAAACGCAGGGGCCGGCATTGGCAAAGAAGCGAATCCTGCCGCCGGAGCTCCATTTCACAAGTACCGGCAGGGAGAGGCAATCGAGGTTGTAGCGGAGTTTCCCGCCGGATAGCAGCAATGCCGAATGGTTGTCGACAAGGGTGCTGATACGCTCGTAATGCAGGGCCAGTTTGGCCGAAAAGGCGGGTGCAAATCCATATTCGCCGAAGATCCCTGCCGCGCCCGACAGCACGGGTGCCGAATGGCTGTAAACGCTTTCGCTCCCGTAGATCAGCGAAAGGCCGGGGCCTCCTTCGAGGCCGGCACTCCATACTCCGCGCTGGGCCAGCAGCGGGCTGGCCGGCGCTGTGAGGAGCAGGAGGAGATAAACGACAATGCACCTGTTCATGATGTTTTTCTGTAAAACGCAAACAAGGCAGTTTAAGTATATCTGTAAACCCGGCGGAGAAGAAAAGCCGGAATCGGCTGCAAAATGATATTATATACAACACAACATAGTTATATTAGATTTTTTATCAATCGCTAAGGTTCAGCAGTTTGGCCTGAAAAAAAAGTTGTATTCAGCAGTACAATCTGACAGAAAATTGATTATATTTGCTTGATTAGAGATTTTATTTATAAAAACCCATACATCTTCAGAGGATCGAACGACCAGGAAAGGGCTTGCTCCCGGCAATGGGGTTGTGAATATGAATAATGCCATGACCATTATTCCATATATATTCCAATTTTTTATTGTCTAACACCTATAACTGAAACGTATGTACAAAACAATTTACAACAGAATGAAATGGTGCATCACAGTATTTGTGTTTGTATCAGGTATCGCTTATTTTCCACGCGTAGTCGGACAAATTACCAATGAATGGGATTTTGGCGACGCACCGGAAGAATATGTCGCCTATCCCGGTTTGCCTCCCGTGATCGGCTGGTTTCCGACATGTATCAATGTGGGGGCCCCGGGAACCTACATCAGTCATGGCACTTGTGTGTGTGTCTCGGGTGGTTATTTTGGAATGCTCAAGGATGATGAAACCGACGGAAACGCGGGTAGTTGTCCCGCCGTTCCGCCTAATACCACACCACCCAACATGGATGAATGCTTTAACGATATGGATGCGGGACTGACCAAACCCGGCGCGTACAGAATAACGGAATTTAACGGACAGGGGGTCGTCAGTACCTGTCCGTTTTCTTCGGACGGCAAGCTTGGAGTTCCTTGCGGAACAGCCATGTGGGGGACCGATATCGATATCAGAATTGTCGGCTTTACTCCTCAGCCGGGATATCCTATTCCGCCAGCTCTTTACCTGAATGTGCTGGCTGACTGGAACCAGGACGGACAGTGGACCTCGTTTACACCCTGCAACGGAACAACTCAGATTGATGAACGTGTCGTGAAGAACGTTCTGGTCCCGACCATGTACAATGGTCTGGCATCCGGGCTCAGCGGACTCATGAATTCAGGTATTCAGATCGGACCCAACAGGGGTTATGTGTGGTTCAGGTTTACCCTTACGGCTGATGCGCTTCCGGAATATTGGACCGGCGCCGGGACATATGACCTTGGTGAAACCGAGGATTACCTGCTATTTGTGACCGGCACCGATTTCGGGGATGCACCCTCGCCCTACCCCACTTTATTGGCCAGCGGCGGCGTTCGTCATGACATCGGAAAAATTCAAATGAGCCCGAATCCACTCGCCTGGCCGGATCACGAAGCCAACGGACAACCTGATTCCGATGCCCAGGGAGATGACCTGAACGGGATTGATGACGAGGACGGCGTGTTGCTGCCTTCGACCTTTGTCCCGGGGCAGAGTGTTCAAATCACCGTTCTTGTAAATGGAGAATATACAGGCTACCCGGTCTCCGGTAAACTGAGTGCCTGGATCGACTGGAACCAGAACGGCTCATGGGAAACAACGCCCATAGAGTACATCATTAACAATCAGGTAGTGAATGAAGGTGCAAACAATTTCACGATCAGTGTTCCCCTTGGTGCAACACTTGGTTTTACATACGCCAGGTTCCGCATCAGCTCTCAGGGTATCACCTCTCCCAACGGACCTGCTCCCGACGGAGAAGTGGAGGATTACCAGATACAGATCAATCAACCGGAAACGTATGACTTCGGGGATGCACCTGAAGGGGCACCGGCTTATCCCGACCTGGGTGTAACCGGCCAGTTCCCGACCTGTATAAATGCCGAACCGGCCGGTTTTGTCAAAACTACGCTCGGGGGAGCATTCTTCGGACCAATGGTTGATGGTGAAGCCGATGGCAATGGCGGTGTCTGCCCTAATTTCACGCCTGGTCTTTATAATATGGATGAATGCCAGAACGATAACGATGCAGGGTTGACCATCGCCGGTGCGTATTCGATAGCAGGAGACGCCGGGTCGGAAGTTGTGTTTCCTTGCCTTGGATCATCGGGACAAGCGCTGGGGAGTGTGTGCACCCCGGCGATCTGGGGACAACATCTTGATATCACGATTCAGAACCCGACACAATACGCGGTTTATGTGAACGTTCTGTTCGACTGGAACCACGATGGGAGTTGGGAAGGGGGACCACAGTGTAAATTCGGTCCGATAGTTCCTGAGCATGTATTGGTGAACCATCCTGTTCCTGCCGGTTATAGCGGCCCCTTGTCAGGCACCGGACTGCTTTCTCCGTTCTTCATCGGACCTGAAAAAGGATACGTATGGGCAAGGTTTACCATTAGCTCAATGCTTGTTACTGAGAATTGGAACGGTAGCGGGGAATGGGGGCAAGGCGAAACCGAAGACTACCTGATAAAAGTTGTACCGGCAGTGAACCTGAACCTGCAGAACATTACCATCACGACGGCACACTCGGAATGTTTCGAAGCAAGTCAGACCATTACGCTGGCAGGCGACGGAACTACCTTTATCGTTGAAGATGAAGCCTCAACTACGCTGGTAGCCGGGCAGAATATCCTCATGAAGGAGGGAACCCACTTCCAGAGCGGTTCAACGGTTCATGCATACATTGACCCAACGGGTCAATACTGTTCGCCTGCTTTGAAGGCAACGGTTGAGACCGTAAAGGAAGATGTCAATAACGTAACGAGTGGTTTCTTCCGCGTTTATCCGAACCCGACTCCCGGTCAGTTTACAATTGAGATGAACGATATTGCCAGCGACGGAAACATCCGGGTGGAGATCTTCAGTCTGATGGGAGAATGTGTGATGCGAACCGAACTTCCGCTTTTGAAGCACTATCAGCTTGACATTTCAAACAGGCAACCAGGCCTTTACATGATCAAAGTATTGAAAGGGAATGAACTTGGGTATGTAAAGTTGATCAAGCTCTGATCCGCACGGTTTGAGGTTTATTAATAAATCAGCCGGCCAGGAATCCTTCAAGGACCTGGCCGGCTGATTTCATTGTACTGACTTCTGACATTTAGTGCGTTACAACGCGAAGTACGTGGTACGAACGATGAAGTTCAAAGTTTGGGATTCGCCGGCAGTTACTTCTTTTCGATGGTCATAACCGCGTTGCCCATAGCAGGCATTACGGAGACAATTTTATCGGCAGACTGGGTTTTCGGGTTGATCCAGAAAGTGGTTTTATCGCTGGAATTATCGGTGCTGACCATTTCAACCTTCACACACTCATCGGTCTTGATGGTTTCCTTTCCTGTAACGCTTATTTTAACCTGCTTGGCTTTCATAGTTGTCATATCGGGAACCTCAGCAATCAGGCTGAAACCATCTTTCAACGCCCACCGGGCAATGATCTGATCCACGCCGGGTCCGTCCTGCAAAACAGCGCCTGTAAATTCCATCTCCATCTTTTTCCCCTGCATGTCCACCATGGCTTTGTTGCCTTCCATGGTCATGCTGATCTTCTGGCCCATCTGCTCCATCTCCCTTGAAACCGGTGTCGCATCCTGCTGAAACAGGATCGCATCCTTCATCTCTCCCATGGCGCCTGTCACCAAATCGGTAACCAGCCAGTTGTTATCTTTGGATTCAATGGTCCGCTTCATCTCCATTGCCAGTTTCTGACCCTGCACTTCAAATACCACATTATATTCTGTTGTTAAAGGGCTCCATACGTTCTGCACGGCGGGTAGTGCCTTGGCAGTTTTCTGGGCTGCCTTCGGCTCCCAAGTCACCGTTGCAATATCCACACGCAACTTTTCAAGGTTCAGTTTCACATCCTCTTCCATCCCTTCCTGGTAGCGGCCACCCAGAATTTCAGCAAGGAATTTCTCAGTTTCCGCATACATCGCTTTCTTGTTGAGCGGCTTGATAAAGCCATGTCCCTCATCAGGAGCCAGCAGATATGCTACTTTCTTCCCCTTCTCTCTCAGTGCGATCACGATCTGGTCGGCTTCGGCCTTCTTGACCCTTGGATCATTTGCCCCCTGGATAATCAGCAGCGGCCTGTTGATCTTGTCTGCGCTGAACAGCGGACTTGCAGCACGAATGGCCTCCTTGCCCGCGTCGGTACCGGGATCGCCAACCATGCCGTACAGAAATGCCCTGCCCGACTCCCAGTATGCAGGGATGGACTCGAGCAGGGTAAAGATATTGCTCGGGCCCACAATATCAACACCGCATGCATACACCTCAGGGGTGAATGCCAATCCGGCCAGTGTTGCATAACCCCCGTAACTGCCGCCCATGATGGCAACTTTACTCTTATCGGCGATACCCGCTTCGATCAGATACTTCACACCCCAGGTGATATCGTCCTGCATCAGTTTTCCCCACTGCATGTCGCCGGCATTCAGGAATTTCTTTCCGTATCCTCCACTGGACCTGAAGTTGGACTGTAAAACAGCATACCCACGGTTGGCCAGGAACTGGACCTCCGCATCGTATCCCCAATTGTCGCGTGGACCTTTGGGACCGCCATGAACCAGGACGATCACCGGCAGATTTTTCCCTTCACTGCCCACCGGTAAGGTCAGGTATGCCGGGATATCAAGGCCATCGCTGCTTTTGTAGGAAACCGGCTTCATCCCGGCCAGGTATTGTTCCACCGCTTTGAGGGCAGGCCTAGGTGTATATTGATGGATCAGTTTTTTTGATTTCACATCGAAAAAATGGACCTCCGCGGCATATTTATCCCCGCTTACCGCAATCAACAGTTTGGAATAATCCTTTGTAAAGCTCTGGAGGTAAACCTCACGGCCAGGGAATTTGGATTCCAGGTATTTATAGGTCGATTCCCATTTTTTATCTTTCCAGTAATATTCGGTTTTATCCAGGGTGTAATTCGTGGAGATGATCTTCCGGGTGTTGTCATCGAGCATCAGTCCGCCAAAATCGACTTTCTTATTTGGATCACTTTCCATCATCTTCAGTTTCTGTGTTTTCGGATCCATTAAAAACAGGGTGGACTTATCAATATCGCCCTTGTTTGTGACAAGATAGCATTGCGAATTATCCTCGTTCCATCCGGCAATGTAGGCCTGTTCATTCACGTTGAAATCGTAGATCGGTGTAAGCTTGTTACCTTCATCAACCCGGAACATGGTGGTATTGCCCTTTTCATCGGTTTTGCTCATGACCCGCATTTTCTCATCCCAGTCGAAGTCATATCCGGTGATGCGGTCATTGTTTTCAAAAAGTTTTGTCAGTTTTCCCGAGCCGATCTGCAGTTCATAGAGATCATGCCAGGCGGCATCGCGGTCGTTGAGTCCCACATAGAGAATGTTTGGGTCCTTTTTGCTCACCATGAATATTTGTGCGGCAACTTCTTTCAGCGGCGTGAGATTTTTCGATTCAGGTACTCCTCCATCTGCCGGATTGGCCTTGGGGTCAACGGCAAAAATATTCATGTTCTCATCTCCGTCTTTATCTTTCACATACAGCAGGTATTTGCTGTCCCTGGTCCAGAAATAACCGTAAAAAGGTCGGGTACTGTTGGTAAGGGGGCGGGCCTTTTCAAAGGGCTCGTCAAACGATTTCACCCACAGGTTCATGATCCCGTTATATTGTTTCATAAACGAGATAAACTTTCCGTCGGGGCTCAACTGGCCTCCGGAAATTTCAGGGTTACCGAAAAAGAGATCACGGTCCAGCAACGGGGGTTGCTGGGCTGATGTTGAGTAAGCAAGGGTGATCATGGTCATGGCCAAAAAGAGTTTTTTTATCATTTTCATCGGATTGGATTTAATGGTTTAAATGTCATTAGATCGCAATATTACGCAAAGGTTACAATTATTTCCAGGATTTTTTAGCGTGCATAATGGACTCCACCTGATCCCTTCTAATTTAGTAAAGAGTTGCCAGGTAGCCTGACGGCTTTTGTTTGGTTGAGTATCCTCAACGCTTCTTCAACATGTTTGGTGGCCTGTGTTTGGGAGTTGAAAACGTAGATTATTTTCCCCGTTTTATCTGCTACATAAGTTACACGGCCGGGTAATAATCCCAGGAAATTAGTTGGTACGCCGAATTGCTTACGAATTTTGTTACCGTTGTCGCTCAGCAGGGTAAAAGAAAGTCTGTGTTTCAGGGCAAATTCTTTATGGCTTTCAACCGATTGTGCGCTGATGCCAATAATTACAGCGTCGGCTTCCTTAAAAACTTCAAACTGATCCTGGAATGAGCAGGCTTGTGCTGTGCAGCCGGGACTATCATCTTTCGGATAGAAATAAATCACCAGGTTCTTTTTCCCCTTAACAGAATTTATATCAAATAAATTCCCGTTCTGATCGGGTAAAATAAATGATGGGATAACACTGCCTGCTTTCAGTCCGTTCATTTGATTGTCTTTGTGAAAAGTTATATAAGCGGTGAACAGAATCAGGTAAACAATGAGGTAGAACCGGTAAAAATTCCTCAATTTCAGGTAGTCCCTGTTTTCAGGATAATAATTGCCGAAAAGGGCTTTCAGCTCTTTGCCGAAATACGGTTTGATGTTGATGGTCCAGCGATCGGTCTGATAAACGATTTTACGGAATTTACTTCTGTAAAAGGTAAGGGGCAATCCCCACACAACAAATAAGATAAGCCAGATATTTTCGATGATGAACATGGGAGTCTGTGTTATGTGAACTTTGCAGTTAAATAACCGCATTTATAGCTCGTGAAGGATTCTGCAGAAAATTTCTACCATCTAAACAGACTCGTAGAGACTTTTTAAATTTATTCGTTTATTGAGTTTTAACGTGTCAAAAAATGAACCATTTTGTTGGTATATTACTGAATAATCAACTTATGTGTTTGCAGGATCTTTTGATTTTGCAGGTTTACAAAATAAAATCCTTCAGACAAGAATTCAATTGAAATTTCGGTTTCCGGGCTTTGAATTTCCCCGGAAAAACACTCTTTGCCATTCACATTGTATATTTTTATGCTGAACTTGTCCTTAAAACCGTTCACATGCAACATAAATTTATTTGTTGCCGGGTTGGGAACGATCGATACATCTAACTTTTCCTCTTCAGGGATTGATACATTCACATAATGACTTTGCGCAAAAGCGTAATTGTCACATACAATTTCCGACACATTTCCGGGAACGAATCCTGTTTCGAAGGTGTTCGTATAGGTGTTGAAAACGATCATTCGTCGCATAAAATTGGTGTCAAAACCAACCAGTAACAAACTTCCTGAATTCTGGTCGAAGGATGACGACCCCACCAGGAAATACGGGAATCCGGTAAGCAGGCCTCTTGAAATTAACGCTCCGGTTAAATAATTAATCTCTACAACCCTGTTGACGGTGTAATTATTGGCTGAATCATATTCCGCATTTGAGGCAAACAGAATATCGTTTACATTGTCGTAATTTACACTGTAAAAGTTGTTGCCGGGGGCAGTGGTGAGAAGTGTTGTCTTCGTCCAGGAAAAAGCAGTGTTTCTCACCGGGATAGCGTAAAGGCAATCCGACTGTGAGTTGTCAAAACCCACGTAGTATAATATGCCATGGTTGGAATCAAAGCCTGTGGCATCAATGCGGATCCCCTGAATACCCGGTTCACTGATTACTCCCAGCAAACTGTCTCTTCCCGTATTGATATCGTACTCATTTACACTGAAATACCCAATTGAATCAGAGATTAGATTATAGATTTTGCCGGTGCTCATGTCGATCTCCGTGATATTGGAAAAGGTATAGTAAGGACTCAGAACGGCATCATTTGTAAGTGTGTTGAAGGAGAGTAATTCACTGGATGCGGATGTGTAACCTGTAAGATAATAGTTGCTATTGTAGGCATCGAATACCGATGAACCCAAATAACACCCTCGCAATGGGGTAGAATAAGTTATCACACTCGCTGAATCGAGCGCCTGCCATTTCATGATATCAATTGAACCCGTGATTGTATTTGAGCTTGATCCGACAAGACTGATCTGTGCCTGAGCTCCTAAACTGGAAAGCATATAGATAAAAACAAAAAGTGTGAAAGTTTTCATTCGGTTATGAATTAAAAAAATTATCATATACAAAAATACAAAATGGGCTGCTTCCATCAACATTTTGTGAAACATTGAGCGCCGGTTTATCGGCTATTATTCTTTCCATTGAACTGTAACAATGACTTCATTGTCGTTTGTTGAAAAGCTAATCATTGATTGTAATTAAGACTAATTATAAACAAGACGATAAAACCATCCTTGTGTTACAGAAAATAAAAATAAACAACGCTGCCAGTGCTTGCTTTTATTTCACGCCTTGAATATCAATGTATAATGATTTTCTTCATGACGCGTTCATCGGCAGATTGAATGACCGCAAAGTAGAGTCCGGGAGACAGTTTCGCTCCAGCAAACGAGAAGGGTATTACCTGGTTAGCGGTTCCGGCAACCTCCTTCCGGTATACTTCGGTACCGCTCAGGCTCATCAGCGACAGGGAGACCGGGCCGTCGGATGCCGGGTTTACCACGATGCGCAAGTCTTCTGACGTTCCAGGATTAGAGCATATTACAGCACACATCGTGGTTACCGGCAGCGGTTCCTTTGCCACCTTCGGAAGAGTAAAACTCGACACGGGGGCATAAACAATATTTCCGTCCTGGTCATGGGATTTAACACTCCAGTAGTAGGTAGTTCCCGGCTCAGGTATGAAATCTGGCGTAGAAGTCTCCGTTGCGTCTCCTATCATTTTACGGTAAATGATGTTGGGGTTGGCAATCGGGGTTGATTTCGAGATTAACAGCTCATAATCCTGCAGCGTTCCATGGTCGGGTCGCCAGGAAAATATAAGGTCATTTGACGTGATGTGACCTCCGTTTGGTGGAGTGACCGTGATCAGTGATTGCTCAGCATCATTTACCACCCAGGCAAAATAAAATGGCTTTTGATTGTTCAGACCCTCGTTAAACCACCAGTCCGGGTTCACATCATTTGTAAACAGATAACCATCCATACTGTACTGCCCGACATTTACACCGTAGAGCTGGGATGAAAGTTGTTCCAGGGAAGCAAAGATTTTATGTCCGTAATCAGAGACACTGCTTGTTTCGCTCATCAGGCTGCCGGTATAACCGGTGGATAATTTAATATCAATCTTACAAACATCCGGGATGTTTTCGGAGTATCCGGCTTCGACTTCAAACCCCCAGGTGTTGGTCTGGGAATCGGATTGTTTTGCCTCCGTGCTGGTCTGAATGTTCATGGAGTTGCCATTTCCCGGGCTTTTCCAGGATAAGGAAATGACGGGAACCAGACCCCAGCCACCCGCCTGTTCCATCAGGAATTTTCGGCCTTTATTATAATACCAGCCTGCCATATCAGGGGCGTTCGGTTCGGCGATATTGAAGGGGGCGGCACTGATCGGAACAGGATTTTTAAGAAACTTATTGGCTATCGTTTGAAAAAGGTACTGAAAGGATCCGTCGACCGGATATTTCTGTTGAGTGGGATCATCCCACCAGGGGAATAATGAGAAAGAGTACCTTTTGATCTCCGGGATTATATAAAGGTAATAACCATATACCTGAGAATCCTCCTCCAGATTAAAAGGAGAGGTATATGTCACCGAATGTGTTTCGGAGCTGGAAACGGTTTTGTCGAAGGTTTGTGAAAATTTTAATTTTCCACCGATGGATCCCTCATACAAATAATTGTCCCGTTTACTCTTCACATCGACACTCAATCCGGCGCTCCATTCATTCTCCGTCTGGGTTGTGAATTCCGAAGCCCCTGAACTATCGGATTCCAGCTCCATCATCGTGGGGTAAACGGGATATCCCCAGGTGGAATCCCATTTATGCCAGTTCATGGTGACCGGCGGAGGACCGTCCACAATTCCCACGAGGGTCCAGAGCGAACTGATTCCCGGATATGTAATGTCATCATCCAGGTCGGGACTGTATTTGTAATCGGGGCTCACACTCCAGAAGTCCGATTGAAACATGGCCGCATTAAAATACTTGTTGTGGTCGGGATATAGCAACCACATATATTGCTGGTACCCGTCGGTACCAGACATAACAGATTGGTAATCCTTTGGTTGCAGCATATAGCTGGCATACAGTTGAAAATAGTCGCCGACGTTATAGGCCCCGTTCGAAGAAGGGAGTTGTATCTCCCCCGAACCATCTTTTACCAGCATCTCATTTTGGAAATGATATTCACCGTATTGTACATGATAATAGCCATCGCTGGATTTAGAACCGCATTGTCCGAACAAAATCATTCTGTCGGACTCTGCTTTATTGGTGATGTCGTTAGAAACCCGGTTCCCTTTGATCGTTCCGTCATAGATAGCGGTGGCAGCGATCAGCGATGTGAAGGGACTGGAATGGAATGAATCGAGTAACTGGTACCAGGTAAATTTTCTTTTTCCTCCTGAAATACCGGGGACCAGTTTCCCAACCTGCCAGTTACCTGCCTGGTCATAAAAAGTGGCTACAAAATAGGTGTTTCCAACACTGTCAAGTCTGGTGTATAAACCGCCAAGGAAGGGATACGTCAGGGCAGAAATGACGATTGTATTGTCGTTATATTTAAAATGACCATTCGTACTATCGAGCCTGAATTCCTGTAACTGCCAGCGATTAGGCAAAGCTGATTTATCGATAGCAAGGAAATATACAAGGCTGTCCAACTGAAAAGCGCCCTGTTTCTGCACTGTGGATACCGGGCTTGAGGTGAGATAGTAGGTGAAGCACTTTTTGGTGGTGTTGTCAGGGATCCTGGCATAGCATTCATAACTGTCGTTGTCGGGTGAAGTACAATGGTCGCACTGGTTTGCCGAACGGATATGGATGAAATACCATGTTTGTGATTGATATTGAAAAAAGAAAGCCCTGCCTAAGACCGGACCTTCATCATAGGAACTGCCCTCCCCGGGAAATCCGAAAACAATCTTGTTGTTGTTGTCGGACGAAGGTCCCAGTTTGAAATCACTCATCTTGACACTGCTCAGATCGGTCTGACTGGTTTTAAGAGCTTCATCGATGGTGTACATATACACATGTCCGCCGTTCCGTGTGCCATTTCCCTGGTAATTGAACGAAGTCAAGATACCATTGTAGGATGTAAAGGCCGTGCCAATACCTTTATCACACCAGGCGCGGTGGTTACCATCGGTCCAGTGGGCTTCGGGTACCAGTGACTGACCATACCCGAAAATCGGAATGATCATGATCATAAAATGTATCCATGTTTTCATGATATATTCTCCTAATAATTAGTTAAAAATTGAACTGTATCCCGCCATCCGCCATGACATCCTTTCCAATTCCGGCATGCACCCGGAGCGTCAGCTGAGGGATGATTTTCCAGCTCACTGCCAGGCTTCCGTCCATGAACGAATGTGGTATCAGCACATAGGTAGCCTCTTCGCTGATAGTCTGACCGTCGTTGACATTGGTGTAGTCGCGGCTGTATGTGTGTTTTGACCAGAGATAATAGAAACCCGGCCCGGCCATGATCGTTACCGGTCCAACGGTATAGCCGGCCATCAGGCTGCTCCGGAGATAGAGGGTACTGAATTTGTCTTTCCTGACGGAGGTAAAGTTGACCGGATCGGGGTTTACCCGGTCATCGATGTTGGTAATGGTTCCCATTGTGCCAACCAGGTATGGACGCAGAGAAAGGCTCCACTTCGGGGTAAACTGATACCCAAAGCTGAACCCCAGCCCCAGACAGGGCTTTGAAAAACCCGAATTGAAAGAATACTCCTGAACGCCGGTTTCATTGTTTTGGACTGTGGTCAGGTTCTGTGCAATCCCGAGCAGCAGGGTTCCGGAGAATTTCCATCTTGATTCAGGCTGATTGATGAAGTTCATTCCGGCTTCCACACTGAGTGCGTTGATATCGGAATGCCGGTCAACAAAACCATTGATGTTGTCAATTTCATCTGATTCAAAATCGTGGGTTCCCAGATCCGATCCCAACCAGACGGAATGGAGGTTGAGCGACGACAGTTTCATGTC
>JAPLDG010000278.1:3737-4600 GCA_026391845.1 Bacteroidota bacterium | reverse complement strand
TTGCCTCATTTTTATTTTTCAGCGGGATGATTCGGCGGGAAACCGGGCTCCTTGTGATAACGATGCTTGTTGCATTTCTTTACGGCGGCCTTATCTGGGGAATATTCCCACAACTCTTTCCGAATCAGCCAATTTCCTGGGAATCGCATCTGATGGGTCTGTTATCCGGATTTGTGCTCGCTATCTACTATCGCAAACAGGGGCCACAGCGAAAATCGTGGGATTGGGGCGACGAGGATGAGCACGATGATGGCTCATGGGCCGACCCGCAGATAAACGACAGCCCTCCTGAAAAGTGAATCGTTTATCCCTTCGATATTCTTCAATTCTCCCACCTCTTTGAAACGTTTGTTTTTCTGTCTGTATATCATGATGTTTTTTGTGACGGCAAAGGGAAAATAGGATGAATTGAATCGGGATTGACCTGCAGGTTTTTTTCGATCAACCGATACCTTGACGTATCCATGCCAAACACCTCCAGAACCTGCTTTTTGTCATAAAACCCTCTCAGGCGTTCGCGGTAGTTCACGATTCGTCTGGCAAAACCAGGGCCAATGCCCCTTAGTTGCTGCAGTTCAAAAGTATCCGCCGAATTCAGTTCAACCATGATAACAGGTGTCGCTCTCTTTGCAGGATAGCTGCCCGAATCTGACCGGTAAGTCCGGAACCTGTTCTTGTAGTCCAGGTACTTTTGGACCCGGGCTATGCTGTCGGAGTCAGATGCTTTTTGCTATGCATCTTCAAATGCATTGATCTCATTGGAAAACAGTGAATAATCAGGAGACTTTTGAAATGTTCCGGAAGGAACCACGGTGTTGACAATTATCAGGCACAGCAGAATCAAGCTTAAAACCAATATTCCC
>JAPLDG010000278.1:0-3643 GCA_026391845.1 Bacteroidota bacterium | reverse complement strand
TCGGTTATAGGTCAGATATTCGCCCACCGCCCTGCCAAATTTCATTCTGATTCCGCTCATACCAATTGTGTTATTACCTGATCCTGCTCCCAAAAGTCAAAAATCTCTATAAACCGCAAAGAGTTTCCTGAAGGCCTTTTAATCATTCCCGGCCAAAAGCCGGCTTCCGATCCTGCAATCAAGGCAACGCTTCTTATCGCAGTAAAACTGCTTGAGATGAAGCAAAGCCTGGGTCTGCATTGCATTATCGACGGGGAATCCGGCCTTGCTCCAGCGATCGGTGTGTACGTTGGCTTCCCCTCCTATCTGTTCCAGTAATTCCAGGACTCCCTCACACATCTCCGGATTACCCTTTTCCAATCCATAAAAAAAATAGAACGATGCTAATCCATTTATTATCAGCAATCTCAAACAAGAAAAACCCATCGTTTTCTGCTGATGTACAGCCGGTTTATCAAACACATAACGGGTATTCCAATAATCTGAAGCAGTTATTTTAAAAATATCCATCGTTTTTTGAAACGACTCGTTAACAAACAAGTTAAAAAACATTGCCCGGGTTTGACACAGAAAACCAGCCAGCTGACTTATCCGGATGGTTGGAAAATTGGAAGGTCTGAGTCGCAGAAACTTCCACAGGCTCCCGGAAATAGGATTCAGTTCATATTTGCTGCGAAGAAAATGGTACTCCTGTTGTAATTTCTTCGGGTATGAATCGGTGAACTCCCTGTCGAGCATACCAGCCTGACCAAATAAAAGCGCCTCCATCTGAAATATACTGCCGCTGTGCTGCCTCACAATTTTAATTGGCAGCGACTTTGCCAGCAACTCGAAAGGAAGCGCATTAATTTTAAAACCGAAACTACTCGCCATATGCCAGTAGAAAGCCTCCTCCCAATTGCTGCCACAACTGGTAAAAAGCTGTCTGATGCTGTTTGTTTTATACTCCATGCGCTCGAGGGCAAGCGCGGGGGCCCATTGATTGAAACCGTAGTCGGCAGAAGGGAGCAACTGATTCATGCAGGGTATCCATTGCTGATTCTGCATCAACATCTGATAGCGGTCATATATCCAATCGGGAAACTGATTTTTAACAACCACTGTCTGAACTGGTTCGCCATTCTGGTGAAAAACCTGGCGATCGGCTTCGTAAACGAGATGGAGAATTACGTGGTCGTATTCACCGTCGTTGTGGTGTCCATGCTGGTACCAATCTGAAGCATGCACATGGATTTCGACATTGCCTGCCCAGGTAGTAGCGCCAATGCGTATCCTTGCATTGAAGAAGTCGGGACCGCTGTCGGTATTCTGAACACCCGGATTCATGATGATCAGGAGATCGCCTGATTCTGTTATAAGATCCCCGTTAAAATGCCTGTAATTCCACAAATAAGAAAGAAATGCTTCGTTCATAACACATCGTTTTAGGTGGAAATTTTTATGCTTAATCGGTATAAGGACCAAAAGGTAATACGCTTGTTGAAAAAAATAAAATAAATAATTATCTTTGCATGAATTATCACGGTGACTGCCAATGAAGGATGTTGCTACACTGGTTTCCGGAATTGAATACAAGATGGGGAAACTTATCGAGCAGCATCGCGTACAGCTTTTTGATAACAAAAAGCACATCACTGAAATACAAGAATTAAAACAGATAGTCAGCGAACAAAAAAACACTATCCGGCAACTTGAGGATAAAATTAAAACGATTATAATAGCGAAAACACTAGAAACAAAAGAAGGAAACGTTGAGGCAAAATTGAAAATCAACGAACTTGTGCGGGAAATCGATAAATGTATCGGGCTTTTAAATACTTAGAAAACGATTCATCGTCAGGCCAATGAACGAACTTTCAATATCGCTGCCCATCGCTGACCGGTCATACCGTCTGGCGATTGACAAAGGACATGAGGAACTTTTTCGCAAAGCTGCAAAACTGATCGATAAAAGGATCAAAGATTACTCGAGCAGTTATGCATATAAGGACAAGCAAGACCTCCTGGCCATGGTAGCATTGGAATATGCAACGGGATACCTGCAGAATGATCAGTTATTGTCGGATAATGAAACACAATGGAAGGAAAAGCTGTTGGCAATAGATCATGCGCTGAATGAACAACTTAAGTCTGATGGAATAAATGTTCTTTGATAATAATCTGAAGATTTACCCGCATTATTTCAGACAGTTTGTAATCCTAACATTACAAATATTAGGGCAACGCTCAGTATCTTGTAGGACAGGCCTCACTCATGCTTTGGCAGGAGACCAGGAGTAATTCCCTGACAGTGGACGTTCGAAAAGTTTGGCAGCTCTATTCGTGTCGTTAGAGGATTATCAATACCTCGCTGAATAATGCGGGTTTTTTATTTTCTCTGCTTTCCTTCTATATTAATAACCCTGTGGAGACGTATTGCAATACGTTTCTGCGCAAATACATATACAGATGGAAGGAATTCTAATATTTATCATCATTGGGGTGGCGGGTGTCATCCTGGGAGGGGTGCTTACAGGCACAATTTTAAACAGAGCACTGGAGCGTAAGCGCGATGCGTTGCTAAAAGATGCCATGGAAAAGGCGGAAGTTGTTAAAAAGGAAAAAATCTTACAGGCAAAAGAAAAATTCATGCAGTTGAAAGGTGAACATGAAAAATTCATCTTCGAAAAAAATGAGGAGCTTGGGCGCAACGAAAACCGTTTTAAACAGAAAGAAGGAACATTAAACCTGAAAATTGAAGAATTTGCAAAAAAGCAGAAAGAGGTAATTACCATTAAACAGAATCTGGCCCAGCAATTGGAAATTATCAATAAAAAGCAGGCAGATCTTGAAAAAGCGATGAAAATACAGGTGGAAAAGCTTGAAGCCATTTCCAGCCTTTCAGCTGTTGAAGCCAAAACACAGCTGATAGAAACCCTCAAGGAAGAAGCCAAAACCGAAGCCATCGTTTACATGAAAGATATCATCGACGAGGCAAAACTAACGGCAAATACAGAGGCCAAAAAAATCATCATTGAAACCATCCAGCGCACGGCTTCAGAGCATGCCATTGAAAACACTGTTTCTGTTTTCAATATTGAAAGTGAAGAGATCAAAGGCCGGATCATTGGCCGTGAAGGAAGAAATATCCGTACGCTCGAATCGCTGACAGGAGTGGAGATTATCATTGATGATTCACCAGATGCGATCATTCTGTCGGGATTTGACCCGGTCAGGCGCGAGATTGCACGTCTTGCGTTGCATAAACTGGTTACCGACGGCCGGATTCACCCTGCCCGTATTGAAGAGGTGGTAGCCAAGACCAAAAAGCAGATTGAACAGGAGATCATTGAGACCGGCAAGCGGATCAGCATCGACCTCGGAATTCATAACATGCACCATGAGTTGGTCAGGATGATCGGAAAGATGAAATATCGTTCGTCATACGGCCAGAATCTGCTGCAGCACTCCATTGAAGTTTCAAAGCTCTGTGCCACCATGGCTGCAGAACTGGGTTTGAATCCGAAGATGGCTAAACGTGCCGGATTGCTGCATGATATCGGGAAAGTACCCGATACCGAGCCGGAATTACCACATGCAGTGCTGGGCATGAAGCTGGCTGAGAAATTCAAGGAGAAACCAGAGATCATCAATGCCATCGGGG
>JAPLDG010000051.1 GCA_026391845.1 Bacteroidota bacterium | reverse complement strand
TCATTCAATGAATTTCTGCGTATGGTTTCCTGTTCGGTCAATCCTGTCGTCATGTTGCCAATTTTTCGGCAAAGATACGGATTTAGGCCAAAACTTCGTGGAGGATATGATGCGATTGCACCCCCCCGAAGCCGGGAAGATGCAGCTGGTAATAAAGCAGGATGGTTTCAAGCAAATGATTTCGGATTTCAGATTTCAGATTCCGGATTTCAGATTCCGGATTTAAAATATCTGAGAAGATCTTGCTGTTCAGTGGATCCAGGTAGTGTTGATGGTCAGGAATGATTGACCGGAACATTCCTTCACGAAGATCGAATACGGGGCATTTTTCCGAATAATTATTCTGGGGAAAAATACCGAGGTGATGCATCAGCCGAACGGCAAATTGCAAATGAAAACCGGATACGTTTTCTTCGGTCTGGTCAAGTATGGTAAAGGTTTGCCAGAGAAATCCGAATAATCCGGCATTGGGCTCTTCTTCCCGGATGGCTTTGTAAACCAGTTCATTGATAAAAAGGGCCACGGAACTTTTACGGATATCAAACGGAATGGTTTTGTAAGGATGGGCGAGCTGAACCTCTTTCACCGATTGCAGCGATTGTCGCTCCTTATGATATACCACCAGATCAAGCAATGTCATGGACTGAAAAAGTCCGGGTTTTATTTTCGACCTGGAATTCCGGATTCCTTTGAGCAGGTATGACTGTATGCCGAAAAGTTCGGTGTAAATTTTAGCGATTACACTGGTTTCTGAGTATTTGATGGTATGGAAAACGATGCCTTTTGTTGAATGAAGCATCAGTGGATGATGAGGATTTTGGTGACAACCCTTTCTGAGGCTGTATCATCGGATGCAAAAACAAGATAGACTCCGGTATGTGCTTTTTTCCCGTTGAAATTTTTGCCATTCCAAATGGCCTGTCCGCCTTCAGCACGTGTTGAATAGACTAGGGTTCCGTCGATATCGGTGATCCTCACCTGTGCATTGTTCACAAGGCCTTTTACGGCGATGTAGCCTTCGTAATCTTCCCGTACGGGGTTGGGGAATGCATATACATTTTCGTTGCTTTCACCGCCGGGGGTAGCCTGCGCCCTGAATGAAATCACGCCTTTGTCGGTGCCGAAGAATACCTCTCCGTCTTTGTTAATGGAGATGCAGGTCAGGCGGTCGGAGAGCAGCGGGCTGTTTTCAGCCGTAAAGTGGTAGATTTGTTTGGTTCCGTCTTCCGAAAAAAGAAACACGCCGCCACGGTCGGTTCCGATCCATTTCTGGTTGGCGCCATCCACCGCGATCGTTGTAACTGTTTCGTTTTCGAGCAAATATTGAACATAGCTACCTTGAGAAAGGAGGATTTGCTGGGCGTCGAAATTCTGGCCGGGTTGAAAAACATTCTCCGGGGAATAAAAAACACCGACCCCTTTTTCTGTTCCGATCCAGATCGCGCCTTTGGTGTCTTCTGCCATGGTTAAAACGGTCGTTCCGGGGATATTGCCATTTCCGGCGGTTGAATTCAGGAGCCTGTACTGATCATCGGCC
>JAPLDG010000019.1 GCA_026391845.1 Bacteroidota bacterium | reverse complement strand
GTCTTTATCATGTGCCTCGAAAATATCCTGTTCTCCTAAATGACTGGATATCCAATGCTTGCCTTGCAGATATAAGTTTTTTATTGTTGGGACATCAGCACTGCTGCCAATAGTTTTGATAACACAGTACCGGCCTTTGCTCTTATCGATGACCTGGACACTAACGATACCACTTGGATTCTTTTTCTTCCGGACAAACATGCCGTAAAAATACTCATTTTCACCTGGGACACCCAAACCGGTGTCCTAAAATATGCAAATTATTGTCTATGAGGCTATTGAAAAACAGTAGCTAAAAAAGTGTCGAAGTCAGGAAACAAGATGTGTCTTATAGAAGAGCATATAGAAAGCTTATAGCTGACCCTGGCCAAGTTCCCACTGTAATACAATAAAATTGATTTTTGCGTCTTTGCGACTTAGCGGTAAAAGACCGTCTGATTCCAGCAGATCAAATAGCGAATAGCCAACTTTATTTCAGGAGGACCTCGTTAAACGCCTCAATATAGCTATCCGTGATGCGATCCCACTGATAATGCGCTTTAATTTTATTCACATTGTTGCTGAAAAAGTGTGAGTGGTCACTCTTGATGGGATTAGACCGGATCAGGTCGGCAATCTGGTGCTCATCGCTGAAATAGAAGGCATCCGGTCCAAGGATCTTGCGGTTAAAGCGATTTTCATGGGCACAGATCAATGCCCCGGAAGCCATCGCTTCAAGAAGAGATGGATTTGTTCCGCCAGATGAATGTCCATGGAAATATAAACTTGAATGATATCTGAGCTGGTTTAACAGGTTTACATCATAGATTCCCCCCATGAACCTGATGTTCGGCGAAGGGTAGTTTGATTGCAGGTATTTGCAGTATTTGTTGTTGGTGCTGCCAACCAGCAGTAAAGGTTTTTGCGAGGCCGATTCAATATATCCTTTGATGATCACTTCAACATTGTTATCCATCTGAATGCGTGAAATGGCCAGATGGTATGAGCCAGGCTCCAGGTTGAAAATTTTAAGGCAGGATGCATCCGGTTTTTCCAGAATTTCAGCGCCATAGGGAATGAATTTGGAATTGGCGTGATAGCCCGTGTAAAAATAGTCCCCGATATGCGGTGAATCGGCAATGAGCAGATCACTGCTTTTAACTGCCAGTGATTCCGCCATGCGGATAAATGATTTCAGGAGCAGGTTGTATTTTGAACGGGACCACTCCAGTCCATCCACATTGGTTACAATTTTAACCCCTTTTGGAACAAACCGGTGCCAGACCGAAGCGCTGGCATATCCCAACTGCAGGATCACATCGAAATGGCGTTTCCGGCTGTCGAGGATGCAGTTCAGGTCGTAAATGAAAGGGCCGGCAGCTCCGATGAGATACTCGGGATCAAAACAATGCACAATGTGAACGCCGTTCCATTCCGGTTTTTGATAGGGATGGTTATGCGAGTTATAAACCCACACCTCAATACCCCGTTTTGCCAGCCTGCAGGAAAAAAATTCCGCAAACTGTTCAAAACCGCCATAATAATTCGGGATGCCACGGGTTCCCAGTATTCCAACCTTCATTTGCGGATCAATCGTTTAAAAAGTCTGACAGGATAACACATACCAGCGAGAAACAGAAAGCAGTGCCTGGAAAGCCTATTGGTGCTGAGCTGGTATTTCTTGTAAAAGTAGATATAATAGAAATAGAGAACGATGCGGATGTTTGCCGACCGGGTTCCCCAAATCCGGTCCCTGATCTCAAAAATATTCCTTACTCCTGCCAGGCTGAGATTGGCGGTTAAACTCGCCGGATGGATCCGCATCCGGTACAAAGGCTCACGGAGATTTGCAAACCTGCAGCCGTCGCGGGCCATCCTTGAAAAAATATCATAATCCTCGCCGGCCAACATTTGCTGATAACGGTATCGCTGCATGACCTTGCCGGAGATGACTGCTGTGGGATGCTGGATCCCGTTGACCCCCCGCCGGTAAGCATTGATAATACCGTTGTGATCAGCCGGGAAGTTTGAAACATTGATATTTCGTCCAGTCTCCCCATGAAAGTAGGTTACATTGCATCCGAGCACATCCGTTTCGGGATGAGTTTCCATGTATGCATACTGAATTTCAATGCGTTCCGGGAGCATCACATCGTCATGATCGGCGCGCATGATGTATTTCCTGGTTGCGGCATCAAGGCCGGCATTCAGGGCTGTCACAAGGCCCTGGTTCTGAGGAAAAACAATCACCTTCAGATATCCGAGGTGCTGGTATTGCTTCAGTACTGCAGCAGATTCATCTGCGGAACCGTCGTCAATGATGATCAATTCACCAGGAAGAACGGTGGAGTTGACAATGCTTTCGATGAACTCAGAAAGAAAACAGCCACTGTTGTAATTGGGAACGATAATCGAAATATCTGCGACCGTATTTTCAGGCATGGCTGATTCTCCCGTTTTCGAGATGGATTACCTGGTCGGCAATGCGGTGAAATGCCGTACTGTGCGAAATGATGACCATGGTGGTGGTTCCCTTGATCCGTTCCAGCGCTTCAATGATCGTCCATTCGTTATCCCGGTCAAGGGCGTTGGTGGCTTCATCCAGGATGAGCATGGCTGGCTTCCGCACCAGCGCCCTGGCCAGCGCCAGCCTCTGCCGTTCCCCCCCTGATAGTTGTGCCCCGCGGTCGCCGACTAATGTTTCGAGGCCCGATGCAAAGTTTCTTACCATCGCATCCGCTGATGATTTTTTCAGGGCGTCCCAGAGTTCATCTTCGGTGGCATCTGGTTTTGTCCACACCAGGTTGTTGCGGATGGTATCGTTGAAAAGGAACGACTCCTGGGTGACATAGCCGATGCTTTTCCGCCAGCGGTAAATGAGGGTCTCATCGAGTGGCCTGTTATCCGCCAGGATTTCTCCGGAAACCGGTTTCAGCAAGCCCAGGATCAGATCGGCCAGGGTGGTTTTCCCCGAACCGGATTTGCCTGTGATGCAGGTTATTTTGTTTACCGGGATGTTCAGGGAAAAATGACCGAATACCAAGTTGGCGTCATAGGCGAAGGAGACATCCCTGAATGTTACGGAGCCTCCGATGTTAACCGGATGGTCGTCCCTTGTTAAATTTTCACCATGCAGATCGCATTCCTTTTGCAGTTCCATTACCGCTGAAAAAGCTGGTATCGACAGCAGAATGGCCTGGTACGACGACTGCAGCGAAGCGACCTTGGGCAGCAGTCTGGAAAAGATGTAGATCAGCACCAGCAAGGTGGAGGCAGGCATGGCAAGTACTTCAATGGCAAGATAGACGTAAATGCTCAGCAGGACAACTGTTCCCAGCGAAAACATGAAAGAGGTGCGTGAACTCAGTCTGACATAATCGATTTTCCGCTTTTCGACATCCTCGGTATGTAGAATAAACTCTCCGATGTAGCGGTCCTCTTCGGCAAAACTCTTAGCCACTTTCATGCCCGAAAGATGTTCCAGCACAACCTGGTAGACTTTCTTTGCCGAGTGCTGGCTTGACTTCCCCAGCAGCATGGCAGATTTGTTCTTCTTTTGCCCAAGGATCAGCAGGATGACAGCACCTGCCAGGGATATTGCAGCCATGGAGGGTGACAATAAAAAAGCTACACCCAGGTAAGCCAACATGGTGATCAGGGTGCTGGTGGATCTTAATATCTGGAAGATGGCCTGGCCCGCCCGCTGAACCTCGGATGTAACAATATGCGCCACGTCCGACATACGCAGCCGGGATGCGAAAAGCCATTGGCTGTGCCCCAGGGAGATGTATAGTTTATCTTTCAGAAACCGGATGAAACTTTGCTGGATCCTGGCATTGACAAGACTCTGGTAGTTGTTGAGCGCCGAGTTCAACGCAACTATGACAATGTAAAACAGCAGGATGGTAACGATACCTCCGGGAATACCCGTTTTATGAAGGAAGGCCACGACCTTCGCCACAAAATCCGACCCCTTACCCTGGTTGTTGAAAATTCCGATCAGGCTGAGCAGCGGGATCAGCAACAGGATGCCAATGCCCTGGGTGAAGCCGGTTAAAATTTGCAGGAAGAGGGAAACAACCACCTTTTTTCCGGAAAAAGAGAAAAGGTCTTTGGCAAGGCTGATTAAGAATTGGCGATTTATCTTCTTTTGCTTCATGTGTTTAACTGAACACTGTCATACCGAAAAACAAAAACAGCAGGTATAACCTGCTGTTACAATATCATGCTGTTGTAAAATGATTACAAAACAGTTTTGAATTTTGAAGTATTTACTACGGATATAAACATCAAGAAAGGTATGGGTCGGTATAATGGTCATCCTCTTTATACCAGGTATGACCTCCGCTACTTGTCATCTTGGAGTTAATAACCTCAATTTCAGGAGATTGCCAAACTCTTTTGGTTTTGGTAATATTTTCCATAATAATCAATATTTATATTGTTTACATTCCGTGTGCAATCGAGAATACAATTATAAACATCTTAAACCGATTATCCAAATTTTTTCTCAATTATTTTTCCAAAAGGTTGCAACTGAAAAAATTTATTGATCAGCGATTTGTACTTACAGAGTTCGTTATCATCGGCTGCAACGAGTTTTTTGATCATGTTCAGATCGAAAACAGGCAGATAAAATTTTTCAGCCTCCGCAATATATTTGCGCAGGTCTGCCTTGATTTTCGCTGCCTCATTGGCAAAAATCCTTGCAAGTCCGGGGTTTATGGTACCATTCTTATCCCTTCTCCATTGAATTGCTGCCGGCAGTTCATCCTGCATGGCCATCCGGTGAAGATAGCGTCCTGACCTGAATTTGCGTTTGAGGTCATCGGGAACAGCAAGATAATATCCAATCAGATCAACATCGAACATGGGGTATCTGAATTCAATCTGGTCATGTCCGGCCATGATGGATGTTACTTCGATCCGATTGCTCATGTAACGGTGGGTGATCTTTAAAATCAGGTCATCGGCATTGTCAGGAAGCAACATCGCGTGCTGACGGTTTTTCAGATAGCGTTCTTCCAGGTCGTTTTGTTGCAGGAACCCTGGATCAATCCCAAACCTGAATAGCTTTTTAATTTCCTTTCTTTTATTGATGAAATCTGTTTTACCGGAGGGCAGGTTGACAAAGTACCGGAGGGACTGTGCCAGCCCAAGTTCATGAATGGTGTTTTTTGCCCTGATGTCGCGGAAAAGTTTAAAATACCTTGAGTTTCTCTTGTAATCCAGGTAAACGTAATGGGCCGGATTTGTAAGCATCTGATCCCCGCCATGTCCGGATAAAATGGTACGCACCCCTGCAGATCTGGCCATTTGATTTGCATTAAGGTTATATGCGGCGTAATTGCTGAAGAAAGGAGACCCGATCACATCGATATTTTGTCTTATGTTCTCGGTAATTCTCTGGTATTCAAGGGTTACACGGTGAATGTTTTTTATCCTGCTAAAGTTGCAAACCATTTCGATTTCAGCAGATTCATCCTTCCAGTCATCATCAAGTTCGGGAATGACCTTCTCTGGAAGCACCCTTGCAAAAGCATGCAGTTGGTTTCCCTGTGCCGACAGATTTTTTTGAGCAGCCGCGGCAATGGATGATGAATCCAGTCCGCCGCTTAACTCAGCGCCAACCGGAAAAGCCGACCGGGTGCGGTTTTTCACCGAATTTTCAAACAACGCCTTATACTCCTCGATATACTCCTTATCATTTTTCATCACCAGCCTGTCTGGAATACTCAGTTCCCAAAATTTACGGATCGTGGCGTGGCCCTTGGAAACAACCAACTGATGGCCTGGTGGCAATG
>JAPLDG010000049.1 GCA_026391845.1 Bacteroidota bacterium | reverse complement strand
CATGTAGCCATGATGGTCAATGTGATGTCGGGGATTTCCAGTGGATTCACTATCCTCTTTCTTTTCTGGAGCATTGTGCTGTTTGCTAAAAAAATTGTAGCTCCTAAAGGTGAAATGACCACCAGTCAGATGTTTACTGTATTTGCCTCTGCTTTCATAGGTGCAATGGCCTATACATTCAGTGATACATTTTGGTTTTCCGCAGTTGAAGGCGAAGTCTATGCCATGTCTTCTGCTTTCACAGCCATATCTTTCTGGGCCATTTTAAAGTGGGAAGATGTTGCAGACGAAAAACATTCTTACCGCTGGCTTGTACTGATCGCTTTCCTCATGGGCTTGGCCATCGGTGTCCACTTGCTGAATTTGCTGGTAATTCCGGCAACCTGCATGGTTTACTACTATAAAAAATATCCGAAACCTACCAAAGTCGGTATGTTGCTGACATTTTTACTGTCCATCCTGATCCTTGCCTTTGTGATGTTCATCATCATCCCCGGCTTGGTTCAATTGTCCGGCAAATTCGAATTGCTCTTTGTCAATGGATTAGGGTTACCGTTCAATACCGGAACAATTATATATTTTGCCCTTTTGGCCGCCCTGATCATATGGGGATTGTATCTGACACGGAAAAAGGGTAAGACTGTGCTGAATACCATTGTATTGGCATTCGCCTTTATCCTGATTGGTTATTCATCTTTTATCATGTTGGTTATCCGCGCGAATGCAGATCCTCCCATCAATGAAAATGCCCCTCAGGATGCCGTTAGCCTGCTCTCTTATCTGAACCGGGAGCAGTATGGTGATTTCCCGATTGCATTCGGGCAGTATTACAATGCCCAGATCGTGGATTATAAGGATGGAAACCCTGTATATCAGAAAGATATCAAGTCTGGTAAATATATTATCGTGGATGACCGGAAAGGAACAGTCCCGGTTTGGGATCCCCAGTTTACTACAATTTTTCCTCGCATGTGGAGCAACCAACGCAGAGGGTCGGCGGATTTTTACAAAAAATGGGGTGGCGAGGGAGTGCCTGTTGAAGTCACAAATCAGGACGGGAAACAGGAAACCACCAATCGGCATACATTCGGGGAGAACCTGAAGTACTTTTTTACCTACCAGATCGGACATATGTACATCCGTTATTTTATGTGGAATTTTGCCGGCCGCCAGAACGATGTACAGGGTTTTGGTGGCATTGAAGAGGGAAACTGGATCAGCGGGATTCCTTTTCTCGACAAAATGAGGCTTGGCAATGACCAGACAAATCTTCCGGACAGTAAGAAAAACAGGGCTGCCAATAAATATTATTTTTTGCCGCTGATTCTGGGACTTGTCGGCTTTTTTTTCCATGCAGGAAGAGATTACAAAGGTACCATGATCATCTCCCTTTTATTTATCATGACCGGATTGGCCATTCTGGTTTACCTGAATCAACAGCCATATGAACCCCGTGAACGGGATTATGCTTATGCTGCATCGTTCTACGCTTTTTCCATCTGGATCGGTTTAGGCATCATTCCGTTGATCAATTTTCTGAAGAAAAAACTCTCGGAAAATATCTCCATTGCCATCGTATTCGGGTTGTGCCTTCTGCTGGTGCCTGGTATCATGGCCAAGGAAAACTGGGATGATCACGATCGGTCAGGTAAATATGCCTGCCGCGACTTCGCAGCCAATTATCTGAAATCCTGTGAACCACAAGGAATCTTGTTTACCAACGGAGATAATGATACCTTCCCTCTATGGTACGATCAGGAAGTTGAAGGAATCGGTACGGATGTTCGCGTTGTTAACCTCATGCTGTCTTCAGGACCCTGGTATATCAACCAATTGTATAAAAAGGCTTATGAATCTGATCCTATACCACTTACACTGAGTCAGGAGCAATACAGGCAGGGAACAAATGATATTCTGCCGTTTTATGATATCGGGATCAAAGGGTATGTGGAATTAAAAGACATGATCGACTT
Organism: Bacteroidota bacterium; assembly: GCA_026391845.1. Lineage (GTDB taxonomy): Bacteria > Bacteroidota > Bacteroidia > Bacteroidales > FEN-979 > CAIVAT01. Next base: position 1,089 of record JAPLDG010000049.1, on the reverse strand, counting down.
CATCAAAAGCGATGATCCACAAACATTTCTTCCTCTTCAGAACGGGGGTAAAATGAAATTCTTCCCGTCAAAAAAAGTTAAAATTACAGTTGATTCTGCTGCCTGTGTGAAATTTGGGATTGTTCCCAAACACCTCCGGGGAAAAATGGTTGATTCGATTTACTGGACAATCAGGTCGAACCAGCTATACAAGAACGATCTGATGCTGCTGGATTTGCTCGCGTCCAACAAATGGGAGCGTCCGATTTATTTTGCTGCACCTTCCAGTGTGAATCATTGCGTTGCCATTGACTCCTTCTGCCTGGTTCAGGGGTGGGTATATAAATTCATGCCGGTTAAGGCTGATCCTGCTGATTATATCCAGGGTATGGGAGGTGTTGATGCACTTACTTCATACGACATCCTAAAAAATAAATGCTTATGGGGAAACCTGAATGATCCTCATGTTTACGTTGACCCTGAAAGTTTAAACAATGCAGTGCGGCCAAAAACGAATTTCATGCGCGTTGCACAATCATTACAGGCACAGGGAAAGAATAAGGAAGCCATTGAAATGCTTGACATGTATATCAAATATTTCCCCGATTCAAAGGTGCCGTTTGATATGTATATGCTGCCTTTTGCCGAATTATACTATAAAGCAGGCGCTCCGGACAAAGCCAACAAACTGGTGTCGCGTGTGGCAGAGATTTGCAGTCAGAACCTTGATTATTACTACTCTTTTTCCCCGGTTAATACGCAATATTTCGAGCAGGATGTTCAAACAGCGCTTGGAATCCTCAAACGGATTTCAATGGTGGCCTCAGAGAACCAGCAGCCTGCCCTGGCGGCAAAAATTGACACGCTGTTCAACATGAAAATTAAAGCGCTCAGATAATTATTTTAATACGCACTAGTCAACCTAAACATGTTATTGTCAGCGATCTATTGGAATCCCAGACCGGAAATATTTGAAATTGGCGGATATGCGGTACGATGGTATGGTTTGTTCTTTGCACTTTCGTTTTTCTTTGGTTATCTGATCATGCAGAAGTTTTTCACCAGGGAAGGCGTTCCGATAAAATTGCTGGATGAGCTGACTACTTATAT
>JAPLDG010000181.1 GCA_026391845.1 Bacteroidota bacterium | reverse complement strand
ATCTCGAACCTACTACCAAGATGTCGCGCCTCTGGCGCTGATAGGTTGAATACCAGCACTGCTCATTTCAGGTTTTAATTGGAATAGCACTGTCATAAGGAATATGCTGGTATGATTGTGATCAATCGATAAATTATTCAGTTTAAAAAACGAAAGAGATGAAGGAGGTAAATTTTTCACCCGATTCCGGGATTTTTTGGTTATCTTTACCAAACTTTACCCTTTTTGTACTTTGGTAACCTCATTAAATCATTTGCCATGAGCGCCGGGAAGCTGAAAACAGCGAAACCTTCATCAGAAAAAACATCTTTATTACCTGAAATCAAACCGTTTCCCATCGTCGGACTCGGCGCCTCCGCCGGCGGACTGGAAGCATTGGAGCAGTTTTTTGAGAACATGCCCCGGGACAACGGCATGGCATTCGTGGTGATACAGCATCTCGACCCGACCCACGTTGGCATAATGCCGGAATTATTGCAAAGGATAACCCCCATGAAGGTTTATCAGGCGACCGACCTGCTTAAAGTAAAGCCAAATTGCGTGTATGTGATCCCGCCAAACAAAAGCATGTCGCTGCTCCATGGCGCACTGCATCTGTTCCCTCCGGTTGAATTAAGAGGTCTGCGACTGCCCATTGATATTTTCTTTCGTTCAATGGCCAGCGATATGCTGGAAAAAAGCATTGGCATCATCCTGTCAGGCATGGGCTCCGATGGCAGCCTCGGGCTGAAGGCCATCAAGGAAATTAACGGAGTGGTCCTGGTTCAGGAGCCTGCCTCGGCTAAATTTGATGCCATGCCGCGCAGCGCCATAGAGGCTGTAAAGGCTGATGTGATAGCGCCTGCCGGGGAATTGCCCGCTAAACTGATCGCTTTTCTGAAATATATTCCGGCCACTAATCCAGAAGATGAGATCGACAGTAAACTAAAAAGCAACCTTGATAAAATTATCATCCTGCTGAGGGAACAATCGGGGCACGATTTTTCATTGTATAAGAAAAACACCCTGTTTCGCCGCATCGAAAGGCGTAAAGGCATACACCAGATTGAAAAGATCAGCAGCTACGTCCGCTTTTTGCAGGAAAATCCCAAAGAGGTGGAAATCCTCTTCAAAGAATTGCTCATCGGCGTTACCAGCTTTTTTCGCGATCCTCCCCTCTGGAAATTGCTCCAGGAAAAGATACTTCCGGAATATTTAAACGAATTGCCCAACGGATACGCGCTTCGGGCTTGGGTTACAGGCTGTTCCACCGGAGAAGAGGCCTATTCCCTGGCGATGGTTTTTGCTGAGGCCTTGGATAAGGTTCACACACACAAAAACCTCTCTTTACAGATATTCGCCACAGACCTTGATATTTCAGCCATCGAAATAGCGAGGAAAGGCTCTTTTAAAAAAAATATTGTAGCAGATGTATCGCCCGATCGCCTAAGCCGGTTCTTTAAAGTTGAGCATGGAGGGTTCCTCGTAAATACTTCCATCCGGGAAATGGTGGTTTTTGCTCCTCAAAATGTAGTCAGAGACCCTCCCTTTACAAAACTCGACATACTCACTTGCCGGAATATGCTGATATACATGGAACCTGAATTGCAGAAAAAATTGATCTCATTGTTCAATTACAGTCTTGTCCCCGGTGGACTGATGGTGCTTGGCACTGCCGAAACACTTGGCGGCCGCACCGAGGGGTTTGAGGAGACTGATTCCGGAATGAAAATTTTCAAACGCACCATTGCGCCTGTCGTGCCGGCGCTTGTTGATTTCCCGAGCTCTTTTCACCGTAATTCAGTAAAAGCGCCAGCCCTCGCCAACTCTTCGAAATCGGCGAGTGTGCTGGTAACCACCGAAGGCGACATCATATATATAACAGGTCGCACAGGCAAGTACCTGGAACCGGTGGCAGGCAAAGCAAACTGGAACATTCATGCCATGGCGCGTGAAGGATTGCGCGAGGCGCTGCCGGGCGCTTTCCGTAAAGTCATGCAGAATTATGATGCCCTTGTACTGCACAATATTAAAATTGGAAATAACGGAGGTACTCAATTGGTGGATGTGACCGTTCAGCGCATAGACAGCTCGGATGCCATCAGGGGAATGGTCCTCATCGTATTTATGGATGTGCCGGATATGGTAGCTCACGAGCCGGGTACACGGAAAAATGCAAAACAAAAGTCGTCAGGGCAATACAAGGAGCTGGAGACAGAATTGCAACGTAGCTATGAAGACCTGCAAAGCACGCGGGAAGAGATGCAAACCTCGCAGGAAGAGCTGAAATCAACCAATGAAGAGTTGCAATCAACCAATGAGGAGTTGCAGTCAACCAATGAGGAACTCACGACTTCAAAGGAAGAGATGCAGAGCCTCAATGAAGAGTTGCAAACGGTGAATATGGAATTGCAAACAAAAGTCAGTGATTTTGTGCAGGCCAACAACGACATGAAAAACCTGCTCAACAGCACTGAGATTGCCACTTTATTTCTCGACAAGGAGCTGAATATCCGCAGATTTACCGATTCGGTGGCTCAGGTGATCAAGTTGCGTGGCTCGGATATCGGCCGTCCCTTTACCGACCTCACCACCGATCTGCAGTACCCTGAAATTGCCAGCCATGCACGAAATGTCCTGAAAACCCTCATATCTGTCGATGCTACTATTGCAACCAACGATGGCAGGTGGTTTACCATCAGGATTATGCCTTATCGAACTCAGGATGACCGCATCGACGGACTGGTGATCACTTTTGTTGATATTACCGTCGCAAAAAAACTGGAAATAGCCGTTAAAAAAGCAAATGACACGCTGGCTATATCTGAAACCCGCTATCGCCGCCTGTTTGAATCGGCCAAGGACGGAATCCTTATTCTGGATGCCGAAAACGGAAGGATCATGGATGTAAACCCTTTCTTAATAGACTTGCTTGGCTATTCAAAAAAAGAAATAATTGAAAAGGCCATCTGGGAAATCGGATTCTTTAAGGATATCGTTGCCAACAAAGACAAATTTTTGGAATTACAGCAAAAAGAATTGGTACGGTATGAAAATTTACCGCTGGAAACCGCCGACAAGCATAAAATCAATGTTGAATTCGTGAGCAATGTTTATTCAGAAGCCGGTAAAAAGGTAATCCAGTGCAACATTCGGGAAATCACAAAGCACATTGAACCTCAACCATCTACACTTGTGAAGTCGGGGAAGAAGGAACGAAAATAATTTGACTGCCATGAAAAAAGCGCACAAATCCGGCGGAACAGCCTTTCGCCAGGATGCAGAAGAGTTACTGAAAAACAGGATCATAACAACTCACTTACCCTTGTCTGAACCCGAAACATTGACACTCATTCACGAGCTCGAAGTTCATCAGATTGAGCTGGAAATGCAGAATGTAGAACTCATGAGGGCAAGATCTATCGCGGAAGAAGCCATCGGGAAATACACTGAATTATATGATTTTGCACCATCCGGCTATTTTACGCTTACTGATGCCGGTGAAATTATCGAATTAAACCTGAGCGGGGCGGATATGCTCGGCAAAGAACGCTCATATTTAACCAATCGCCACTTCAGCTTGTTTGTTTCAAGAGAAAAAAGACCAGTTTTCAGCCTCTTTCTCTCCGAAATATTTAGAAACAAAACAAAAATCACATGCGAACTGGATCTTATCCATGAAGGCAACCAGCCATTGGAGGTTCATTTAACCGGTATCGCCAATGAAACAGGGGAGCGGTGTTTTGTAAATGTGGTTGACATCACCGACCGCAAACAGATCGAGAAGGACCTTTTAACATCTGAAAAAAAGTACAGAAACTTTGTGGAGGGTGCAATCATCGGTGTTTATGCAACAAATTTCGAGGGCAAATATTTATTTGCCAACAAAGCCATGTGTAAATTGCTGGAGTTTGATTCTTGCGAAGAGTTAAGCAATGAAAATGTAATATCGAGTTACAAGAATCTGGAAGACCGGCGGCGGTTTTCTGAAACAATAAAAAAAGAACAACGGGTATTCAATTATGAACTGGAATTAGTGACAAAAAAGGGTAAGCCGATACATGTTCTCGTGAATGCATTTATTTCCGGGGAAGTAATAACAGGCATGATGATGGATGTTACCATCCGGAAGCAGGCAGAAGAGAATGCAGCGAAAAAACTGGAGGAGTTGCAGCGGTTCCATCACCTGACAGTCAGGCGTGAACTGATGATGATCGAATTGAAAAAGGAGGTGAATGAACTTCTGGGAAAATCAGGGCAGGAAGAAAAATACAACATCGTCGGATGAAAGATATTAACCAACAACTTGCAGATCTGCTATCACAATCGTATGATGTCGATATTTCAAAATACGATGCCTCCTTCCTGAACAACGCTGTGAACAAAAGATTGGCTGAAACTCAATCCAACTCGGTGACTTCTTATTGCGAATTTCTGCAAAAAAACAACCCGGAAGTAGCGCTGTTTTTGAATTCGCTGCATATCTGCTACACAGAGTTCTTTAGGAATTCGCTTACATTTTCAGTCCTCGAGCGTATCATTTTACCATCTCTGATGATGCAAAGAAATAGCAGCGAGATCAGAATATGGACGGCAGCCTGCGCCTCAGGACAGGAATCCTACAGCATCGCTATGCTGATGGAAGAACTTAAAAACGGCGACCGTGAAAAATACAACTATCGCCTCTTTGCCACCGATCAGGATGCACGGCAGGTCAATCTGGCAAAAAAAGGCCAATATTCAGATGTTGAATTAAATAACCTGAATTTGAAACGGGTTAAACAATGGTTTACAAAGCACGGAGAAATATACTCTGTAAAACCTGAATTGAAAGCGAGGATTGATTTTTCAGTATTTGATCTGTTCAACGAAGAATTATGCTGTCCAACAGCAAGCATATTTGGCGATTTTGATCTGGTGATTTGTGCCAACCTTTTATTCTACTACAAACACGAATACAGGAAGAAAATACTTGAAAAAGTTGGAAGTTGTCTGACCAGAGGAGGTTATCTGGTAACCGGGGAAACGGAAAGGGATATTTTACTGGAGCACAATTTTGCAGAGGTATATCCACATTCTGCCATATTCAGAAAGATATGAAACATTAGCCTGATACGAAAAGATAAAATCTATTTAAACCGCAAAGACGCAGAGACGCAAAGACGCAAATGTCACATTTCCAGTAATAAAAAATTTAGCGTCTTAGCGACTTAGCGGTAAAAATGAGATTTCGGAATGAACTCAGAAATGAAAATTAACAGAGTCAAAAGATACCAGCCATGAATCTTAAAAACCTGAAGATTGAAACACAGCTAAAACTTGGATTTGCCATCCTGCTGTTTTTGGTTGTTGCGCTGGGAACCGTTGCGTACATCCGGGCCAGCCAGATCCACCAGCAAATGGTCGAAACATATGAACATCCCCTGACCGTAAGAAGGGCTCTCAGCACGTTGGGAGTCAATATACTTACGATTCAGCGGAATATCAAGGATATGATGATCACAACAGATGAAACGGAAATTGCTGCAGATATCAACGAGATCGAAATGATGAAAAGTAATGCCCTTGAGCAGATTGAGATCCTTTCCGGCCATTATTTAGGTCCGAAGTCCGATATCGATTCGCTCAAGCAGGCCGTAATCACCTGGCATGTTATTTATGATGAGACTTTTCAGCTGCTCCATGATGGGAACGTACAGGAAGCCGTTAATCGTACAAAAATGTCTGGCGTTGGCGGAAAACGAGCGTCGCTTGTACTCTCCTGGCTGAAAAGAATTGACAATTTTGCCATTGCCAAAACTGAAGAGTTTTACACAATGTCTGAGGAGTTGAACGACTCGTTCAGCCGACAATTACTGGCGCTGACAACTGCCATCATTTTCCTTTCATTTATCATTTTCTACTTTCTGTTTCGTACCATCCGCAAACCATTGGCTGAAATGCTTGATGTAACAAAGCGTTTTGCTGCAGGCGATATGGCGGCCCGCAGCCTAAATACAGACAATAATGAGTTCAGGGTGCTGTCAGATTCATTCAACACCCTTGCCTCGGGCATAGAGATGAAAGCGGAGATGGATAAGAAGTTTGCGAATCTTGCCGAGTTAATGCTGAGCGAGTACGACGTAAAGAAATTTTTCCAGGCAACCCTTAAAGCGCTTGCCACACACACTGGTTCGCAAATGGCTGCCATTTACCTGCTGAGCAATGATCATAAAACATTCGACCATTTTGAATCCCTGGGGGTGGTTGACAATGGCAGGCAATCGTTTGCTGCCGATCGTCTGGAGGGAGAATTTGGCGCCGCTGTTGCTTCAAGAAAGGTTCAGCACATTAAAAACATCCCGGAAGATACCCGCTTTGTATTTTACACGGTCAGCGGCAGGTTTATTCCACACGAAATCATCACTATCCCGATCCTTGCTGACAAAAAAATTATTGCAGTCATTTCGCTGGCAAGTATCAGCAGATACAGCAACCAATCCATTCAATTAGTTGACAACATTCATGTTACACTTTGTGCCCGCGTTGAAGGGATATTGGCCTATCACAAAATTCAGGAATTCCTGGAAAAACTGGAAAGTCAAAACCAGGAGTTGGAGTCCCAGACGGCCGAGTTGGCTTCGCAAGCGGCGGAGCTGAGGGAACAAAACGCGGAGCTTGAAATGCAGAAGAAGCAATTGGACGAAGCCAATCGGCTCAAAACAAACTTTTTATCGAACATGAGCCATGAATTGCGTACACCGCTTAACTCAGTCATTGCTCTTTCGGGTGTGCTGAACCGCCGCCTTGCCAAAAAGATTCCCGATGAGGAATACAGCTATCTGGAAGTGATTGAGCGCAATGGTAAAAACCTTTTAGAGATAATCAACGATATTCTCGACATTTCACGGATCGAAGCAGGGCGGGAGGAAATTGAAATTACAAAATTCGATGCGAATGCGTTGATCAGCAGTCTTGTTACCATGATACTTCCGCAGGCAAGCGGAAAAAACATTGCTCTGCGTCAAAAAATAAGCGATTCTGATCTGTTTATGACCAGCGATGCAGGTAAATGCAGTCATATTCTTCAAAATCTGATAAGTAACGCGGTGAAATTTACGGAAAAAGGTTATGTGGAGGTAGCTGGCCGGATCGTTGGTCAAAACATGGTGATCACAGTAACTGACACCGGAATTGGCATTGCAGAAAAACATCTGGCTCACATTTTTGATGAATTTCGTCAGGCAGATGGAAGTACCTCCCGGAAATTTGGCGGTACAGGGCTGGGGCTGGCCATAGCCAGAAAATATGCAACCCTGCTTGGAGGCACAGTCTCCGTGAAAAGTACCGAAGGTAGGGGTTCTGAATTTTCACTCACCCTGCCGTTGAACTATTCGGGTGAGATTGCAATTACCGAAACAAAGCCAGGAGCGGGGTTTGGTCATTTTGTTAAACCAGCAGGTCCACAAACTTTTTCCGGGTTACCGGGAAAAACTATTTTGCTGGTTGACGACAGTGAGCCAGCCATCATTCAAATGAAGAATATCCTGGAAGAGAGCGGATATCGGCTGCTGATCGCGCGTGATGGAGGCGAGGCCCTTGGAATCATTGCGCAAACCATTCCTGATGCCATGATCCTTGATTTGATGATGCCAGGTATGGATGGATTCGAAGTGCTGAAAACCTTGCGTGAGGCCGAAAAAACCGCCCATATCCCGGTATTGATTCTGACGGCAAAACATATCACAAAAGAGGAGCTCTTGTTTTTAAAGCGCAATAATGTTCATGAGCTCATTATGAAAGGAGATATTAACCGCAGCGAGTTGCTGAACGCTATAGCAACCATGTCATCTTCAAAAAGTTAACTTTAACATCAATGTGACACTCTATGAAAAGTAAGCGGATGAAAATTCTGGCGATTGATGACAACAGGGATAACCAGATCATCATCAAAGCATTGATCAGGGAGGCATTCCCGGATGCATTGACGCTGGTTGCACTCAATGGGGCAAAAGGATTGGAGCTGGCCGTTACTGAAGATCCGGATGTAATCCTGCTTGATATTATCATGCCCGATCTGGATGGGTTTGAAGTTTGCCGTAAATTAAAAGCCGATAAAATCCTGAGCGATATCCCGGTTGTATTTGTCACATCCCTCAAGGGTGACAAGGAAACGCGCATTCGGGCATTGGAAGCAGGGGCAGAAGCCTTCCTTGCCAAACCCATTGATGAAATCGAACTCACTGCCCAGATTCGTGCCATGGTGAAGATCAAGAAGGGCAACATCGAGAAGCGGGATGAAAAGATGCATCTTGCTGCATTGGTTGAGGATCAGATGCGCGAAATAAAGGAGACCCAGATCGCCACTCTGAACATGCTCGAAGATGTGACCAGAGAAAATGAAGAAAGGAAAAAAAGTGAGGAGGCGTTGTACGCCAGCGAAGAGAAATACCGGAAACTCAGCGAAACACTTGAACAGCGTGTTGCTGAGCGAACTGTCCAACTTGAAGCCATCAACAAGGAACTTGCGTTTCACACCAATGAGATTGAACAGTTTACCTACATTGCCTCTCATGACCTTCAGGAGCCGCTGCGGACACTCTCAACCTTTTCCCAGTTGATCAAGGATGATTATGCCGGAAAGCTGGATAAGGACGGGAATAAGTACATTGATTTTATCTATGAGTCGGCAAACCGAATGAGAGATCTGGTCAGGGGACTGCTCGATTATTCCCTGATCGGTAAAGAGCGTTTGGTGACGGTCGTTAACTGCGATAAAATTATCAGCGAGGTAATTTCCGATATGGCAAATACCATCAAAGCGAAAAATGCGGTCATTGCCGTTCAGAAACTTCCTACCTTGAATGGTTATTCAACGGAATTGAGGCTTTTATTCCAGAACCTGATCAATAATGCGATAAAATTCAAGAAAGCGGAGGTGTCCCCGGTCATCAATATTTCCGCAGAAAGAGTCGGGAATGTTTGGAATTTTTCAGTGGCAGACAATGGCATTGGCCTGGAGGAAAAGGATCGTGAGAAAATTTTTGTTATTTTCAAGCGGCTGCACAACCGCAGCGAATATGAGGGAACAGGTATAGGTCTTGCACACTGTAAAAAAATCGTGGAATTGCATGGCGGCAAAATATGGGTTGAATCAACCCCCGGAAACGGATGCAATTTTCTCTTTACAATCCCGGATCAATGATTTAAATCAATTAAGGAAAGCAAATCATCGCCGAGGCCGATCCTGTATCCTTCTGAACGAAAATTGATCATCCCTTTGTCATTGATGAAGACCACAACCGGAAGGTTTTTCAATCCGCCTGTCAGGGCGCTGATATCTGCAAGTTTCACCGGAAACGCAGACTGGTTATAGTAGCTGGCATTTTCAGGCAGACCATGTTCATCGGATTTTAAAAAAGACTTCATCTGCTCCCCGGATGGGAAAACAATGATCAGTTTTCCTTGCCAATGTTCGAATTCACTCTTTTTTTTCATCAGATCAGCCAGAAAGTGCTTTGTGGGTTCCTGGTCGGGATCGATCCAGGCGATAATCAGGCCCGGCCCTGCCTTCTGGCTAAGCTGGGCGGTGTTAATCCTTCCATACTTCGGCAACGGCCGGAGGTTTGTCCGCAGAACAATTGGCTGCGTTGTTGTTTCATCCGTTTTTACCTCAAAAGCCCGGAGTTTTGCCAGCACGGTACCGTTGGAGAGCCGTTTTCCGGTAACCATAAGGTAAGAGCCGGCAGCAACAACCAGTGAACACGGATAGTTTTGAACCAAAGGACTTCCCTCATAATCAAGCGTTCTGAAAAATCCATCCTGGTACTCTTCCAGAGTATATTGAATGGTGTATTCAGGTTTTTTTTCCCCGGAGGCCGGGTTTACAAGAATAACCTTTCCCTTACTTTCGGCATTTTTCTTCGTTTCAACTATAGATACCTCATGCCATATGCCACCGGTTTGATATTGCGGCGCTTTTGTTGCAGGATCGAGCCTCGCTGGAATACCAAAGCTGCGGCAGATTGCCACAAAGCATATGTCGATGGAATGCCCGTCTGCGACTTTCAACTCATAAACACCGATCGGGGTAATCGGGGCACGACTATAGTTTGCCGTATTGTTAAGCATGATTTCGGTGTGCAGCCAGTCAGCGATCTGACCGGGGTTTTTTCTTGCCCCCTGGATAAAGCCAGGTTCAAATTTCGCCTGGAAGAATTCCTTGTAAGGTTTTAAGAACTCATTATCAACCCTGGGTGACAAAATATATCGGAAAAAGTCGTTCTGTTCGGTAACAATGGGCGTGAATTTTTGGGAGTTATTCAAATGGTCGAGTAAAACAGTCGTGTCTATATCACGGAGGTCTTTTTCAGAAATATTTTCCAGCAACGGGAATATCAGCGGATGTTTATCAGGCGGTGTTTGCGAGATAAAGGAGGTTAATTGACGCCAGTTCCCATAACTTTTATGAAAAAGGACCCAGAGCGTATCCTGATTCAGGTTTACCAGTTGCGCAAATCTTACACTTTTTAACGAATCCATAAAAGTCTCTTCATAGCTTTTCCGGAGGCCATCTTCAAAGATAAGGCGTTCACTGTTTTTCTGTTTTGCCGGTTCGCTCACGGAGATGGTCAGGTCGAGTTCTGCCGGAGGAACCATGTCAAATTCAAGGTCATAAGCTTGTCCGGGGTTACGGTCAAGCACAATGGTTATGGTATCTGTAATCCTGACATCAATTTTCTGAAACCCGTATTTCCCTTTGTTGGCAGCCCATACCAGCAGGTCGCCATATCCGGTTTTGAAGGAGCAAATGCCATTTTTTCCCGTAAATGTTTTAAACAGCGGATAAAATTCAGCATAGTTGTACAATTGAAATTCTACGGAAGCGCTATCAATATTGCGGTTTTGAGTATCGGTTACCCTGGCAAAAACCCTTTTTACAGGGGCATAATTTTCCAAAACATTAATTTTTGTACACAACGGATCCTTTTGAAGAACATCTTCAGGGCCTTCATAGTCGCCAAAAACCGTCGTATTAACGAGCATGGCCCGTTTGGCCGGCTTCGCAAACCAGGCAAGGTCGAGATCGGCATCGGGTTCGCAGGCACCGATGAAATGCCATTTGCCATCAACCCATACTTCAACCCAGGCATGATTGTCGTCGCTGTGTG
>JAPLDG010000225.1 GCA_026391845.1 Bacteroidota bacterium | reverse complement strand
TTCATCTTTTTCTCTGACTACTACAAACAAGTCCGTGTGTAAATTAAGAAACCGCCGTATACCGAACGGTACGTACGGTGGTGTGAGAGGACGGAAAATAAAATAGGAGGAAAACCTATTTTATTTTCCTCCTACTCGATTCAGGTAGCCAAATGAGTGGTTTGCTTAGCGCCAATTCCCAAGGATTGCCCCGGTCATAGCGAGATACAGCACCTGATATCCGGCATCGATCGCCCAGAGTTTAAATGATTTCCGCTGGTAAAGTACGTTGATCGCGATAGAGGTGGCAACAAAGAAAACCCCGATCAGAAGTCCGTATAGTGATCCGGAAAGAGCGTTAACCTCCCTGCCCGCATGCCCCTGCAGGATAATTGCCAGACCGAAATCCATTAAAAATATCAGCAGCAAACTCGAACCAAAGATCGCCAGCATGTTGCCTTTTTTCAGGTATTCATCGGTAAATCCCAACTCTTTTTGCCATGATTTGCCAAACAGAAAGGGACTATACCAGGCTGCGCCAAGACCAAAACTTGCGATAGCCGCAATGGCCAGAGCAATAAAATTTACATTTGAAATTTCCATAAGTAGCTATTTAGAATGATTATTGTTTGCAAAGATAATCGTCCTGAATGAAAAAATGAGAAATATTAAGGCGTCTTTTGTTCACCTGAGTTCAAACTCCTTCAGTAGCTCTATGAAGGTTTCCTTATGACTGGGTGATTCAGCTTGTTTTGAGGCAACCGCGTAAGCCTGGGCATACAGATCTTCGCGGTAGCTATAGATCTGCCATTCATAAGGATCTTCAAGGTCTTGATGTTTAGCGCCAATACGGTGGTATTGATAAACATGCCGTTGGTTGAAAAGATTGCCGGCAGACGATCCGGGTGTGATAGTTTTGCATCCTGATTCCATCCGGAACAAAAATCAAAATGAAAATAGTAACTTTAAACTCAAAAGAAATTAACCAATTAAACCAGAAAATCATGAAAAAGTTAAAAACCCTGTTGTTTCTGTTCATGGCCATTCTGATGGCAACAGGTTGTAAAAAGGATAACGAGACACCCATTCTGGATGCCACAACTGAAGAAGCCGCCTCTATCATGGCCACTTCGTTTTGTACGGGTAACTCGGGCACACTGACACAGGCGGAGGATGCCGTTTCCATATCGGATGATATGATGGTAAAGTCAGCTCTCTATGATTCCTCCTTTACCATCACGAGTGCAACCGGTGCGCTGATAACCTACGAATACCAGGTGCACTACGCTTATGGGTTTCAGAATCCCAACTTTTTTCAGATGACCTATGATGCAAGCGGGCAGTACAATTCGCCGAACGTGAGCGCCGGAGTTACAGCCGACGGGAGTCTGAGTGTAACAGGGTTTCTTACCGGGGATTATTATTCAGTGAATGGGCAATCGGGACGTGAAGGCACTTTTACCATGAAAATCGGGAACCAGAATTCGATAAACGGAACCGTAACCACTACGTTCACAAATTTTAAATTCAGCAAGGCAACCTGGCTACTGGAAAGCGGTACCGCCACAATTGCAGTGAATGGAAGCACGAGTGCCGGCAAGAGTTTCGGGTTTACCGGCACTCTGGTTTATCTGGGCAATTATAATGCAAGTCTTACCATCAGCGGCAAGACTTTTTATATAAATGTAACAACAGGGGTGGTTTCGTAGGGATGGGGTCTGATTAGCGCGAGGACGCTATGTGCATTTCCATTAAACCGTCGATCGATGCCTCATTGTTTGTTGAATTCTTCAAACGCATGGGAATGGAGTCCATAAGGGATGGAGGGGGACGAATGTCCCATTTTTTGTTTATAACAACGCAAATTGAAACATTAACTTGCAAATTGTGTTGTTGAGAAGTGTCTTTGTCAAAAAAAGATGTCCTACATACATCGGATTGAAACGGCCAGGATAAAAAAGTACCTGGAGAATTTTCCCTCGGTGGCCATCCTGGGACCACGTCAATGTGGCAAATTAACATTGGCAAAGCACCTGTTAATAGATTATCCGGAATCGGTGTTTCTCGATCTGGAGTATCCGGAGGATCGAATGAAACTGACGGATCCCTTGCTGTTTTTTCAACTTCATGCTGGGAAACTGATCTGCCTGGATGAAATCCGGCGTGTGCCTGATCTTTTCCCATTATTACGTACTGGCATTGCTGGGATTCGGCTATCCACCGGAAACCATGCGGAAACTTTGGATGATGTGTGCACATCAACAGGGTCAGCTCAGTTGATACAGGAATACTTCATGCATTGCTGAACATCCGGAGTTTTGACGACCTCCTGGGGCATCCTGTTTATGGAACTTCCTGGGAAACAATGGTTATTGAACAATTGCTGGCTGAGCACGATGGTGACTTTGGGTTTTACCGAACGCCTGCAGGGGCGGAAATCGACTGACTATTCCGGACAAAGTCGGCCACTCATTCCGGAGTAAAGTAGGCCAGTGATTCCGGAGCAAAGTAGGCCACCTATTTCAAAGGCTACATGGGATGATAAAATTACTATTTTTTTTCAATTGATTTCTTCCTGAGTGATTCTCCTTTCAATTCAAAACGATGAGCGGAACCTGACAATCTGTCCATAATTGCATCGGCCAGGGTGGGTTCATTTATATACTGGTGCCATT
>JAPLDG010000132.1 GCA_026391845.1 Bacteroidota bacterium | reverse complement strand
TAACATGTGTAGGCCAGCGTCTGGCCGTTTAACACAACAGTTGAGTCAACCATAATACCTGAGTTTTTAAGTGAATGAATTATTGAATTATTGAGTTTTTGTCACGCGTCACGTGAAAGGTTATATTTGTCACTTGTCATTTGTCACTTGATCCTTCAGGTATTTCTCCCTCAAATCAGCCAGCGATGTCTTCGTCAGGGTCTCAACCATTTTCGCCCGGGCTTCCAGCCACAGATCATGCATGGCACAGGGATGATCAGCGATGCAGGCCGCGAAACCAAGCAGGCAGGTGTTCATGGCTTCGGGACCTTCCATGGCATCGATCACCTGGGAAAAATTGATTGTTGACAGGTCGCGGGCAAAAACAAATCCTCCGTTTCTGCCTCTCGTACTGGCAATGAACCCCTTTTTCGTCAGATCAGTGAGCAAACGCCTTAAATATTGCCGGGGTATTTTTAATTGGGCGTACAGGTATTCTGCAGGATATAACTCCCGGTTCCGGGTCGCCATAAACCCCAGGATGCTCAGGGCGTATTCAGTGGTTTTGCTTAATATCATAAAATGCTACATTTTTGTAGTATATTATAAAATGCGAAAGTAATGATTAATTTGGCATGTGAATCATTTCACAGAAAAAAAATCCGTATATGTGCGTATTCGGGGAATATTTGTATTTTTAATCAGAATTTAAATTGACCTCATGGACCAATACCTTCAGATTTTCGAAAACAACAAAGCCTGGGTTCGGAGCAAACTGGCTGCAGATGAGCACTTTTTTGACAAACTGGCCAGAGAGCAGAAGCCTCACTTCCTATACATCGGTTGTTCCGACAGCCGGGTACCGGCCAATGTGATCATGGGGCTGGATGAAGGAGAAGTATTCGTTCACCGGAATATTGCCAATCTCGTGGTTGGTACAGATAATAATATCAACGCAGTGATTCAGTATGCTGTTGAATTTCTTGAAATTCAGCACATCATTGTGTGTGGGCATTATGGATGCGGAGGAGTAAAGGCGGCGCTGCATCCCACCGATATGGGGCAACTGAACAGCTGGCTCCAGACCCTTCGTGATGTGTATCGGATCCATCAAAAGGAACTGGATGACATGGCAGATGCCCATCAGAAATTCAACAGGCTGGTAGAATTGAATGTGATTGAACAATGTGTGAATATTGTCAAGATCGACCATGTTCAGCGCAAATGGTACCAGACCGGATTCCCGCAAATCCATGCCTGGGTTTATGATCTTCACAATGGATTGCTGAAGGAGCTGGATGTGGATCTGGGAGCCTATTTTTCGAGCATCCGCAGCATATATGACTTGAAAATTACGGATGACGATTGACGATATTCAACAATATTGTTATTGTACAAGTTTGCGTAAAGTCATTTTCATTCCGATGAAAGGATTTTCGAGGATGATTTTTACCGGGAATCCCTCTGAATATTTCGCAAACGAAATAATGGCAGGATCAAAAATATTTGACTTTGATGAAGTTGTGTAAAGGGTATCCCCCGAAGGGGAAAAAGTTTGCCATGTTTTATATTTTCCGGCCATTCCTGATCTGACAATATTTTTTGTTCCATCCTGGATATATGGTGTCTCATTTTTCAGAGGGCCTGACCAGGTCAGCATCCTGAAATTGGTTTCAAGAATTTTCATCAACGCACTTTTATTCAATGATTCAAAGCAGGAAATCACCTTAAAGCTGTCGGTTTTCATTTCCAGATCAAAAAATGTCAGCCCTATCTCATTCATAAAAACAATCCTGTATATCCCGGGCCATTCACCCCTCCCCGTTTGGGGAGGGGTCGGGGGAAGGGTATCCATCCTTTTAACCACCAAAAGTCCGGTGAGATGGTGCTTTCTGATGTCTAAGGTGGCTTTGAAGAGATGGCTGGTGGCGGGGGAAAAGAAATTCGTGACACGTGACGCGTGACGCGTGACGCCTTCGTCACGTGTCACGCTCTTGTCACGTGTCACGTGTTGCGGCTTAATGCTCACACACCCGGCAATCAATAAAGCGATGATGCTAATTGACCTTAAACTTTTCATCAGCGATTGGTTGGTTGAGTTTTTTGGCGGAGAAGCTGATCCGGGTGCAATCGCCACCGGGTTCTTTCATTTCAAGCCGGGAAACCGTGTAGTCTTTGCGATCGAACCAGAGGACGATTTCAGAAAGTGACTCTTTCAGTTTTGGGTTCAATGTTGTCAGTTTGACCACCCAGGAGGTTGAATTTTCGAAAAAGGTGGCTTTGAAATTCTGCTCGTCGGAAAGCAAAGTTCCCTGGATGCTGCCCAGGATGACACGGTTTATCTCCAGGAAAACTTTGTCAGACTGCACATTGAACTGGTTGACCTTATTTTCATCCTTGATGGTTATGTGATCATTTTTGATGATGATGATATACGAAAATGGCTGCAAATATTCCCATCGAAGCATTTTTTCTTTTTTCAGGAAAAATTTCCCTTTTGAAGTAATCTTTTCCGTGATCATGCTCATCTCCTTTTCCTGGATGAAATCGCACGAAATGGTACGTGTGTTCATAGCAACCTCTTTCACGCGATTCTTAAGAGACTCGGATGATGCAGCATCAATGGGCCTGTTCTGAGACATCGCCGGGAAGGATGCCCATGAAATCAGCATCAGTGACCAAAATAAAATCGCAGGATTATGAAGCATAAGCTGGTAGTTTCAGTAGTATATCCAGGGGAACAATCTTGTATCCGGCATTTTTTATCGCTGTAAGCAATGCTTCAAGATGATGTTCGGTGAATGGGGTGGTATCATGAAGCAGGATGATAGCCCCTGGTTTCAGTTTCCTGAGAATTTTTTCTTTTATTTTCCGGGGATCTGTTTTCATCGTATCGAGCGACCGGATATTCCAGCAAATCGTCTTCCAGTGCATGTTTTTCAGAGCCATACTCACCAATGGGTTCACTACGCCAAACGGGGGACGAAAAAACAAAGGGGATTTGCCTGTGATATTTTTAATGAGGCGGTCAGTTTCCAGCAGTTCAGACCGTATTTTATCGGGTGAAAAGAGATCAAACCAATTGGAATGTGAGTATGAATGGTTACCAACCAGATGTTCTTCCTCAACCATTTGCTTTACTAGTTGTTCATTGTTAGTAAGATGTTTGCCGATCTGAAAAAACGTAGCCTTAACATCATGCTTTTCAAGCATTTTAAGAATTAGCGGGGTTTTTACCGGATCCGGTCCGTCATCGAACGTTATGGAAACGGCATGATCATCTGTTACGCCACCACAAATTACATGATGATGAAAATTGGAGCAGGGCAGGAACGCCATGGCGAATGAGACCCCGAAATATGTTGTAATCAGCAATCCGTATAGCAGAATGGCATGATTGAAAACAAAACCTCCGGCGGATTTTCCATAAAAAATATTCCAAAGGTTCAGACTCAGCAACGTGATGAAAAAAAGCAGTGTCAGACGGCGGAATGGAACCATTAGGGACGGCTTAAGAGGATGAATGCGTGGTTGTTTCCTCGAAAATGGTTGTATATGAGAACATGGTCAGGCCGGTGAGTCTGCATTTGTTTATTGACGCTTACGATATCGGGAACCGACCGTGTTTTGATTACCATAGCCCCCAGCCAGGCTGCAAAGGCTGAAGCTGTGTGGTATTCTCCGCATAAGTGTTTGAAATACGCCAGGGCGGTATTCTGAAAATCTGTTTCTACCAGGTTATGATAGATCAGGTCGGAGCGAGGGTCTCCGTTCAGCCCGAGGATGGCGAGATCAATATCGTCGGTTCTCAGGCTGAAAGTTGCCAGAAAATCACGTAACGTTTGGCTGATCTCAGTGTGCGATGCCGGTCTCAAAAATGTAGTGACTCCTCTCAGTGCGGCATAGGTATTTTCGTGCTTTTGATTTTCCAGAAATAAAAAGGAGGCGCCTTCTCCTGCGATCGTTCCGCGCTGCGGATCATCCAGAAGATTGAGGGTCTGAACAGGCTTGGTTTTCCAGAACCCCAGCCTCGAGGTGATGGCAAAGGAATTGGCTGTAAGTTCATCAGAGCCGCCAACAAGGGCATTGGAAAATTCACCCATCTGCATTTGGGTGATGGCATCGATAAGGGCGCTTTCAAATGATATTCCGCGGTGAACGTAAGTGAAATTATACCCATGACACTTGAGCAGCAGTGCGATCTGACCGGCAACTGTGTTGTGGGTGCTCTGGATGAACGATGTAGGGGTGAGGAACTCCTCGTTGTTTTTGATCATGGAGGTCAGAAACTTCTCCGTGTCTTCTATGCATCCAAGCCCGGTGCCTGTGATGATTGCCTCAGGTGTTATTTTTCTGGCAGCTCCTGTAGCTGGATTTGCTTCGGCATCCAGGAGACAAAGTTTTGATGCTGCAATCCCCATCTTGATGATGCGGCCCATCCTGCGGATCATTTCAGCCGGTATGAAATCCTTAAATCCCGGGTCAAGGCACCGGAGCTGACTGGTTTCAAAAAAGCATGGTTCCTCCAGAAAATGGCCGTTATCTGTCGTTTTTTGCGGCGATACGTTGCCCAAACCGTTGATATATATTGTCGAAGTTGGTTTCACTTATTTGATTTTTGGGGATTTGACAATCTGTAAACCCGCATTATTCCCTGCAACCCTGTTACCCTATGTTTTTGCCATCCGACAATACCACTGCCGAATTATTGCCCCCGAATCCAAACGAATTCGACAACACGTGCTGCAGCTTTCGAGTCGGATTGCAGCGAATCTTAACGCTAACCGGTTGGATGTGAAGTTCCTTCATCGGGGTGGAAAAATTCAGGCTCGGAAATATAACCTGGTGTTTTAACGCCAGAATGGAAATAACAGCTTCAACGGCACCGGCCGCCCCCAGCGTATGACCTGTATAGCCTTTTGTGGAACTGAAAGGGGGTACATGGTTTCCAAATATCCGCTCCAGGGCAATCCCTTCAGAAAGGTCGTTGTTCTGGGTTCCGGTACCATGCACGTTGATGTAATCGATATCTTCAGGTTTGAGTCCGCTTTTTGAGATTGCTTTTGACATGGCCAGGAAAGCTCCCGTGCCGTCGGGGGACGAGGCGGTTTGATGAAAGGCATCATTGGCATTGCCATAGCCCAACACTTCAGCCAGAACTGCCTTTTGCTCCTTCATGACCACTTCTTCCGACTCCAGTACCAGATATGCAGCTCCTTCACCGAGTGTAAGGCCGGCACGATTTTCATCAAATGGATGGCATCCCGTTTTATCCAGGATCATCAGGGTATTGAAGCCGTTGAGCGTGAATTTGGTTACCGAATCGGCGCCGCCAACCACCACCCGGTCGAGTTGCCCGGTTTTGATCAGGTTCGAGCCAAACATCATGGCATTCACCGATGAGGAACAGGCTGTGCTGATGGTTGTGACAAAATCTTTGATTCCGAGATGGGCGGCGATCCGCTCTGTGCTATCGCCGCAATCGTGGTTCACGATGTCGATCATGCGACCCTTCTTCTGATCGGCGAGAAAGGTGGCGAAAAAATCTTCGCTCCGGTCCATCCCGCCAACAGTAGTGGCGGAGATAAGCCCGGTTTTGTATCGGTGAATATCTTCAATGCCTGCAGATACAAGAGCTTCTGCAGCTGCTTTCATCCCGAGCAAAGTTGTACGGGTAAGTTTGTTTTCACCTGCATGGCCCGTTACCTCCAACAACTTTTCGGTGGTCAATTTCACTTCGGCCATCGGGATAATTCCCTGGTGCATGGTCTTAAAAAGTGTTATTTCTCCAATTC
>JAPLDG010000123.1 GCA_026391845.1 Bacteroidota bacterium | reverse complement strand
TTAATTTTACCGGCAATTTCAGCAATCGTCATCTCTTTGTTATTTGGGAGGAGCATGTAATTGAGCGCCTGATATAAAAAAGGATGGCTGACGCCCTTGAGTTTACTGATCCAATAGGTTTCCATCGCGGCAATCTTTTCTTCATCTTTCGGGATAATCATGATGGCTTTCATCTTTGCGTTATAATCATCAAAGGGGGTAAATTTATCCAATATAGCATCATTTTTACAGTAATCGCTTACGGGATGATCTAAAAATGCATTGAGCGCCAGTGGCTTAAAGCAAATGGTGATCTCATTTGCCACACCGGTATATTCAATAAGTAATGGCTGTAAATATCTTAAGGCAAGTCCGGTTTCCAGTATGTTATTCGCATCAAATTCAACGGTTACTTTATTCCCTGCAGTCTTTATGCTTGCCTGGTAACTAATGGAAACCATCGAATAAATATTGGGAAAAGTCAAATAGGCAACAGCTTCCTCCTCTGCCTGCCTGGTTAATATATAAAAGTATTCGATGAAATTCTGAAGCAGGATATTTTGAGGTTTGTATAAATTTATGATCATTGACAAATTTATTTTACCAATAAATTATTTCCATTGGAACCTTCTTTAGTCTTTTTTCTTCTTGTGTAAAATATAGTTTCTGTATTCCCCAATCCTCCAGCCGGTTTTCATTTCAATAAAATGAAGGACGGCCGACACGATTGAGTGCTTGTTTTTTGAATGATCCGGCGTGAATTTCCAGTCCATTTTATCAATGCGATCGTGCATTACACGAGGGTGTGAAGCCGTGAACGGTTTTAGGAAATCCATCCCGGTGTAATCAAAAGCTTCCGATTTTGAAACTGTCTTTTCTATCCACCGGTCGGGATGCCAGTACCGGTGGAATGTTTGCTGCTTGGCCTGTTGTGCCCGGGGTGGTTTTACCCATCCGTAATGGTAAACAAAGGCATTGACAGGTGCAACAAGCAGCTTTCGCCCCTCTTTCCTGAACCCCTGGGCATCCAGATAGGAACGGATCAGTTTGTCGTTCCGGATTATCCTTACTTCCCGCCGGTACCATCGGCGGGAGTCGCCGATATACTGATAAGATCCCCAGAAATGGGTGTAATTAAAAACCAGCCCTTCAACCTTCGGGTCAGATTGCCATTTTTCCATGGCTGCCCTGATCACAGGCAGGTATCTTTCATGAACCACTTCATCCGCCTGGATGTAAAAGGCCCAGTCGCTGTCGGGCGAAATGGCATCGAAAGCTTTGTTGGTTTCAATGGCCAATACTTTTCCGCCTTCGCGCAAAGAGTCGTCACAGATCGTGTCGATGATCCTGATCTTCGGATCACCGATGGAAAGAACCAGATTCCGGGTGTCATCCTCAGAATGGCCAACAGCCACGATAAACTCGTCGCAAACAGGCAGAATCGACCTGATTGATTCCACCACGGGGTAGTCATACTTGATGGCATTGCGCACAAAAGTAAATCCGGAGACTTTCATCTGTTTTCTGATTCGGGAAACAATATTAAGAAACTTTCTTCAACCGCTGGGGAAATTCATCATTTCCATTTACTTTTGAGCTATGAAAATAGAAACCAAGCATTTATTTTTACTTTTCAATTTTACCCTCTGCTTTTTTTTTGTTCATTTTCAGGATTTAACTGTTTTTATAAAAGAAAAAGCCGTGAAAATTGACAAGATAGATTGTTTAAACGACGAGGTTTATCATTTGCTGTCGAGCTTTAAAATGATAATGGTTGGCGAAGTTCACGGAACAAACGAACCGGCAGCATTCGTGTCAGCATTAACAAAACTAATGGCCAGCCATGGAGATAGTGTTCAGGTTGGTCTAGAAATACCATCCCGGCAAATGACTTCGTATCTCAATTTACATTCCGATAGCAGTATATATCATTCCGATTTTTTTATATCAGATTCAAATGATGGCAGAGCCTCAAAAGTTTGGGCTAATCTAATTTGCGAATTAAATAAAAGCCCTGGTGTAAGAGTTTTCTTTTATGACATAAACGATGGTGATTGCAGAAATCCCGGGGAGAGAGACAGTGTTATGTATCTTAAAATAAAGAATCAAATATTGGCACATATGGCATGGAAAACTATAACTTTAAGCGGGAATCTGCACAACATGCTGTTGCCTTACAAAGAGAAAACCAAAATGGCTCTTTACCTGACAAGGGACAATTTGTTAAACTATTCAAATAAAATCTGTTCTTTGAACCATTATTACCAAAATGGAACCATGCTGAATAACACGGGGAATGGATTAGAATTACATCAGGTTAACAATTCACTCTCGGTATATTCCACAGCAGTTGACTATGAAAATTACTTGCTTCTTTTTCCGGCAAACACGATGAACAGATATTCTGGTATTTATTTTACCAGAAACGTAACGGCTGCTATGATGACCAGCAATTAATAAACCGTCATGTAAAGTAGTTGAATGCTACTTATATATTGAAAAATATTCTTACTTTTGTCTGACAAACCAGTGTTCACATGGAATTAGCCTCTTTTATAGAAGATTTTGGAAATTTGCCTGAAAGTATTCAGCGTCAATTGATAGATTATGCTGAGTTCTTAAGAGCCAAGGCAAAACAAAATCGTAAATCGAAGAAAGTCAAACACAACTTCACATTTTCATGGGAAAACGGATTGAGTGATTTGAAAGATCAATATACTTCTGTTGAATTGCAGCATAAAATTACCGAGCTTCGTTAATGGATTTTCTCTTCGATACAAATATTTTCCTTGAAGTTCTTCTCGGCCAGGAGAAAAAGGATGCTTGTAAGAGATTATTGTTGGATTTCACTGGAACCATTTTTTTATCTGAGTTTTCGGTCCATTCATGTGGCGTAATTTTATTCAAACAGAAAAAATTCTCAATTTTTGATAGCTTTATGGCCGACATCTCCAATAATGGAACAATTATTTCTCTCTCCAAAATACGTTATCCTCATCTTTCGGTCATTGCACAAAAATATCAACTCGATTTCGATGATGCATTTCAAACCGCTATTGCAATTGAACACAACCTTGGCATCATGACAATCGATCGTGATTTTAAGAAAGTCTCGGTGGATTTAATGGTCAAATTTATTTAATCACGTGAACTTGTAAACAGCTACTCAGAAATGCTTATGCACCACGTTCTGATATAGTATCTTACTTCTTTATATCCATTTGCAAGGTGTCATATGCCATGCAAATAGTAAAAACAGGTTTTATCAACAACCTCCTGAAATACCTCTTCGACCGCCTGCTCGCATTTATCGCGCTGCTGATCCTGTCTCCATTGCTGCTCATGGTAGCGGTTGGGGTGAAAATTTCATCCCGGGGACCGGTTTTTTTCCTGCAAAAGAGGGTCGGCAAGGATGGCCGCCTCTTCACCATCATTAAATTCAGGACCATGACGGCCAACGACGGGATCAACACCGTTACGGCAGTGAATGACCACCGGATCACGAAATTCGGTGCATTTCTCAGGAAGTGGAAAATCGATGAACTCCCTGAATTGATCAATATTCTGGTTGGCGATATGAGCTTTGTCGGGCCACGGCCGGATGTTCCCGGCTATGCTGATCTGCTGAAGGGCAACGACCGCAAAATTCTGACTTTGCGGCCCGGGATTACAGGTCCGGCCTCGCTGAAGTACTACAACGAAGAAGAGATCCTTGCAAGTGTTGGTAATCCGAAGGAATACAACGACCAGGTTATTTTCCCCGACAAGGTCAGGATAAACCTGAAATACCTGGAAAGGTCTTCTCTGGCTGAGGATTTGAAAATAATTTTTTTAACGATTTTGAGAAAACATGACGATGAGTACTAAGATATGGTTATCACCTCCGCATATGAGCGGATTGGAAGAAAAATACGTCAGGGAGGCATTTGACACAAACTGGATCGCCCCGCTCGGGCCAAACGTGGATGGTTTTGAGCAGGAATTGTCGCAGTACCTTGACGGCACTCACATCGCTGTGCTGGGTTCCGGTACCGCGGCGATCCATCTTGCCCTGGTCCTGCTGGGGGTGAAACCGAGAGATGAGGTCATTGCTGCTGATTTTACCTTTATCGCAACAGCCAACCCGATTTTGTACCAGGGTGCAACGCCTGTGTTTGTTGACAGTGAGATGCAAACCTGGAATATGGATCCGGAACTTCTGGAGGAGGCGATCGTCGACCGGATGAAAAAAAGTAAGAAACCGAAAGCGATCATTTTCGTCGATGTGTATGGCATGTCGGCCAACATCGAAGCGTTGGTCAGAATATCCTTAAAATATGATATCCCGCTCATCGAAGATTCCGCCGAATCATTGGGCAGCAAATACAACGGACGACATTGCGGAACTTATGGTGCAATGGGCATCCTGTCGTTCAACGGCAATAAGATCATTACCACTTCCGGCGGAGGAGCACTTGTTTCAGGAGACCCGGATTACGCCCGTCAGGCAAGGTTTTTGGCCTCTCAGGCAAAAGAGAACACCCTGCATTTTGAACATTCACAGCTTGGTTACAACTACAGGATGAGCAATGTACTGGCCGGGATCGGACGCGGGCAGCTAGAGGTTATTGAGGAGCGGGTGGCGGCACACCGGAACAACAATCAACGGTATCGTGAGCTGCTGTCTGATATTCCGGGATTGATTTTTCAGTCGGAACCCGATGAGAAATATTTTTCCAATTATTGGCTTACTTCCATCATCATCGGTGAACCGGATGATCGGTTTAATTCCCAATCAGTGATCCAGGCGTTGGGACAGGACAACATTGATTCCCGTCCTTTGATGAAACCCATGCACATGCAACAGGTTTTCAAAGACCATCCTGCCTATCTGAATGGCAATTCGACCTATCTTTTTAACAACGGATTATGTTTGCCTTCAGGATCAAGCCTGACGGACGCTGATATCGACAGGATTGTGGGAGGGATCAGATCGGTGAGAGGCAAACGGTAATTTACCAGGCGCTCCTGATCCTTTTTATTTTGTTTTTCAACAAGTTCAGTGTTCCCATATCCGGTGATGTCAGGTTATCGGTAAACGGCTGCCCCATCCTCAGATACAGTTGTGTGAAGATTCGTGAGGAGATTCCCCATTTCAGCAGGAAGGTTTTTCGGCCCTTGTTCTTCCTGATCCTTTTAGTTGATTTTGAACCAAAATGATAGACAAGGCTGTTGCCTTTGCCCTTGAAATACCGGACGCCTGTTTCGTAAAGCTTTCGACTTTTTTGTAATCCAAGGCGATCCCCGTGCGAAAGCGTTTTCGGTTTTGGTACCCAAGAATGAGATTTTCTTTGATGGAAAATC
>JAPLDG010000082.1 GCA_026391845.1 Bacteroidota bacterium | reverse complement strand
TAAACTAACCCATAAAAGAATCACGATGCCAATGGTGACCACAACCCCTATGAGCCCATGGGAACCAATGAATTTAAAACGCTCTGAATGGTCGGCACCAGAGAGATAGCGCACGATTGCGGTATTGGTAAGTCCAAACCGGAACATCTCAACCAGAGAACCAGACGATATGTAGAGCATCCATTCACCAAATTCTTTGGCTGGATATTTTCGTGCAAGCAGCGCAAATCCAACCAACCCGAAAAAGGCGATGGTCAGGTTCCCTGCCAGGGAAAGGAAATTAGCTTCACGCGTTATTTTACGCAGAGAAATTTTCATCGGGCGGCTTATATTTTTTGTTTTGAATTAAACTGCAAGCGGATCCCTTTTTTTATAAAACTTCTCAATAAACTACGCTTTTTGGGTAAATCGCCCAAAACAGATTCCACTACCAGCAATTCAACGCCATTTAAAACAATTACAGGCTCCTGCGAAGTGATACTCTTTAAAATATCCAGGACTCCTTTATCCGCAGCTGACCAGGTGCGGTTTGCGCGACAAAACAGGACGGCCAGATCTGCATTTGCTACAAGTCTTTGCGGATAGGAATAATAAAGAAACGGGGGAAACTCAATGAGCACATAATCCAGGTGACCTTGATACGAAATCGGGTAACCTTCCATCAGATCCAGATAGGAACTTGCTGAATAGTAATTGTTTAATACGTCATAAACATAGTATTCCGAGTCGTCGAGATAGGCATCCGGTTGTTGAAGGAACGGACTGGAAGGATCTGTACGTTTGTCCCCATATCCAATTAATCTGCTGAAAAATTGAAAGAGCTCATGCGATTGAATTGTTCCGGAAGTAGATATTTGTTTGGGATCAACAGGATAGCCCATTTGATCTGTTTCATTCCTGCGAAGTGATTCCCGGGAGAAATTGAGATAGAGAATCTTTTTCCCCTGTTTCTTCAGTTTCAACGCGATGTTGCCGGCTGTCACCGTTTTTCCTTCATTGCTCAGGGTGCTGAAAAATGCCAGGACACGAGGTGCATTTGATGGAGTTGGTTTAGCAGTAAGCATATCTGCCTTCTGAATGATCATTTCCAGCAAACGGTTGGTGATAAACGGAAAATTGACAGTGCCTGCCTTCAGGAAAATTTTCGGGAAGATACCGATGGTTTGCAATTGAATTATTTTTGATGCTTTTTCCGGATTTTTCAGGGTATCATCAAAATATTCGGTCACAAGAATGCTGGTAAGAACGATTAAGAAGCCGACCAAGGCTGCGACAATGATCAGAATTTTACGTTTGGTGGGGTTGGGCGACAAGGGGAAAAATGGAGGATCAACTGCTTTGATGGAAGCGGATAGTTCGGCATCCTGCATTTTCAATTTTGCCAGGCTTAATCCATGCAGAATTTCCAGAAATTCCTGCTCTGAAACACCGATTTCACGTTCGATGCGTTTTAAATTCGCACCTGCGGGAGCATAAATAGCATACTGTTTTTGAAATTCAATGATACGCTCTCCCAAAACGACAATACCGGCTTTTGTATCTTCGTACTCAATCACGTTTGTAATCCAATCGTTCAGCAAACCATCGATCGGGAGACCTTCCGTACTGTGCCCATAACTATATAAATCGCCTACGGCGAGGCGGATATCCTCCTTTAGCTTTTCTGAAGCCTGTTTCAGTTTTACGAGCTCTTTTTCATCCAGGGACTTTCCGGAACCGATAATTTCCGCATCGGCAATTTTGCTGTTCACCTCACTGAGCTGGTTGCGCTTCTCGAGGATGGAGGAACTCTGAAGCTGGATCTGCTTCTGAAGCCCTAACTTTTCCTCAATGCGGTTAATGGCTGCTTTGGTGCCGGCCAATTTGATCTTTTTATTGTTGTAGTCAACATCCAGGTCCTCTTTCACAACTGCAACGGCTTTACTTTGCTCGTAATAGTTGAT
>JAPLDG010000262.1 GCA_026391845.1 Bacteroidota bacterium | reverse complement strand
CATGTGATGAGCGCCCCAGGCGCATATAACAGGCAAAAAACAAACCATATCCATTTTGTGCTCACTTCACAATTCTTTACGAAAAACAAGCGCTATGGCGTAATTGCAAACCTAACATTCAACCGGCTACGTAATTATGAAAATGGTGGCATAAAATACGACAGCTTGTTTCAGGATAACCTTGAGCCAAACCGGATCGTGATCCCGGTAAATCTGTATACGGCACAAAACAGAATCAGGGAATCCAACTTTTTCATGAAACACTATTTTGACCTCACCCGCCATCCGAAAAATGAAAAGGATACAACCCTGGGCATGCGCAAACGAACAGAACTTGGCCGGCTGTCATATTCATTTCAATATGTACGGCAAATCCAGAACTTCATTGACAGGCAGCCCGACAGCGGTTTCTTCCCACCACCTGTACTCGATACGGTATTCACCTATGACTCCCTGACAGTGAAAAAAATCATCAACCAGGTAACCTGGTCAAACCCAAGTTTCAAACCAAATAATACCCTGAGGGTTTTCCAGATTGAAGCCGGAATCAGGCAACAATATTCTGAAGTAGCACTCCACGGAAGGAAAGATTACTTCCGGCAACTTATCCCAATTGCCAAAATTGACTTCAGGCCTTTCTCAAGCCTCAGACTTGAAGCCATTGGAGATTATGTGCTGGGCGATTATAACGAAGGTGACATAAGCCTCAAAGTAGCATTGTCAACAGTCCTGGGAAATCCAAACAGAAATATAGGAATCTTGGCCATCACGGGAAATTACAGATTACAACAACCCGGGTGGTTTTATGCACATTATCAGGGAAACAGCTACCAATGGGATACGACCTGGCTGAAACAGGGACTCATTTCAGGCGGGGCCAAATATTCTTTCAAATTTTTCGAGACGGGGTTGAATATCAGCCGCATCAATAATTTTATTTACCTCGACACAGCGAGCCAGCCCAGACAATACACTCCGGAATTCGGATACGTCCAGTGGTATCTGAATGGTGAAATTGACCTTTGGCGTTTTAAACTTAAAACTCAATTGGTCTATCAGACAGTTCAGGGAACAACCTTACTCCGCCTTCCTGCTTTCATGGGGAACCTCACCGTATATTTTACACAACCATTATTTCATGGTGCAGCAACCCTTCAGCCTGGCCTGAATTTTTTCTATAACACTGCTTATTACGCTGATAATTACAATCCTGCCCTTAGATCATTCAATCTGCAGGATAAAAAAGAGATTGGTAATTATTTGTATATGGACATTTTTATCAACCTTAAAATTCAACGTGCCAGATTCTTTTTCACCTATACTCATTTAAACGCCAGTTTTATGGGTCGTGACTATTATACTACCCCAAATTACCCCATGCAGGATGGCGCATTTAAATTTGGCATCGCCTGGAGATTTCACGATTGAAAACTTTTTTTTTCCTTTCCTTGAATTTGATATTAAAAATGTTGTATTTTTGTATTTAATTAGTCTTAATTACAATTAAATCTACTCCTATGAAAAAATATACCTTTTTAATATTCAGTCTGATACTGGTTTCCATAATGACTTTAAGCGCAACATCCTATGCAGTTAAACATGTGGTGACCGTCGGGAACTTCTTTTTTAGCCCTGCCAGCCTCTCTGTCAATGTCGGAGATACGATACGATGGGTCTGGAGTGCCGGCACTCATACAACCACTTCCACCCCCGGGGCAATTCCCTCAGGTGCTGCCTCCTGGAACTCAATCATCAGCAGCAGTGTTACTTCTTTTGAATATAAAGTAACTGTAGCTGGTTCTTACGCTTATGTTTGTACTCCTCATGCCCCGGGAATGGCCGGTTCTTTCAATGCTGTTGCTGTCGTTCCTACGCTTGCCGTTACCCCATTAAACAGAAATGTAGCTGCAACATCCGGTAATACTACGTTTGGAGTGACTTCAAACGCAAACTGGACTGCATCCAGCAATTCCATATGGTGTACGGTTACTTCCTCCGGGAGCGGCAATTCCACCATCACGGCTACCTTCACCACAAACACGACAACTCAAATCCGCGTTGCCAACATTACAATTACCGTTAATGGTTTGATTCCGCAAACAGTTACCGTTTCTCAGGCTGCGTCAACCGTTGGGGTAAATGAGTTGTCTTTTTCTGATCTGCAGATCTACCCCAACCCGACCAAAGGGGTTTTTAAAATTAAAAGCGGGAGGTTGCAGGAAGAGAAACTGGAGATATCTGTGATGAACATCAGCGGAGAAAAAATATCAAGCAGAGTGTGTTCCGGTAGTGAGGAATACTCATTTGATATTTCGATGGAACCGAAAGGGTTATATTTCATTCGCATCAGCTCAGGAAACTCGCTCCTTGTGAAAAGAATCGTCCTTATTGATTAATCAGCGAATGCGGTACCTTGTTTTTTGTTTGAGTGCGTTTGTTTTGGGGATGGGTTGTAGGGTCACTTACAGCCCTCCTTTTTTTGGTGATCTCCCCATTTCAATAAATCCGAATGGTTCGTTCTGAAAACAAGCCATTTGACCGGAATACATGCGGGCAATGCAATAGTTGGAACTCTCACAGCCTGATTCCAGCGCCTCCCCCGTTTCTAATTTATGAATAAATCCAGGGTCATGAATCAGTGCCCTTGCAATCTGTACAAAATCAAACCCCATTCCAAGTACCTTTTCAATCATCGCTTTAGATTTCAAGCCGCCGACATAGATCAACGGAAGTCTGACTGCTGCTCTTATCTTCAGTGCATCTTCGAGAAAGTATCCTTCAGTGAAGAGTTCCGGTTTCATCAGGTAATTTCCAAAGTACCGTGTACCGAATTTCATCAGTGGATTCTTCATATAATGCGCCATGACTTTCACGGGCATGCTGCCCCGCATGACATACATGGGCGCTTTCGAAACAAAGCCACCCGACAACACCAGTCCGTGTACTCCTTCACTTTCAAGCAATTTTGCAACCATCAAAGACTCATCCATCTCCATCCCTCCTTCAAAACCGTCACGAAGGTTCATTTTGACAACAATTGCCATGTTTGAACCGGCAGCAGCCAGAACCTCTCTGATGACTTCGATCATAAACCGGCTGCGATTTTCAAATGAGCCACCGTACCGGTCTTTGCGCTTATTGGTGTAAGGTGAAAGGAACTGACTGATCAGGTAACCGTGCCCGGCATGGACTTCAATGGCATCGAACCCGGCTTCCCGTACAATTTTGACTGCCTGCCCAAAATTCCGGATGATTTCACCTATCTCATTGAATGTGATGGTTCCGGGCCAGGTCGGACCATATAAATTGAATCCACCTGTTGGGGCCAGACATACACCGGATATCGATTTCTTTGCCATCAGTCCGCAATGGCCAATCTGTATGGCTGCAGCGGCACCCTCCCGGTGGATGGCATCAGTAACTTTTTTCAAACCAGGTAACGCTTTTCCATCTATCAGGAGTTGGTGAGGAAACGACAAACCACTCCTGCATACCGCTGCATACGCAACGGTTGTCATGCCGATTCCACCGGCTGCAACAGATGCATGGTATCTGATCAGATCCCCGGAAACGCTGTTGCCCGGACACATGCCTTCAAACGCAGCAGAGCGGATAGACCTGTTACGCAAAAGAACAGGTCCTAGTTTTTTTTCGGAAAAAAGCATGCGATGGATCTTAATTTATGCCGCGTTGCTTTTTTATTTCATCGTAGGCAGCGCTTACTTTCTGGAACTTTTCTGTTGCAGACTTCCTGATATCTTCGCCAAGATGGGCCACTTTATCAGGATGATGTTTCTTCGCCATTTCACGATAGGCCTTTTTCACCTCCTCATCAGTAGCATTAGATGTGATTTCAAGAATATCATATGCCCATCCGGTACTTTTTACAAACATTGCTTTTATCGAGGTAAAATCGGCATTCAGGACCCCCATAAAGCCGGAGATGGTTGAAATCATATCAACTTCATCCGGATGATACTGACCATCGGCAGCTGCGATGCCGAATAGATAATTAACAAGCTGAAGTTTAACAGGATAATCAGTAAACTGACCAACCTGAACGCTCACATCATGCACATTGATATCCTGCTTTAGTATTTCCTGCAGCATGCCGATCAACCGGTTTCCTTCGTCAGCGCCAAACTGGCTGATAAAGAAATTGCGGACAAATGAAAGTTCCGCCTTCGAGATCTTCTGGTCAGCCTTCATGACCGCTGCTGAAAGCACCAGCAAACTCATGGCAAAATCACCACGCTGGGTCCCCCGATAAGAATTCTGTCCGGAGTTCATGCCATCAAACATGGAACCGAGCGCTACCCCCAGGATGGCACCGATCGGTCCCCCAAAGACCCAACCCAGCCCGCCACCGACCCATTTGGCATAACCCGGCTTACTTTTTGCGCCATTGCCGGCGGGGTTGCGGGTTTCATTTCGGGGGGGGGCTTCATCTGCGGGGGTTGGCCCTGTTGATGCTGGTCCGGTTCCATCAGGTTTTTTACGCATGCTATACAGCGAATACAACACGATTGCGACAATGATGATAACAATAATTTCTCCTATTCCCATCTGCTAAAAATAATTTGAAGATTTGAAAATCTGAAAATTTGAGAGGACTCAGCCATTGATCATTTCAGATAATGGCAACCCAAATTCTTCCTCCATTTTTATGCCTAATTTTTCCAACTGGTCAAGGACCGGATTATAAATGTCAGGAATTACAGGAATATGAACACCCTTCACCTTGATTTTTTCATCCAGGATCATTTCAACCGCGATAGCTGCCGGCAAGGCCACCGTACGGGCAATGGAAGTATCAGTCGCCAGGGTTCCGAAATCGAGCATTCGCGACCTGATCACCTCTTTTCTTCCATCCGAAAATGCCGCAAGGAACGTATGTTGCAGCGCAACCATGTCCCGTTCATGCTGCCCGAGGCTCATCTTTTCGATCATCAGATCAGAGGTCACTTCAAATGTGGAATCGAGGGTAC
The DNA here is from genome assembly GCA_026391845.1 of Bacteroidota bacterium. Classification (GTDB taxonomy): domain Bacteria; phylum Bacteroidota; class Bacteroidia; order Bacteroidales; family FEN-979; genus CAIVAT01. The sequence goes on along the minus strand of JAPLDG010000262.1, from coordinate 1,571 downwards.
AGTTCATCGGAGCATTATCAAACAAGCCAAGCCAGCTCATCGCTTCCATGGCATGTGAGGTGACAGGAATTTTAAGAAAGTCTGCGACCATGTTCCGAATATCTGAGGAGCCGGATCTTTTCCTGATCTGGTTGGCAACCATGTCAGCGAAGGTCATTCCTTGCATATCGAATTTTTCCGGGGAAATCAGGTTCAGTTTCTTGAGGGCATCGAGTGTTTCACACCATCCCTGGTAACGAAATGTGCCGCGAAACATGGTTTGTGCTTCAGGAATGCCATAAATTTCCTTGTAAGCCAGGGAATCGCGGTTCGGATAGACCTCGAGTTCACCAACCTGTGGAAAATTCACACGAAACGGATTCTTAAACAAATCACGGGTTGGCAATTCAATTACCTTCCCATGGTGAAGGTACATGGCATCATTGTTACCAGCCAGCACCACGCCTTTCGGGCTCCATGAAAATTTATACCGGAAAGGGTTATCAGCTGCTTCCGGTGCCGGCAATGCCCCGCAGATCGAGTAAAATTCCAGAACGGCCCCCTCCCGCTCATGCACATGGTCAATGATGCGCATGGCAGACATGTGATCGATGCCCGGGTCGAGTCCCATTTCGTTTAACAGAATAATGCCAGCCTCTTTGGCCGCAGCATCCAGTGCATGCATCTCAGGTTTGACATAGGATGTTGTAACCATATTCTTTTTATGGGCCACGCAGTATCCGGCAACCATCACATGAAAAACATAGGGCAGCAGACTTACTGTAAGATCATGATCAGCAATCATTTGGCTGAGTGAATTTTCATCACCGGCATCCCAGAAAAGTGACACACCATTGATGTTCCCCGCTATCATTGCATTTGAACGATCCGGGGTATTTGAAGCCACTGTAAGCTGATAGCCTTTGCTAAGCAGATACTGGATGATTGGTTTGGCCACAAGTCCGGAGCCAAGTATCAATATTTTCTTCATTTTAAAAACTCCTCCATATATTTATAATCAGGTGTCAATTCTCCATTGTGTAAAATCAACGCTTTTTTAATTGGCTTTGGCAGGTCGAGATCATCAAAATGTTCGCTAAAATCTGCATCAGCAATAGCTTTGACAAAATTTACGAGTACATCGGCAAAACCATCGGAGGAATCGCGTGGCAATTCAGCGGGCAAAATATCAACCGCCATCACCAGCATCCCCTTCCCTTTGTGCCCCATGGTGATTTGCTCCGTATCCGGATCGTATATAAAAATCGGATCATCAATTTCAGTTGGTTTCAGCGTGCATTCAACAGATCCATTCACGTCACAACTAATATCGCCGATCACGGTGAGGGTAGGATTCTCTTTGGCAAAAAGTTTTTTCAAATACTGCTTCGTAACCAGGCGAGGATATCGCTTATCCCAGTAAACGCAATTGATCAGCATGGACAAGTACGGGATATATTTTTCGAATGCGCTCCTGTAATTCTGGGGATTCGCATAGTAATCGTGCAGTTCGAACGGCTCTCCGTCAACGTGCACAAACATATCCTCCTCTTTAAAAATGACCTTATAGATGATGTTATCCGGCAGTTTTT
>JAPLDG010000104.1 GCA_026391845.1 Bacteroidota bacterium | reverse complement strand
TGTTGCTTCAGTTCGGGCAGCCGTTGATGCCGGCATCCGGGCAGCAGAAAAAGTTGGAGAGGTTGTCTCCTCCCATGTTATCCCCCGTCCGCATGAAAATGTGGATACCGCTTTACCATTGGATATACAAATAACCAAGAAAGGAAAATAATCATGATTGATTTAAGAACTTATATATTCCTGGATTCCTTGCAGTTGCAGATGGCTTCGTATTTGTCAACCGTTTCCAGGGGGTACCTGCCCGTGGCCGGCCAGGCGTGCTGCATCATTGAAATTGCACCCGGTATAGAGATCAATACGCTTACCGACATTGCACTGAAAGCCACGCGTGTAACCCCTGGTATGCAGATTGTCGAGAGAGCCTATGGCATGCTGGAGGTTCATTCCGACAGTCAGGGTGATACCCGCATGGCCGGGGAGGCTGTTTTAAAAGCCATCGATAAACTTGAACATGATAGAATTAAACCAAGGATTCTCACCAGTCAGCTGATCAAAAATGTGGAAGACCATCACGCACAATTGATCAACAGAACAAGAATGGGCATGATGCTTCTCCGGGGAGATACTTTGTTTGTACTTGAAGTGGAACCTGCCGGCTATGCCTACTACGCTGCAAATGAAGCAGAAAAAGCAGCACACATCAATATCATTGATGTGATGGGCTTTGGGAAATTCGGAAGAGTTTATATCGGAGGTGAAGAGGCAGAGGTACTGGAATGTAAAACAATTGTTGAACAACGCCTGGCCGAAATTTCCGGAAGAGAAGACTATAAATAAAGAAATTACTTTACTTAAAAGGAGAAATACTATGAATGATAATACATCAGAAGCATTGGGAATGATCGAAACCAGAGGGTTTACTGCCATGGTAGAGGCATCGGATGCCATGGTCAAGGCTGCGAAAGTAGAGTTGATCGGCTATGAAAAAATCGGCGGCGGCTATGTTACCGCAGTTGTACGGGGTGATGTTGCCTCAGTGAGGGCGGCTGTAGATGCTGGTGTTCAGGCTGCACAAAAGGTCGGAGAACTTGTTTCTTCGCACGTAATTCCAAGGCCCCACCAAAATGTTGACAGCGCCTTGCCATTGGGCAGGGGAGCTGTGAAAAAGTAAAATGCAATTCGAAATTCGTAAATTGTAATTCAATATGGTCTTGGCAAAGGTAGTCGGAACGGTCGTTTCCAGTCATAAGGCGGCAAAAATAGAAGGCATCAAATTTTTGCTTCTTGAAAAAATAGACCCGGTGACCATGAAAGGGAAGGACGATTTTGTTGTTTCCATGGACAGTGTTGGCGCCGGCGTAGGAGAAGTCGTTTTTTACGTATCCGGAAGCAGCGCCCGGTTTACCCATACAACGGAGGGAAAGCCATCTGATTCTGCTATCATTGCGATTGTCGATAAAATTGAAAAAGATGGCGTTTTTACCTATGAGAAAAACCGGTGACTGAACAATGATACTTGGTAAAATAGTCGGCACAATCGTTTGCAGTACGCGAAATGACGGGATCCCAGGGGCGAGTTATCTGTTGGTCGAAAAAACCGATCAGCACGGTAAGGCGAAAGGTGAGTTCCTGGTGGCGCTTGATATCATCGGGGTTGGCAGGGATGAACTGGTGCTGATAACCGAGGGCAGCCCATCCAGAGAAACCTCGCTGACGGTCAACAAACCGGTTGACGCTTTGGTAGTGGGCATTGTTGATATGATCGACGAAAATGACCAGGTGATTTACAGGAAATAATGAGGAACAGGTGGAGTTAATGGTTTTAGGCGTACTGGAGTTTAGCAGCATAGCTGTCGGAATAAAAGCATTGGATGAAATGGTGAAAATCGCCCCGGTTAGAATTATCGAGGCGAAAACGATGTGTCCGGGTAAATATCTGATTGTTTTCAGCGGAGATGTTGCTTCAGTCGAATATTCCTATAACAAGGGTTACGAAACCGGTAAGAATTTTATTGTTGACAGCTTATTTCTGCCGATGGTTCATCCGGATGTTGTTGCAGCCATCGGGAAAACCGTTGCAACCGATGCATGGGATGCCATCGGAATCATTGAAACATTATCTGTCGTATCAAGCATTGAAGCAGGAGATCTGGCCGCAAAAACGGGAAATGTGAAAATAATTGAAATCAGGCTTGCCATCGGTTTTGGCGGGAAATCTTATGTTAAAATGCTTGGACCTCTTGATGCCATGGAGGTGGCCCTGGAAGCCGGAGCTGAAAGAGCCAGGTCAAAAGACCTGCTTTGCATGGCTACACTGATACCACAACCTCACCATGAATTGAAACCATATTTTCTCTAACAGGCGAAAAAATGATGGATAATCTTGAAAAGGATATACGGCAACTGGTGCAGGAAGTCATTCATGACATGAACCTTTTTCCTGCAACAAAGTTGGTTGCCCCTGAAAACGCAGGCGTATTTTCTGATATAAACGATGCCATACATGCAGGTGGGCTGGCCTTCCGGGAGTTGAATAAACTGACCCTTGAAACCCGGAGAAATATCATTGCCAATATCCGGAAAATGTCGCTGGAAAACATCGACATTCTGTCACGGATGGCGCATGAAGAAACCGGTATGGGGCGTTGGGAGGATAAAGTTGTTAAAAATAATCTGGGTATCGTTAAAACTCCCGGAGTGGAAGATATTGTTTCTGAATCCTTTTCTGACGATGACGGCTTAACCCTTGTGGAAAGGGCTCCTTATGGTGTGATCGGTTCTAGCACCCCGAGTAAGAACCCGACCGTGACCATCATCAGCAACAGCATTGGAATGATTGCCGCCGGCCCCGGAAATCCTCCATGTGTGGTGGATGAAACGGCCGATCTGGCCAAAGCTGGCAGGGATATTGTAAATGGAGCAAGTTTTGATAACAATGTTATTTGTATTTGTGAAAAGGAAATTAT